>CAYWSB010000126.1:0-15149 GCA_964460465.1 uncultured Geminicoccaceae bacterium | reverse complement strand
GCGCGGCATTTTCCGGAGGCGGCGGCTCGGCGCGGAGAAAAGCCGGCCAGGGGAGATGATCTCCCCTGGACCCCTGCGGATTTTCCTTGGTGGCGGACCGGGCGGTGGCGTCAGGCCGATCGCCTTGGCGAGCGGGGCAGGGCGGTCCGGCGGGCGTCCGCTGGGCGCTGGCGCGATGCGGGGGGCGGCCCGTCAGGCGGCGACGTCGTCCGGCGCGTGCGCGGTCTGGTCGGCCACGAGGCCGGCGACGATGGCCTGCATGACCGGCGGGCAGACGGCGTTGCCGAGCAGCCTGATGCGGTCCCGGCGGGTGCCGCGCTCGAGGCGGAAGCCCTCGGGGAAGCCCATGGCGCGGCGCAGCTCGGGCACCTGCAGCATGCGCAGGGTCGGCTCGGGTCCGTGCCATTCGACGAGGCCGAAGCGGTCGAGCGTGGTCAGCGTGCGCAGCGGCCGGTCGAGGCGCTGCCAGCCGCCGGCACCGTCGCTGCCGTAGTAGACGACGAGGAACGGCACGCCCTCGCCCAGCGCCGCGATGCCGCGCCGCGCCCGCTCGAGGGTCGCCGCGGCCCGACGCGGCGCGAAGAGCGGGCGGGCCGGCCAGGTGCCCGGCGCATCGAGAATGCCGGCGGCGTCGGCCGGGGCGGCGAGCGGGCGCCGGGCGGGCGCGGGTGGCGGCCGCAGACGGTCGCAAAGGACGAACAGCCGGCGGCGCGTCTGCGGCACGCCGAACTCGGCCGCGTCCAGCGTGTGGACCGAGACATGATGGCGGCCGAACTCGGCCCGCAGCGCGTCGAGCAGCTCGCCGAAGCGGTGCCAGTGGCGCATCTGCACGACGTTCTCGATCACCAGCCAGCGGGGGCGGAAGCGACGCACGAAGCGCAGGACGTAGAGTGCCGTCTCGCGGCTGGCCTCGCTGCGCACACGTGCTCCGCGGGCGCACGTGTGGTGTGTACACTCTGGCGAGGCCAAGATCAGATCGATTGCGCCTGTTCGTCGACCAGTTGGGAGCGGATCGTTCTCTGTAAGCCGTGCCGATATCGCCCGGGCAGTTGGAAAGTTGTCTGAGTATGTCGCCGTTGCCAGCGGCCAAAGATCCACACCGAACGCCAACTCAGCGCCCGCAGCGAATGCTCCGGCGCTGCTACCGCCGGCGCCCGAGAACAGGTCGGCGGTCCTAGCTAACATTCGACTGTCGCGCCTCCATTGGCGTCGAGTAATCCCGCGCCTCGTTCGATCGGCGACAAGCCCGCCGCCCTTCAACCGTGTCTCGCACCTTCGCAGCCAGATCGTCCGCTCGTTGCGCCACCGCGTGCTCCCAAAACCGCAGAACCACCCAGCCCGCGCGCCTCAGCTTTCTGTGGTTTCGGCGATCACGCATGCGCGTGGCCTCAATCTTCAGCTCCCATTTTTCAGAAAGCTTATGACGCCAAGCAGGAAAGCGCCAGCCGTGCCAAAAATCGCCATCCACGAACACAACCACTTTCGCCTCGCGGAAAACAAAATCCGGCCGTCCTGGCAGGTCGCGAGCGTGCGCCTCCCAGCGGAGGCCGATGGTGGCCATTCCGGCAGCCATTGCTCTTTCCGGACCGGTATTGGTGCCTCGTATCCGCGACATCAGGGCCGACCGTTTCTCGGCGGACATGATGTCCCCCTTGTGAGCCCGCGGACGTGGAGTGCGCCCATCAGCACAGCTTTCAACCATTAATTTCAGTCCACTGGACATCGACAAGGGATGCGTGCTGTATCAGCCCATATGGTAAGGGGCGCGCATTGATCATGCCGGAACTTCGAGAGGCCGCGGTGCCATGGGACGATAATCGCGTTGGTGTTGAGGTCGCGCCGATAGCTCCGGTGCTCATGAACTCCCTTCGTGCTGTTGGCTACGACGCACCATCCGCGCTGGCAGACCTAGTGGACAACAGCATAGCTGCCAAGGCCGCACGCGTATCAATCCTGTTCAGGTCGATGCCAGAACCGCTCGTCGCAATCGTCGATGACGGCGAGGGCATGACAGAAGCTGAATTGCATGATGCCATGCGTTTTGGCAGCAGGGATGCTGGCGAGGCTCGATCCGAGAGCGATCTGGGGCGGTTCGGCCTTGGATTGAAGACCGCATCGCTCTCGCAGTGCCGGCGGTTGACCGTTGGCACGCTCAAAGATGGCCGCCTGTCGGTCGCTTCATGGGATCTCGACGAGTGTCGCCGCCGCCGCAGCTGGTGGCTGGAGTTGGGGGCCGAGGACTCTCTCGATTCCGAGGTGATCCGGGTCCTTCGCAGGAACGGCCGCGGCACTGCAGTGGTATGGACCAATCTCGACCGTCTGTCAGTTTCTGCCGGTGATCGGCAAGGTGGCCTTGACGCCATCATGGACGCGGCTGCGGACAAGTTGGCTTTGGCCTTCCACAGGTTTCTGTCCGGAGAAATCAGCGGCGATTTTTCGATCGATATCAATGGTCGTCCCTTGCCGGTTCTTGATCCCTTTCTCGAGCGGCATCCCCGCGGACAAGCACTCCACGGCGAATCGATACCTGTGGATGGGCATATGGTCGAGATTTCGCCGTTCGTGCTCCCGTTCCCGTCACGCCTCAAGGCCGACGAGCTCGATCGTGCAGGCGGACGGGATCGCCTGAAGACTGCGCACGGTTTCTACATCTACCGTGGCGGTCGGCTTGTCGTGCCTGGAGGATGGTTCCGGATCGTGCCCGCGGATGAACTGGTCCGGCTCGCCCGGATCCGTGTCGATGTGCCGATCGAGCTGGACCACATTTGGAAAATCGACATACGCAAGACGATGGTCGAGCCGCCGGGGGCGCTCCGCCCGCATTTGAAGCGGATCGTGGGTGCCGTTCAGCTTCGGAGCCGCAACGTCTATCGGCATCGCGGCACGAAGATCGACGAGAAGGTCGTATCTGTGTGGAGCCGGCACGAGTTGCGCGATCATGCTGCAGCGTGGCGGATCAACAGGGATCATCCCCTTGTGGCCGCGTGCCGAAAGTCTCCCTCAGCGGCAGCTATCGACGACTTGTTGAACCTGATCGAGATGTCGGTACCAGTGCAGGACATTTACATCCAGATGACGAATGATCTGCCGGTGGCTCAGGTGCCGGAGATGAGCGAGGCCGAGCTTGAGAAACGTGCGCGTCGTCTGCTTGATGCTTTTGCCGATCAGCCGGAGCAGATTACCAAAATCCTCGATGATTTGCCCATGACTTTTCCATTCAGCACAAGTCAGGATGCTGCAAGGCGGATTGTCGAAAGGTTGCGCAAGTGATGAAGGAGACACCCGAGCAGCTTGCCTCAGATGCCATCAACCGCCTGCGCGCGGAGCCTCCGCCGACCGAGGCAGAAATTGATAATGTTCTTGCGCGCCTCGCAATGGCTTTCGAGATTGGGGCAAACATTGTAGACGAGGCTCGGCGAATTATTCATGCGCGCCTCTCAATTCGCATGGACAAGGGAGCAACAATAACTTCGGACGACGACCATCAGCCCTGGCTAAGCAAGCGTCGCGCTGGCATCGAGCCGTTCTACTGGACCCGCTATCGGCAGCTTCTCGGCAATTCTGGCTGGCCTCCCGGAGTTGTAGGCACGCTCAACAACGCCACAGACGAGCTGCTCGATCTGCTCGGCGACCCAAGCGAGAGTGGCATCTGGAAACGTCGTGGTCTCGTTGTCGGCGATGTGCAGTCCGGAAAGACGGCATCCTATGCTGCTCTTATCTGCAAGGCGGCGGATGCCGGCTACCGGATGGTGATCCTGCTGACGGGCATCCTGGAGAACGTGCGGCGGCAGACCCAGGAGCGGCTGGATGCCGCCTTTGTCGGGCTGGACAGCCGCGACTGGCTGGCACCCGAGCGGGTGCAACGGACGACCAGGGTCGGGGTAGGGCATCTGGACGGCCGACGGTTCGGCATCGTGTTCACCTCGCGCGAGCGGGATTTCCGCAAGAACGCGGCCCAGGCGCTCAACATCTCGCTGGCATCGGTGAGCGAGCCGGTGCTGGTGGTGACCAAGAAGAACAAGGCGGTGCTGCGGCGTCTGGCCGACTGGCTGCGCAGTCGGAACGCCGGTGCCGACGGCCGAATCGACGTGCCGCTGCTCCTGATCGACGACGAGGCCGACAACGCCTCGATCAATACCCGGCAGGACGTGGCGGACACGACGGCGATCAACAAGGCGATCCGCGACCTGCTGGCAGGCTTCACGCGATCGAGCTATGTGGGGTTCACGGCCACGCCGTTCGCCAACATCTTCATCGACCCGGCGTCGAGCGACGACATGCTGGGCGACGACCTGTTCCCGCGCGATTTCATCCACGTGCTCGAGCCGCCGACCAACTATGTCGGCATGACGGCGCTGTTCCCCGTGCTCGAGCCCGACGGCTCTGCCGAGGACGAGCCGTCGGGCATCCTCCGCAGCATCGACGACGAGGACATCTGGCTCCCGGCCGGGCACGGGAAGAACGCCGAGGTCGGCGACCTGCCGCCGTCGCTCCTGGCCGCCCTGCGCTGTTTTCTCCTGGCGACTGCGGTGCGGGACCTGCGGGCACGTGACGGCGCCGATGGGCGGGGCGGAGGCCCGCACCGCTCGATGCTGGTCAACGTCTCGCGGTTCACGGACGTCCAGAACAAGGTGGCGGGGCTCATCGGCACCCGGCTCGACGACATGCGCCGGGCGGTACGGCTGCACGGCAGCCTGCCGCCGCCGCGGGCCGCGGCGCAGAGCCCGGAGATCGCGACGCTCGAGCAGGTCTTCGCGCGCGAGCTCGCCGGGTGCGGCTACGCTTGGCCCGAGGTGCTGGGCGTGCTGCACGAGGCCATCTCGCCGGTGGTGGTCAGGGCGGTCAATCAGAGCACGGGGGCCGCGAGCCTCGACTACGGGCAGGGGGAGCTCCGGGTCGTCGCCGTCGGCGGCAACAGCCTGTCGCGCGGGCTGACGCTCGAGGGGCTCTCCACCAGCTACTTCCTGCGCAATGCGAAAGCGTACGACACGCTCCTTCAGATGGGCCGCTGGTTCGGCTACCGCGACGGGTACGGCGATCTCTGCCGACTGTGGCTGACCGTGGAGGCGGAGGGGTGGTACCGGCACGTCGCCGAGGCGACTATCGAGCTCAAGCGGGACTTCCTGCGGATGAAGCGGCGGGGGGCAACGCCGCGCGAGTTCGGGCTCCGGGTGCGCACGCATCCGGACACGCTCTTGATCACCGCGCGCAACAAGATGGCGAGCGGGATGGATGTCGTCGGCACCCGCGACATCTCGCTGATGGGGCGGGGCGTGGAGACGGCGACGCTGCCGGCCGGGCGGCGACGGCATGTCGAGAACCTCGAGCTGGTCGACAGTCTGCTCGGCCGCCTGGCCGAGCTCGGCGTCGCGAGCGAGCGGTCGCCGTTCGCCAATGCGCTGCGCTGGCTGAACGTGCCGGCAGACGTTGTTGCGGGCTTTCTCGATGCCTTCCGGGTGCATCCGTCGAACCACGACTTTCAGGGGGACAGCATCGCCGAATGGCTGCGCGGCGAGATCGAGCGGGGCAATGGCGCCGTCAGATCATGGACGGTCGCCATCCCGACACCGACCAACGGCGCACTGGTTCCTGTGGCTGCCGTGCCGGCGCTTGAAATCCGGGCAGGCGAGCGACGAATTCATCTCAAGAAGGAACCACCTGCCATACAGGTGTCGGCCAGGAGCGCAGCCGTTGGTGGCAGGAAGGATGTGCGGCATGGGCTCTCGATCGAGGCGGCGAGGCTGGTCGATGCGGAGAAGGGCGACGCCGCAGCTGCCGACTATCGGCAAGCGCTCCCGGGCCCGCTGCTGCTGATCTACCTGCTTCGCGGCCGCGAGGGCGGCAGGGGCACACCACTCTACAAGGACGGGCTGATCCTCCCGGCCCTTGGCCTGCACTTTCCGGGAACGCCGGAGACAGCCGGCGGAGGTGGGCGGCCGATCCGCTACCGTCTGAACCGCGTCGCCCAGCAGCAGCTGTTCGAGTTCGACGACGAGCCGATGGACGATGACGACGACGATTGAGGAACTCTGGCAGGACCTGCGAGGGGCGGCGGGCCAGCCGGTCTACCGGCGCGTGTCGGCGGATCATCCGCTGGAGCTCTATGCCGTCGTGGCAGCGCCGGAGCGGGTTGGCCTCATGGTGCTGGGCCCAGTCGAGCCGCCGCGGCCGCGGCAGCTCCGCACGGTGACGATCGAGCGCGGACGACGCCCGGACGGAAGGTGGTCGCTGCAGGTCCTGCTGGAGCGGCCGGAGCTCCGGGCCGAGTTCACTGCGCTCTGTCGCGACATCGTGGTTTTCACGCGGAGAGGCGTCTCGGCCGATGGGGCGGCGGCCGCCGTGCTGAAGCGGATCGAGCGCTGGCGGACCCTTTTGGAGGGTGGCAGGGTCGCGCTCGATGCGGCTGCCCAGCGCGGCCTTGCGGCCGAGCTTCTGGTGCTGGAGCGTGAGGTCATGCCGCTCCTGCCGGCGTTCGATGCCGTATGTGCCTGGACCGGACCGGATGGCACGCCCCAGGATTTCATCCTTCCCGGCGGGCTGCGGCTGGAGGTCAAGGCGGTCCGCCCGGCGGCACGCACCGCCAGGATCAACGGGCTGGATCAGCTCGATCCGGGGCCCGATCGGCTGGAGCTGGTCGTCGTGAGGCTGGCGGATGCGCCGGCCGAGGCGCCGGACTCCTTCAGTCTCGCAGACCAGATCGGTCGACTGCGCGACGTGCTGGCCAGGGAGCCGGCGGCTCTCGGCGAGCTGGAAAGCAGGCTCGGCGCGCTCGGCTGGCAGGACGGCCCGGACATGACCTTGTCGCACCTTCGGGTCGCGGCCATCGAGCGGCACCCTGTTGGCGAAGCGTTCCCGCGGCTGACGCGAACCATGGTGCCCGCTGGTATCGAGGACGCGGATTATGTGATTTCTCTCCCTGCCGCGAGCAGGCCGGGCAGCACGGAAGGGGGCTGATGAACGAGGAGGAGTTTCGCGCCGATCTGCTGGCCGCTGCTGCATCGCGAGCGGAGGTGTCGGGTTACGGCCTGCGCGAGGCTTTCGTCGACGAGGTTGGCGAGCGGCTGCGCGAGGCCGGCGAGATCCCTGATTTCGAGAGCTGTCCCGAGGCACTGGCAGGCTATCGGAACCGTCGGCTCGAGATCGATGCGTTCGCCTTCGACGAGGCGGACGATTCCCTGCACCTGTTCATCGCCATGCAGGCTAGCAGCGACGGCATGCCTCCAGCCCTGACGCCGAGCGAGGCCAAGGACAGCGGGTTCAATTGGCTGCTCGGGTTGTTCGAGCAGGCGCGGAGCGGCTGGCTGACCGGCAACATCGAGGAGAGCAGGCCCCTATGGCAGCTGGCGCGGCGCATCGAGCGCGACGGCCGGCCGGCAGCGCTCCGGCTCCATGTCTTCAGCGATCGACCGCCGAGCGGAAAATCCGGGAAGGTTCTCGACGACGCGGCGGTCGAGGGCATACCGGTGACCTTCCAGATCTGGGACTTGTCGCGCCTCAAGCGGATCCACGACTCGCGCGGGGGCCGCGACGACCTCGTGGTCGACTTCTCGGCCATGCCCGGTGGCGGCCTGCCGGTGCTGCGGGCCGCCGTGGATGGTGCGGAATACGACGGCTATCTGGCGGCCATTCCGGCAGGGGTGCTCGCCGACATCTACATCGAGCACGGCAGCCGACTGCTGGAGGGCAACGTCCGGACCTTTCTCGGCCGGCGCGGCAACGTCAACAAGGGCATTGCGCAGACCCTGGCGAAGGAGCCGGCCCGGTTCTTTGCCTACAACAACGGCATCGCGGCCACCGCGGCAGAGGTTGCGGCCGAGACGCGCGGCGACGGCGGATTGATGCTGACCAGCGCAAGAGACCTGCAGATCGTGAACGGTGCCCAGACGACCGCATCGCTGGCGACGGCGCGTCGGGAAAAGAAGGCCGCGCTCGACGGGGTGTTCGTGCCGATGAAGCTTTCGGTGGTCGCGCCCGAGCTGGGTGCCTCCATGGTGCCGCTGATCTCACGGTATGCGAACAGCCAGAACGCGGTGCGGGCCAGCGACTTCTTCGCCAACCACCCGTTCCACCGGCAGATCGAGCAGATCTCGCGGCGGCTTCTGGCACCAGCCATGGGTTCGTCGCAGGTGCAGACGCACTGGTACTACGAGCGCGCCCGTGGCCAGCATTTGAACGACCAGGCGGGATTGACCTCGGCCAGGAAGCAGCAATTCCTGCGACGCAATCCCAAGCAGCAGGTGATCACCAAGACCGACCTCGCCAAGGTAGAGCAGGCGTTCGAGCAGTTGCCCGATATCGCCTGCAAGGGTGCCGAGAAAAGCTTCGTGGCCTTCGCCGAGCGGATCACGGCGGACTGGAGAGACGAAGGAAAGCGCGCGCTCTATGGCGACGACTGGTTCAGGGATGCCGTGGCCCGGGTCATCATCTTCCGGACGACCGAGCAGATCGTCTCCAGGGCAGCCTGGTACGAAGGCGGCTACCGGGCACAGATCGTCGCCTACGCGGTTGCGAGGCTGGCGGCGCTCGCGGCGAAGCGCTCCGACGGTGGAAGGCTGGATTTCTCTCGGGTCTGGGCCGCACAGTCTGTGCCGGAGCCGCTCGTCCGACAACTCGACGCGATTGCCGAGGTCATGGCGCAGGTGCTGCGCAATCCGCCGCAGGCGGGACAAAACATCTCTGAATGGGCGAAGCAGCAGGGGTGTCGCAACCGGGCGCTGGAAACGCCGGTGGACGTGGTGGCCGGCTTCGACGCCTTCGTCGTGACCCGCGAGGAGGTTCGGGCGGCGACGCGGGAGCGACGGGAGGAAGGGAGGATCGACGATGGCCTCGCCCGGGTGACGGAGGTCATCGAGCTCGGTGCGCCCTTCTGGCAGGCGGTCGAGCGGTTCGCCCTGGGCAGGCGGCTGGTCACCGAAGATGACCGGAGGGCGCTGCACCCGGCGCGGAACGTGCCGCGCATGGTGCCGGAGCCGTGGCAGGCGGGGCAGCTCATCGAGCTTTTGCGGCGGTGTCGCGAGCAGGGATTCGAGGGCTGAGCCGGCGCAAGCCGACGCTGCGACCTCGTGACCACGCCCGGCATGGTCACCGAGCGTTCTCGCCGCCGCCGTCGCAAAAGACCGGATGGGCCCGGGAAGGCGAGCCTTCCCGGCTGCCTCGCTCGTCGCCCTTCCGCATGCGGTGCCGGGCGGGGCTATGCCAGGGCCGCGGGATCGTCGGTGGTGGCGACCAGGGTATCGAGGGTCGGCCCGGGCGGCGGGGCGGCGGCCGTCCGGGAGTCGGGTGCGGCGGTCGCCGGGCCGGCCGTGCCGATGGCGTCGTCCGATTCCAGGAGGTCCGCCAGGGCCAGGGGGGCCGGTGCGGCGCTGCCGGCGGGGGTGAGCAGCGGGCCGGCGGACTCGCCGGCCGCGAGGGGGCCACTCGGCCCGGGCGGCAGCGGCGGTGGAGGCGGCGGCAGGCCGGGCGAGGCGTCGGCCTGGCGGACCTCGATGCGGACCTCGGCGGGGTTGCTGGCCCGGCCGCTGCCGTCGGCGACGGTGTAGGTGAGCGTGTCGGTGCCGGCGAAGCCGGGGTCGGGCTTGTAGAGCAGGGTGCCCTTCTTGACCGAGACGCTGCCGTTGTCCGGGCCGTCGATGATTTGCACCGACTTCACGTTCAAGGGACCCGTGTTCGGCCTGTCGTTCTCAAGGATGTCGAGGGCGGCGCCCTTCTTGCCGATCGCCGATGCCTCGAGGGTGAACCGGTCGTCACCGGCCCGCGGCGGGGCGGGCTGGCGGACCTCGATGCGGACCTCGGCGGGGTCGCTGGCGCGGCCGCTGCCGTCGGCGACGGTGTAGGTGAGGGTGTCGGTGCCCTCGAAGCCGGGGTCCGGCTTGTAGAGCAGGGTGCCCTTCTTGATGGTGGCCGTGCCGTTGTCGAAGGAACTGACGACCTCGACCAACTTCGTGTTCAACCTTCCTGTAAAAGGCACGTCGTTGCCCAGAAGGTCGAGGAGGATGCCTTTCTTGCCGACAGCCGCCCCGTCGACGACGAAGCCGTCATCGGCCGCGACCGGGACAAACTCGCCCTCGTTTTTCTGAGAGGCCAGCGCGCGCACTAGTCCGACAGGTTTCACGCCATCCTTCCCGGTCTTGACGAGGTCGATCTCAAAAAGCCCGCCGTCCACCCTTCCGCGCACCGGCACAGCGAACTTGGCCAAGTCAAATTTGTCGACTGCTGCCGCTGCGGCCGCCCGGGAGCCATCAAAATCGGGCGTCGAAAAAATATCGAATTCACCGCTCCTTGTGGACCTGCCTATGAGCACGATTTGTTCCGCCCCGCCAGTATCCAGCCTGAATTTCACCGCTTCTTCGCCGCGGATGTGGCCGAGCTCGGTAAAACTAGGCGACTTATATGACCCATTGAAAGCAGCAACTCGCGCGTCAAAAATCGGTGAAGCGATTTTTCCTACTGAAAATGCAAAGGCCGTGTCCGCGTCCGTAAATTCGTGCACATCAACCTTAAGATTCGTCATCAATTCGTGTTTGCTATCCTGTAAATGTGGCCGTCCCCGCGGCCATAATTCCACTTTTCCAGTCTGTTCATCTATCTCGGCACGATACGCAAGCTCGCCGATTTCTCTAACTCCAACAAGTATTGGATGCATCAAGTGATGAGATGGTTCTACGTGAAATAGTCCCAAAAGGTGACCTAATTCATGGGCAACAACCTGAGTCAGGTATTCTACGTTCTCCTCAACTCCCGAAGTGAAAACTAACGCCTTATCGTCCTTGATCTGGTTTCCGGGATCGACCCTTTCTGCCATGCCTGCGTAGCTTCTTCCGCCAAGGACGTCCTCGGGCACATCCTTTGTGCCGCCGCCGATATAGATCGTTGAGTACGGGCCCGTTCTCGGTCGCTCGACAGTAAATTCAATCGGAAATTCGGCAAAAAAGCCTGCAATTCTGTTAAGAATTGATGATGAATCGACAGAAGAGCCGGGGACCTCAAAATTTCCCTTGTATAACATCCCGTTCCAATAGATATTTTCTCGATTGAAATTCAAAAATACAACTTGGTGAGGGGGCGCATCATCATTGATGATGGACCCAATTGCCTGACGGCGAGCAGAATCTATCGACGCACCGTTCGCATCAAGAATCCGAAGATGGAAATACTCATCGGCTTCAACCTTTCGGTCGCCAGCGACATTAATAGTTATGCTCGCGGAGGTCTTGCCAGCTGGGATTACCGTACCGAAGCTGCCAAACGGAGACGCGAAGTCAAAATCGGCAGCGTCGGCCGCCGGCAGCCTGTCGAGCCCTGCCGGTCCGCCAGGGACCACTTCGTACGTAATGTCGATCGGTTGCGAGGTATCGCCGGTTCGAGCGATAGTGAACGTGAAGGGCGTTCTACCGAAGTCGCCCTCGGGCTGAGCCACGTTGACGCTGGAGAAGAACACGACCGGCTTTTCCAGCAACGGCCCCACCCACGAGGCGCCCGAGATGCTACGAAAGCCCAGGCTGCTGAGGTCGGCCACGAGCTCGCTCGTGCCGGTCGTCGGGTCGACCTTGAGGATGCGGGCGCCGGCGGCACCGAACAGTATATTGTCGCCGGCGCCGGCGAGGCCGAACAGGCTCGGGATGCCATGCCTTACCAGCACAGGATCGCGGGCGCCGTCGGCTGGGTCACCGGTGACGAGGAAGGAGTCGCCGCGTGCGGCCATCACCCATTTGCTCGCGCTACCGCCGCCGGACTTGTAGGCGTTGACGTCGCCGGCGGAGGTCGCGCCCAGGGGGAGGATGCGTGTGGCCAAAACCCCGCCGTTGGCGTCGAGCTCGATCCATCGGCCGGAGAGCGTGGTCGCGACGAGGGTTCCGTCGTCGCGGGCGACCAGACCGTTCGCGCCGCTGGACGGAAGCCTGCCGACAAGTGTCGTTCGACCCGAAGTAGGGTCCACCTTGTAAAGCGCCGAAAAAGTGATGCCGAACAGTTCGCCCGAGGGCGCGAAGGCCACGTCCGTGAGCACCCGATCCAGCCTGCCGATTCGGTCGACCACGCCGATCCTGGTATCGTAGTAGCCGAACAGACGGTTTGCATCGTGGATGAATATTTGGGCCATCGCGAGCCTCCCGGTGGAACCTTATTGTTGAAATGTCCGTCTTTTAGTGAGGTCTTTGGCTATTCAGCTACCGCCGCTTGGCCGCTCCCTCCTCGACAGGAGCTTGACCAGCTCGGCGGTGTTGCTGGCGGTGTGAGTGACCGCACGGGTGAGCTGGCCCCAGAGGACCAGGAGGAGGCCGAAGCCCAGCACGGCCAAGCCCATGACCGAGCCGGCGATGGCGGCCTGCTGGGCGCCGAGGCCGCGTTGGGTGAAGCCGAAGAGGCCCATGGCCAGGACGGCGCCGCCGACCAGCACGGTGAGCCAGCCGCAGAAGGCGACGAAGCGGGCGATGGCGTAGGTGGTGGTGTAGTCCTCGCGCATGGGCGGGCTCCTCGGTGCTCGGGCTACTGCCCGTTGCGGAGCTGCTGGAGGAGCTCGGGGGTGGGCTCGCCGGTGATGGGGAGGCCCTGGGCGGTCTGGTAGTCGACGATGGCACCGCGGGTGCCGCGGCCGTAGAGGCCGTCGATGGTGGAGCGGTAGTGGCCGGTGGCGGCGAGCTCGGTCTGGATGTCGCGGACCAGGGCCCGGTCGTAGCCGCGGTCGACGGTGACGCCGCGGCTGGCGGTGCGGTCGTTGCCGACGATGTCGACGAGCTTGTTGTGGGCGTCGATCAAGGCGGCGACGATCAGCTTGCCCTCGGCGGTGTTGCCGTAGCCGCCGATGCCGCCGAGGCCGCCGATGCTGCTGCCGAAGCCGCCGAGGCCGGCGGCACCGCCGAAGTCCTGCACCTTGGCGGAGCCCTCGGCCATCGCCCGCTGGACGCCGGAGCCGACGTCGATCAGGGCGAGCGTGGTCTGCGCCTCCTGGATGCGGATGCTGCCGGCGACCATGCCGGCCAGGAGGCCCACGGGCCCGAAGATGCCGCCGATGCCGGCGAGGCCGCCATAGCCGCCGGCGTTGGGGTTGCTGAACAGGATGTTGGGCTTGATCATGTAGTCGGCGGCCTCGAGGCGGACCTGCTTGCCGCTGCGCCGCTGCTCGGCCTCGATCGCGGCGATGGCGGCCCCGCGCTCGACGACGCGAAAGCAGTTGGACTGCGCCATCAGCAGCTGGACCACCGGCAGCGGCGAGGGGAGCTGCGCCTGGTTGAGCAGGATCAGGTTCTGCTGGTCCGGCTCGATCAGCGCCGCGGTGCCGATCGGCTGGGCGCAGCGGGTGAGCTGGGTGCCGGCGGTGCCGTCGCCGTTGCTGCCGCCGCTGCCCTGGGCGAGCGAGCCGCCGGCGCCGAGCTCGGGCGTGCCCTGGCAGCCGGCGAGGACCAGCGCCGAGGCCAGGGCCAGGGGGAAGACGGGGCGGACGGATGACATGGCGGCGGCTCTTTCGTTGCTTGACCGAAGCGAGGCGTCGAGCGGCGACCGGTTGGCGTCGCCCGTGGCCCGGGTCGACGCGGCAGCGGCCGCAGCCTGCCGATAGGATCGAAAAACGTGCCGGCTGTCGACGGTGTGGATGAGGCGCCATGGTGCGATGCCGGTGCGAACCTGAAGCAGGCCGGAAAACGCACAGTCAAAATTGGTTGCCACGCCAGCAAGGATGTGTATAGGGATTCGTGGCGTGTTTCCGGTGTTGGGCAGGTCATGAGCCGGCGCGCGGCCGTAAGGCCGATCATCATATAGTGCGCCGTGGTTTCTTCGCGGCAGCTATTCAGACATCGTGGAGATGCACGATGGCAATTATCAAGCAGCGGCGCGGCAATCCGGCGCTGGGTGCCGCGATCAGGGCGGCGCGGTCGGCCAGGGGACTGTCGCGCGAGGGTCTGGGCGCCCAGCTCGGGGGCGTGCATCCGGACACGATCGGCGCCTGGGAGCGGGGCGACTGGCTGCCGGGGCCGCAGAACGTGCGGCTCCTGGCCCGGATGCTCGAGCTGCCGGCGGATCGGCTGGAGCAGCTGCTGGTCTGCCCGGGCGGCGCCGACAGCCGTCCGCCGCTGGCCGATCGCCCCTACAGTGCCGGCTGGCGCGACGTGCTCGCCTGGGGCTGGACGGCGCACGACCTGCTCGACCATCTGCTCGCTCTCGACGGCGAGGCGCTCGGGCAGCGGCCGCCGGCCGAGGCGGTGCCGGCGCTCGTCGACTACTGGGCGCCGATCTACGCGCAGGTGCCCGAATGCTGGCGGCTCGTCTGTGCCCAGCCGGGCCATGTCGTCGCCAACTGGACGATCCTGCCGCTCACCGGCGACGCCTACGCCGCCTACCGGTCCGGCGAGCGGCCGGAGACCGAGCTCGGGCTGGACCAGCTCGACCTCCTGGTCATGCCCGGGCTCTATCGCGCGGTGGTGGTCGACTTCGTCATCCGCCCGGCCTGGACGACGGCGGGCGTGCGGATCCTGCTCTTTCGCTCGCTGCTCCGGGCGCTGGCCGATCTGGCGCGGCTCGGCATCTACTTCGAGGAGCTGGCGGCGCAGCCGTGCACCGTTGCCGGCAAGGGGCTGTGCCGCAGCCTTGGGATGAGCCGGATCGGCGGGACGCGGCACGACCCGGGCGCCGACGTCTTCGTGCTGCCGCTGGTCCCGCTGCCGGCGGCGCTACCCCTGGCGCGCGACGCCGAGCTGTCGGCGCTCTACCGCGACGCCCGCCCGCTCGCCGCGTCGTTGCCGGCCTTCTGACGCGCCGGGACGGCGGCGAGGCGGGCGGGCGCGTGGGGTCGCACCGCGGATAGTCCGGGGTGCTCGGCATGGTGACAAGGGGCGGTGACGGCGAGGACGGCTTTGAGCGGCAGATCGAGGCCCTGGTCGAACGGCAGGACGTCGTTGTGCAGCACCGCCATGGCGGCCTCGGGCTGCTTAAAGACGTGGAGGACGCCGAAGGCGCAGGAGCCGAAACAGCAAGACAAGAAGGTCAAGTAGACACTTCGTACTTGAGCTTGTCGCGACAGCCGACGTTGTCATTCACTACCAGCGACGGAAAGTCCCGAGGGGGCGCGGGGGAGATCATCTCCCCCGCATCTTCCTCTCGCCGGCCCTCAGACGTCCAGGTTCACCACCTTGAGCGCGTTTTCCTGGATGAAGTCGCGG
>CAYWSB010000125.1:0-15314 GCA_964460465.1 uncultured Geminicoccaceae bacterium | reverse complement strand
CGCATGAGGGGGAGCGTAGCACTCGGGAGTCAGATGTCAAAGACTTACCACTAGAGACATACCCTATTTTAGCCATTCGCGCCGCTTTCTCTGGTATCTCCGCCCTAAAAGTCCTGGTGGGGCCGGTGGGGAGGCTAGCCTCCCCGCCATCCACTTTCCTTCCCCCCTCACTTCATCGACGAGAAGGTTGTCGGTTGGAGGATTTGGTTGCTGACGTGTGAGAATGAGAGGTCTTTCCCTTGAGCGCGAAAATTAGGGGGATGTCCCCCCTGGGCCTTCGCCAGTGTCGCGGTCTTAGCGTATCCCCGCCACCTTGCGCAGGGCTTCGTCGATGCGGCTTTGCCAGCCTGGGCCGCCGGCCTTGAAGTGTGCCACGACCTCGGGGCTGAGGCGGATCGAGACCGGCACCTTCTTCGGGGCCTTGCCGGCCCCGCGTGTTTTGGGGAACGCTGCCAGGATGTGCGGCGGCAGCTCGCTTGCCGGGCGGGCCCTGCCGAAGTCCTCCTCGGTCCATTCCGGGTTGTCGTGGTCAACGACCACCTTTCGCGACATGGCGATCCATCTCCTTCTTGTGCGCCCGGCGCAAGCTGATCGCGCGAACGGCGCCTGCCCGGTCCGTGAAGGCGAGGCAGTAGGCCTGCCCGTCGATCAGGCCCCATGCACGATACCGGGTCTCGCCGTAATCGCTGCGCTCGTCCGCGATGAAGGCGAGGATGTCGAGATCGGCCGCCCGGGTCAGCGAGATGCCGTGCTTGGCGATGTTGGCCCGGTCCTTCTCGGCGTCGAACTCGATCGGCATCAAATTGTATATACCATCAGGCCCCGCCGCGATCAAGCGGGGATGGACAAGGTCACGCCGGGGCACCTCACATCCCGCGATCCTCGGACCGCCATCTCAGCCATCACCACCCCAAAATTACTGGTGGGGCCGGTGGGGAGGCCAGCCTCCCCGCCATCTTCCTTCTCCTCCTTCACTTTACCGACGAGAAGCTCGTCGGCTGGAGGATCTGGTTCGAGACGTGGGTGAGGAGGGGGCCGTTTTTTTCGGTTTCGGCGCGTTTGGCTTGCCATTCGGGGTCGTTCATGAAGGCGGTCCATTTCTGCTCGCGCTCGGCCAGGGATTCCCAGGCGAGGAGGTAGAGGAGCTGCTGGTTGCTCTCGCCGATGGCGGTGGTCCAGAAGCCGGCCTGGCGGATGCCGAAGCGGTCCCAGATGGGCAGCGTGATGGTGGCGAAGCGGTCGAGGAGGGCGGGGAGCTTGCCGGGTTGGCAGTGGTAGATGCGCAGCTCGTGGATCATGGCTCCCCCCCCCTGGGCGTTTGTGCTGGGGGGAGGATTGCCGCTTTCGGGTTGCGGATCAAGCGTGGCGCGTCGGGGCAGGCAGGGCGGGGCGGGTGGCCGGGCCGGAGGCGTTGCTGCGGGCTTCGTGGTGGCGGTGCCGGGTGGCCTCGAAGAGCTGCTCGTAGCGTTGGGCGGCGGCTGCGACGGTGAGACGGCTGGCGGCCTCGCGGTTGTGGCGGGCGATGCGGGCGCGGGCGGCGGGGTCCGCGGCGAGGTGGCGGATGGCGTCGGCGAGGGGCTGCACAGTGCCCGGGGGGACGAGGCGGCCGGTCCTGCCGTCCTCGAGGAAGTCGGCCTGGCCGCCTTCGGTGCCGGCGATGACGGGGAGGCCGTGGTGCATGGCCTCGACATAGACGAGGCCGAAGCCTTCGTGGCTGGACGGGAGCACGAAGAGGTCGCTCCGGGCCAGGGTGGCGTGCTTGGTGGGCTCGTCGACGAAGCCGGTGAACGTGACGCGGGGGGCGAGGCCGAGGCTCTGCGCCAGGGCCTCGAGGCGGGGGCGGTCGGGGCCGTCGCCCGTGACGGTGAGGTGGAGGTCGAGGTCGGGGAGGCTGGCCAGGGCCTCGAGCAGGGTCCCGAGCTGCTTCCTGGCGATGAGCCTGGCCAGGGTGACGAGGCGGACGGGGCCGGCTTCGGTCCTGGTCGGCAGGGGGCCGGGCCAAGGGTCGACGCCGTGCGGGACGATGGCGACGGGGGCGGTGCAGCGGTGGTGGCCCTGGGCCTTTTGCGCCAGGTCGCGGGAGGGGGCGGTGCGGAGGTCGGCGGCCGTGAGGAGGCGGCGGACGACGGGGCCGAGCAGGGGGTTCCTGGGCGGGGCGTACCACATGGCGGGGCCCCAGACGTCGCTGCCCATGATGTGCAGGCTGTGCGGCAGGGCGAAGCGGCGGGCGAGGCGGTGGCCGACGGTGCCCGAGGGGACGACGAACCAGGAGGCGACGAGGTCGAAATCGTGGGCCCGGCAGAGCCGGTCGCCGAGGTGGAGGCCGGCGGGGTGGAAGGTGAGCAGCGAGGCGATGGAGGCCCGGGTGCGCGAGCGGCGGCCCCAGACCGGGGCGCGCCAGACCCGCACGCCGTCCGCGACGGCGGCGGGGGGCAGGTCCGGCATGCCGGAGGTGAGGACGTGGACCTCGTGGCGGCGGGCGAGGGCGACCGCCACGTCGCGGCAGGCGACGCCGCCGCCGCCGCCGAGCGGCGGGTACTCGTAGGTCACGAAGAGCAGCCGCATGCCTTCCCCGTCGGTGGCTCGATCTAACGCAATAGTTGTATCATCATTCGGTGGTCTTGCCCAACAGGATAGACCAGCGGCGTTCGGGCTGGCGGCGCCGGTGCGGAGGCGCTATCCGGCCGGGGCGGCTTTGGAGGGCCCCGAGCGTGCGCGAGACCAGCCTGACCTTTCGGATCGACGCGGCGATGGTCGAGGCCTTCGCGGCGCTCACCGGCGACCGCAACGCGCTGCACCTGGATGCGGCCTTCGCGCGGCGCAGCCGCTACCGCGAGCGGGTGGCGCACGGCATGGCGGCGGTGGCGTTCCTGGCCCGGCTGCAGGCCCTGGAGCCGGATGCGGTGCTCTCCTGGCGGCAGCTCAGGGGCCGGTTCGAGGCGCCGATGCGGCTCGGGACCGAGCTGCGGCTGACGGTCCGGCCGGTGCCGGCGGAGGGCCCAAGCACCGGCGAGGCGGCGATCGAGGCCGAGTGGACCGAGGTGGCGGGCGGCCGGCGGGTGCTCGGCGTCACGGGTGTCCTGCGCCGCCTGCCGGGTGCGCCTGCGCCCGATGGTGCCGGGTCGGCGGACGGGGCGGCGGACGGCTGCCTGCTCACCGCACCGGTCGAGGAGCTGGACCGCGGGCCGGACGAGCTCGCCGGGGCCACGGCGGCGCTGCCGTTCCGGGTGACGCCGGCGACGAGCGCGGCCCTGGCCCGGCTGGTCGGGCTCGATCGGGCGCTGCCGGTCTGCGCCAACCTGCAGGCGGTGCTGCTGCTCTCGACCCTGGTGGGGATGCGGCTGCCCGGGCGGCGGGCGACCTTCACGAGCTTCGCCCTGGCGTTCGCGCAGGACCTCGGGGCGGGCGTGCCGGCGGTGCTCGAGGGGCGGGTGGCCAAGGCCTCGGTGGCGAGCGAGACGCTGATCGCCGAGGTCGCGGTCGCGGCCGCGGGGGCACGGCTGGCCGAGGGCGAGATCCGGGCGCTGGTCAATCCGCCGCCCAGGCGCATGCCCGGGGCGGCCGAGATCCGCGAGCGGCATCTGGGCCTCGGGCTCGCCGGCCGGACGGTGGTGGTGATCGGCGCCAGCCGCGGCATCGGCGAGACGGCGGCCAAGCTCTTCGCGATGCACGGTTGCCGCGTGGTCGTGCACTATTTCCGCGGGGCGGCGGATGCGGCGGCGATCGTGGCGGACATCGAGGCGGCCGGCGGCGAGGCTGTGGCGCTCGGCTGCGACATCCGCGACGAGGCGGCGGTGGCGGCGTTCTTCGCGGCTGTGGTCGCGGCCACGGGCGGGCTCGACGTCCTGGTCAACAACGCGGTCATGGATTTCAGCCCGGCGCCGCTCGAGACGCTGGGCTGGGACGAGCTCGACCGGGAGCTCGCCGTCTCGCTCAGGGGGCTGCACGCCTGCTGCCGGTCGGCCCTGCCGCACCTCCGGGCGCGGGGTGGCGGGCGGATCGTCAACGTCTCGAGTATCGCGACGCACCTGCCGGTCAGGGGGCAGGGCAAGTACATCGCCGCCAAAAGCGCGGTCGAGGGCTACACGCGGAGCCTCGCGATCGAGGTCGCGCGGGACAACATCCAGGTCAATCTCGTGGTCCCGGCGATGACCGAGACGGACCTGCTCGCCTCGATCCCCACGGACTTCGTCCGGCGGGCCGGCACCGCCCGGGCGATGAAGCGCAATCTCGAGCCGATCGAGGTGGCGCAGGCGATGGTCTACCTGGCGTCGGACTGGGCCCGGGGGATGAGCGGGCAGCAGGTGGTGCTCAACCTGGGCGAGCCGCCGTTCGCTTGACGGCCGGAGTGGGCCTCAGGCGGCGGCCTGGTGGGTGGAGAGCAGCGCGTCGAGCTGGCCCGCCGTCTCGATGCCCTCGATCTCGTCCATCGAGAACTGGATGCCGAACTCCTCCTCGATCGCCGTCATCAGGCGGAGATGATTGAAGGAATCCCAGGTCGGATGCCCGTCGCGGACGGTCCCGGGGGTGATCTCGGCGGGCTTCACGTCGAGGATGTCGGCCATCAGCTCAGCCAATTTCGGGTTCAAGCGTCCTTGCTCCTTCTCTTGCCGGGGTGCCTGTGGGCAGGTGGACGGCGATCTCGGGCACCGGCAGGTCGGCGGCCGCGGCGATCGCCAGCGCGTAGTGGCGGTTGCCGGCGTCGTCGGTGCGCACCAGCGCGAAGCCCTGGCGCTCGAGGAAGTCGGCCGCGGGCTTGTTCTTGGCGGTCGGGCGGAACTCGGCCAGCAGCCGGCCGGCCGGCCGCTCGGCGCGGGCGATGGCCTTGATCCGGTTGGCGATCACCGTCTCGATGCTGCGGCCCATGGCCCTGCAGCTCATCACCAGGCTGTCGAGCACGAGGTCGGGGCCACGCCGCTCGAGCAGCAGGGCCGCGATGATCCCGAGCTCGCCGAAGCGGTCCTTGGCACTGACGACCTCGAGATGCCACTCGGCTGCCGCGATGAAGCGCTCGACGTCGGCCGGCTGGTAGCGCTTGGTCGTCAGGTTGAACTGGTTGGTCTTGGCGAAGAGCTGGTGCACCCGGGTCAGCTCCGCCCGGGTGGCGGGCCAGATCGTGGCCTCGGTGCCGAGGCTGGCCAGATAGGCCTGCATGTCGGTGCCGACGACCGCCCGTGCCGCCTCGCGCTCGGCCTGCTCCCGGTACTGCTCGGTCTTGCGCCGGTCCTCGGCGGCAATGGCGAGCCGCTCGAGCGACGGCAGGTCGAGGAGCAGTGCCGCATAGCCGGAGGGGTCCTTCGGCAGCTGCACCACCTCGACCTCGGGCAGCATCTGGCGGACCAGCTCGCATTCGGCCGGATTGTCGTCGACGAAGACCAGGCTGTCGGTGCCGATGTTGAGCTCGGCGGCGATCGCCTTGATGTTGTCGTGCTTCGGCTGCCAGTTGATCCGCCTGGCGGCGAAGTCGGCGAGCTTCAGCGGCATGTCGGTGCGCAGCCGGAACACCTCCTCCACATCGCCCGGGTTGTTCTTGCTGCAGGCGGCGAGCAGGAGGCCGCGCTGCCTGATGCCGATGATCGCCCGCTGGAAGGCGCGGAAGGCCTCGCCCACGGGGTCGCCCTCGGCGATGCGGATGCCGTCGGGCCCCTCCTCGCCGAGCACGCCGCCCCAGAGCGTGTTGTCGAGGTCGAGGACGAGGCATTTCCTGGGCGGCAGGACGAGGCCCGCCACGTAGCGGGCGAGCAGGTCGGCCAGGCCCGGCAGCGCCGCCTCGGCCCAGGCGAGCTTGGCCAGGAACGCCATGCGCGGGTCGCTGGCGGCATCGCGCCCGGTGCTCGCCACCGCATGGTCGACATCGACCACGTAGACCCGGGGGTCGGCGGCGAAGGCGTCGAGCAGCCGCGCGTTCAGCATGCCGTAGAGGGCGGCCTCGCCACCCTCGAGCTTGGCGTCGGCGAGACCCAGATGGGCGCGGCGCGGTCGCCAGAAATTGCCGACCAGGAGCGTGGCCGTGCTGCGCGCCTTGGCGAGCTCGACCCAGTCGACGATAGCCTGCAGCGCCTCGTCGACCAGCCGCCTGCGCGCCGCGGCCGCAAGGCCGGCGAGGCCGGCCGGCAGAGCCGGCAGCAGGCGCTCGAGGTCGAGCGAGAGGAAGATCGCCTGCGGGTCGAAGGCGGCGAGGCCGAGGGCCGGGTCGAGCAGCATCTGCACGTGCTGGTCGAACGGGCCGACTCGGCACTCGACCAAGACGCCGCGGCAGAGCGCGGCCGCGGCCGCCGTCCGGGCCAGCGCATCGAGGGTGTGGTTGCCGAGGAAGAGCAGCCTGAGGTCGGCCGGCGGGGCCAGCTCGGCCAGCCGACGGGCGATGCGCTCGGCCTCGCGCGCGGTCAGGGCGTGCGGCTCGCGGCCGGCGACGCAGGCCAGAAGGCCGCCTCGATCGGTTGCCGCCGCGAGGCGGTCGCGCAGGTCGTCGGTCATCGAGCAGGTCCAAAGGTTGCGGTCCGACGAGCCCCGGCCGGGGTTGAGCCGGTCGCCGGGGCGGCGACGCGCGCCCGGCTTCCTCGATTTGGGTGCCGACGTCAAGATCGCCACCGCTGCCTTTGCCTAGGCTGGCGCGGGCCGCTGGCGGTCGAGCAGGGCGCGGATGCGCCGGGCCAGGGCGGGTGCCGTCGTGAACTTGACGTCGGTGGCGCTGATCAGGCCCCGCGGCCCGCCGATCGCCGCGTGGTCGATCAGCACCGGCCGGTCGGCGAGCTCGGCGGTGCCGTCGCGGGCGGCGGGCAGGAGGCCGGCGAGGACCCGGCGGACGTGCTGCGGTCCGGCGTCGAGCGACGGCACCGCCGCGTTCAGGTCGGCGAGAAAAGCGCGGATGGCAGCCGGGTCGGGCTGCGGCCGGCGGACCGGGTCGGGCCAGGGGAGGTGCCACGTGCCGCAGAAGGTCCCGCCCTCGAGCGGATAGAGGAACAGCACCGGGGCATTCGGTCGCGGCGCCTGCACCGCCAGCCCGCCCGCCACCGGGGGCGGCCGGTCGAGCAGGAGGTTGAAGGCGAGCGACGGGCGGCAGAGCTCGGGCAGGTCGCGGTCGAAGCCGGCGACCAGGGTCCGGCTCCAGGGACCGGCGGTGACCACGACGGCATCGGCGGTCGCCGTCCAGCCGTCCCGCGCGCGGAGGCCGCGCACCCGGCCGTCGGTGACGTCGAGCGCCACCGCCTCGGTCCCGGTCCGGATCTCGGCCCCGGCCGCCCTCGTGTCGGCGGCAAGGCGGGCGATCAGGGCCCGGTCGTCGGGCACGACCGCATCGTGCCAGAGGGCGGCACCCTCGAGACCTTCCGTCGGCACGGCCGGATAGCGGGCCAGGGTCGCCGCCCGGTCGAGCACGCGCCCGGCCGGCAGGTGGCGCTCGGGAACGACGCCCCGGTTGCGGTCGAAGGCGAGCAGCGTGTCGAGCAGGAAGGCCGGGCGGAAGGCGGCCCGCCGCTTCAGGCCGCGGCCGTAGAGGGGCATCAGGCAGGGCAGCGGCTCGACCAGGTCGGGATAGCGGCGCAGCCACTCCGCCCGGGCGGCGATCGACTGGCGGTGGCGGACGAGGTCGAGCCGCTGCAGGTAGCGCAGCCCGCCGTGCAGGATGCGGAACCAGGCGGCGGAGGTCTCGGCACCGGGCTCGGCCTCGCGCTCGACCAGCAGCGTGCGGTGGCCGGAGCGGGCGAGCTCGAGCGCGGTGCAGAGGCCGAGCACGCCGGCCCCGACGACGACGACCTCGTGCCGCGCCATCCCGGTCAGGCGCCCCAGCGGCGGCGCCAATCCCGAAAGACGATGAGCGTCCAGAGGATGTGGGCGTGGTTGGCGTGGTTGGCGAGGTGCTCGTCGACCAGGCGGCGGATGGTGGCGGGCTGGAACAGGCCGTCGGCGCGGCAGTCCTGGCTCACCAGATCGTCGAGCAGTGGCCTGAGCTCGGCCTTGAGCCAGTTCTTCATCGGGATCGAGAAGCCCTGCTTGGTCCGATAGACCGACTCGCGCGGCACGTGGCGGGCCGCCACCTGCTTCAGGAGCGGCTTGGTCTGGGTGCCGGCCAGCTTGAACACCGAGGGCATGGCGAAGGCGGCCTCGACCACGTCGATGTCGAGGAACGGCACGCGCAGCTCGAGCGAGCAGGCCATCGACATGCGGTCGCTCTTCACCAGGCAGTTGTCGACGAGGTAGCTCTTGAAGTCGACGTAGAGGGCGGTGTCGACCGCATCCCGGCCGGCAGCCGCCGCGTGCAGCCGCTCGATGTGCGCCTCCGGCCGATGCCGCAGTGCTGCGGCCGCCTCGGGCGTGAACAGGCCGGCGCGCAGGGCGGCGTCGGCGTAGAGGCGCCAGCGGGCGTGGCCCAGCGCCGGGTCGTGATGGGCGCCCTCGACGAAGCGCTTGGCCTTGTTGATCAGGCCCTTCTTCTGCGGCTGCGGCGGGATGTGGGCGAGGGCCGGCTCGACCACCCGCTCGCGGAGGAACCCCGGCAGGCGCTCGTAGCGGCAGGCCGCGACCTGCGCGACGTAGCCGTCGTAGCCGCCGAAGAGCTCGTCGCCGCCGTCGCCGGAGAGGGCCACGGTGACGTGCCGGCGGGCGAGCCTGGACACGAGGTAGGTCGGGAAGATCGAGACGTCGGCGATCGGGTCGTCCAAGAACTGCATGAGGTGGTCGAAAAGCCCCTGGACGTCGGGCTCGACCACCTCGACCTCGTGCCGGACGCCCAGGTGCGCGGCGACGCGCCGGGCGTGTGGCACCTCGTCGTAGGAGGGGTCGTCGAAGCCGATCGAGAAGGTCAGCGCCCCCGGCCCCATGCCGGCCACGACGATCGAGCTGTCGACCCCGCCCGAGAGCAGCGCGCCCAGCGGCACGTCGCTGACGAGCTGGCGCTGCACGGCGCTGTGCAGGAGGTCGTCCATCCGCTCGGTCCAGGCCGCCTCGTCGGCCGCCTCGGGCGGCGCCGGTGGCGGCAGGTCCCAGTAGCAGCGCTCGGCGATGCGTCCGTCGGCGAGGTCGATGGCGAGCAGATGGCCGGGCGCGAGCTTGCGCACCGCCCGGAACAGGGTGGCCGGGGCCGGCACGTACTCCCAGGTGAGGAGCTCGGCGAGCGCGTCGAGGTCGAGCTCGCGCGGCACCAGGCCCGAGGCCAGCAGGCTCTTGATCTCGGAGCCGAAGACGACGTGCTGGTCGACGCGGGCGACGAACAGCGGCTTGATGCCGACCTGGTCGCGGACCAGCAGGAGCCGGCCGCGGCGCCGGTCGTGGAGCGCGATGGCGAACATGCCGTTGAGCCGGGCGGCGAAGCCGTCGCCTTCGGCCTCGTAGAGATGGACGATGACCTCGGTATCGGACTGCGTGCGGAAGACGTGCCCCTTGGCCTGGAGCTCGGCGCGCAGCTCGCGGTAGTTGTAGAGCTCGCCGTTGAAGACGACCTGGATGGTGCCGTCCTCGTTGCCGATCGGCTGGTGCCCGGTCGCGAGGTCGATGACGGCGAGCCGCCGCATGCCCATCAGCACCGGCGGCGCATGGTGGAAGCCGGCGCCGTCGGGCCCGCGATGCGCGATCGCATCGGTCATCCGGGCGACGACGCCGGGCTCGGGCAGCGTGCCGCCGGGCAGGGCGACGACACCCGCTATGCCGCACATCGCTTGTTTTTCATGCCTTGCTCAACGGTCGGTCTCGATCGGCGTCCAAGAGTGTCTGCGGCCGAGCTGGGCCAACGGTGACGGCAGACGGCGGATGGGGCCGGACGGGCTGCGAACGGGGCACCCGCTTCGTGGTTGTTCGCGAGCTATCCGGTTTAGTCGTCCGGTCCGGTCCGCCACCACCGGTTGCAGCTTCACGCCGCCTCCGGCCGATAGCACGCCTCGCCGTGCATTGACAGCGCAAGCGGCCGCGCGCGTATTCCAGGACAGGCTTTTGTGCTTGTGGCCGGCCGGGCTTATCACCTAAAGCCAGGGCTGTGCCATCCCACCCCGGCGGGCCCCTCTCGATCGTGTCGGCGCCCACGCGTCGCTGACGGTTTTCTCCTGCGAGCAACAAAGCGGCCAGCATGGCGTCGCCCGATCCTGCGCAGCATACCGCCCTGGTCACCGGGGCCACCGGCTTCACCGGCTGGTACGTGGCCAGGGCCCTGGCCGCACGTGGCTATGGCGTGCGGGTGCTGGTCCGCGACCCGGCCAAGGCGCCGCCGCTGGCGCAACTCGGCTACGCGATCGCCCCGGGCGACCTCGTCGACGCCGCGGCGGTGGACCGCGCGGTCGCCGGCTGCAGCCACGTCTTTCACATCGGCGCCCTCTACCGCGAGGCGAAGTTCGCCGACGAGGTCTACCACCAGGTCAATGCGGCGGGCAGCGAGAACGTCTTCCGGGCGGCGCTCGCGCACGGCGCCCGGCTCGTCCACTGCAGCACGGTCGGCGTGCACGGCGACGTCGAGGGCATCGCCGACGAGTCCGCTCCCTTCAACCCGGGCGACGCCTACCAGGCGAGCAAGGTCGAGAGCGAGCGGCTGTTCAACGCCTATCTCGGGCGCGGCCTGGCCGGCGCCTGCTTTCGCCCGGCCGGCATCTACGGGCCGCGCGACACCCGCTTCCTCAAGCTCTTCCGGACCATCCGCAACCGCTCGTTCCGGATGTTCGGCAAGGGCCTGATCTTCTACCACCTGACCTTCGTCGAGGACCTGGCCGACGGCATCGTGCTCCTGGGCGAGCACCCGGCGGCGGTGGGCGAGACCTTCATCCTGGCCGGGCCACGCTACACCACCCTGAACGAGCTGGTTGCCGCGACCGCGCGGGCGGTGGGCGTGCCGCCGCCCAAGGGGCACCTGCCCCTGGCCCCGCTGCTGGCCGCGGCCACCTTGTGCGAGGCGGTCTGCCGGCCGCTCGGCATCGAGCCGCCGCTGCACCGCCGGCGCTGCGACTTCTTCACCAAGTCGCGCGCCTTCTCGAGCGAGAAGGCGAGGCGGCTGGTCGGCTACGCGCCCCGGGTCGACCTCGACGAGGGGCTCGGGCGCACCGCCGAATGGTACCTCGCCGAGAAGCTGCTGACGTGACCGCTGCGGCATCCGGGCAACCGCGGCCGCGCGCCGCGTTCTGGCTCAAGCTCGCGGTCACCGCGGGCGTGCTCGTCATCCTCCTCGCCGCCATCGACCTCGCCGCCCTGCCGGGGCTGCTGCTTGGCGCCGATCCCTGGCTCCTGCTGCTGCTCCTGGTCTCGCTCCTCGTCGAGCGGGTGTTCGCCGCCTATCGCTGGTACGTGCTGGTGCGCCCGAACGCGCCGCGGATGCCGTTCCGGGCGGTGCTGCGCATCAGCTTCGTCGCCAACTATCTGGGCGCCTTCCTGCCGGGCGGCGTCGGCATCGATGCGCTCCGGGTGCACGGCCTCTCGCGCTATGCCAGGGACCTGCCGCTCGCCCTCTCCTCACTCGTGATCGAGCGGATCTTCGGCCTGCTCGGCATGCTCGTGCTGGTGCCGCTCGGCCTCTTGATGTCGCCGATCGACCTGCCGCGGCAGGTGTCGGTGCTCCTCGTGCTCGCGGTCGCCGCCATCCTTGGCCTCGCGATCTGCCTCTACGCGCCGCCGGTGCGCCGCCTCACCAAGCGGGTCTTCTTCCGCTGGGGCCCGCTCCGCCGTGTGGCCAGTGCCATGGCCGGGATCGAGGCGCGGCTCGACGCCTATGCCCGTTATCCCTGGACGCTCGCCTGGTCGTTCCTCCTGGGCGTGCTCAACCAGCTCCTGCGCACCGTCAGCTTCGTCGTCGGGGCGTGGGCGCTCGGCCTGTCGATCGACATGGGGCTCCTGATGGCGGTGGTGCCGATCGCCATCTTCGTGGCCCTCCTGCCGATCTCCTTCGGCGGCATCGGGCCGCGCGAGGCCACCTTCGTGGGCCTGCTCGGCCTCGCCGGCATCACGCCCGAGAGCGCCTTCGCGCTGATCCTGGTCCGCGAGGCGCTGAACCTGTTGACCGCGCTGCCCGGCGCCTGGATGTTCAATGTCGGCGAGCGCGCGCGTCTGGCCGGCGTGGGCGCGGATCCCGGCGCCACCGCCACCCGCGCGCGGTGATGCGGTCGAGCAGAGGGGCATGATGGCGCTGGCGCGGTGGACGACTTGGCTCGTGGCCGCCCTGCCGGTCTGGCTGCTGTTCGGGCTGGCCGGCGGCCTGGTGCCGATCTGGATGTTCCTGCTCGCGGCCATGGTGCTGGGTGCAATCGACGCGGCGGTGCCGAGGGGGCGGCGCTGGCCGACGCCGATGCTGGCGGCCCTCCTGCCACTGGCGCCGGCGATCTTCGCCTTTGCCGCGCCCGCCATGGGTGGGCTGGCGGCGCTGGTTCTGGCCGCCGCCACCGTCGCCTTCGTGCTGTCCTACCTCGATCGCCTCCCTGTCGCGATCGCCCGCCGCCTCGGGCTCCTGCCCATCGGCCTCGCGGTCGGTGTGGCGGCCGTGCTCGCCGGCAACACGCTCCTGCCGCGCGGCCACGGGCCCTGGGTGCCGCTGCCGCGCCTGCTCACGCTGCATGCCATGGTGATGCCGGTGGCGGTGCCCGGCGAGGCGATGCTGGTGCTCGAGAGCGGCGCCGTCGCCTGGTTCGATCCGGCCACGCGCGACGGGCCGGCGCGCAGCGCCATCTTCTTCCACGGGGCGAATGCGGAGGGCAGCGCGCAACCGACGGCGGTGGTCGCCCGTCGCGCCCTCGGCGCTGCCGGGTTCGCGGTCCTCGCCGTCGACCACCCGGGCTACGGCCGCAGCCCCGTCCCCGACCTCGCCGACATCGCCGCCTGGGACCCGCTGCCGACCGCTCTCGCGGCCGTCGACTGGCTCGCCGGCCACACCGGCGGCGGTCCGCCGCTCGCGATCGGCCATTCCATGGGGGCCGGCGACGTGCTGCGGCTGCTCGGCAGCGACCGGCCGCTCGCCGGTGCCGTCCTGATGGGCGGCGGCGTCATCGACCCGATCGATCCGGCGGATGCGGATGCCTACTGGATCGGTCGCATGCACAGCGACCGGGGCCTGCCGGCAGCGGCCCTGGATACGGCGACGGCAGCGGCGATCTGGAATGCCTTCTACGACAACGGCGGGCTGGCCGGCGGCGTCCGCGCCGACGTCCCGCCGATCGACATCGTCGAGTTCGGGATCGAGTTTCCCGACGTGGTGGCGGCCCGCGGCCGCTTCCACTCGCTGCTCCCCGAATCGGCCGCCGTGCACGAGCTCACCGGCGTCGGCCATTATCTCGACGCCCGGCGCCTTGGCGCCATCGTCCTCGCCGATGGCCGGGCGTTCGCCGCAACCGTCGCCTTCTTCGCCGGCCGTTCCCGGGCCGCCGCGTGATCCGGCGACCCCACCCCTGACGCTCAGCGGCGGCGGAACAGCACCTTGGCGGGCGAGCCGCTGGCGATCACCCGGTCGGGCAGCTTGCCGGTGACCACCGAGCCGGGGCCGACGATCGTGTGGTCGCCGATCGAGGCCCCGTCGATCACCACGACGTTGCCGCCGAGCCAGACGTCCTTGCCGATGCGGATGCCCTTCGAGGTGGTGCCCTGGTGCTGCACGGGGACGTCGAGGCGGTCGTAGCGGTAGTTGACCCCGACGATCACGCTGTTGGGGCCGATCATGCTGTCGTCGCCGATCTCGACCCCGCCCTCGTGCGCCGCGATGAACACGCCCGTCGCGATCGCCACCCGCTCGCCGATCCGGAGCGGGCCGTAGCTGGCCTTGATCTTGACGAAGGAGCTGATCTGCGAGCCACGCCCGATGACCAGGTTCGGGCTGACCTCGACCTCCGCCCGCGGGCTGATCCGGCAGCCGAACTTGGCGAGATAGTAGACACTTACCGCAGGCGCCGGCAGCAGGAACCGCCGTGCCAGATCACTGATGTTCATCGCAGGTCGCCGACCGTCCAGGCTGAGAGCGCACCGCAGCGGGCGTCGCGACCGGCGCCGCCAGGCGTTGGTGCGAATTGCCATCGCCGATGGCAGCGGCTAAGCGTCGTCCCACCTCGTTCCGGCGTGACCACTCGTCGGCTGCTGCCGCTGCGGGAAGATGCCGTCGGTCCCCTGCGTTGTCCATCGGGGATCGGTCGAACGCCCGCGGCAATGTCGGGCCGAGAAAGATTGAACGGATGCGGAGCTTCGCGGCGCACGGTACGAGGGGCAACGGGCGTGCACCGGCGCCCGACCTGGCCGGGATGTCCCATGCCGCGTGGCGCGGCGGGCGGCGGGGTCGGTGAGCCGGGCCGGCAAGATCCTGCCGCGGCTCGCCTTCAGCGCAGCGGTGCTGGCGCTGATCCTGCTCTTCGTCGACGTCTCGGAGACCTGGACGGTGCTGACCGGGCTCCACGGCGGCCTCCTGCTGCTCGCCTTCGCCTGTTTCATGGCGACGCGGGTGCTGGTGGCGCTGAAGTGGTGGCTGCTGCTCGGCGGCCACGCCGCGGCGTTGCGCTATGGTGTCGTCCAGCGGGCGATCTTCCTCGCCGACTTCCAGGCGCTGCTGTTTCCCAACACCCTGGCGGTCGACGCCATGCGCCTCGTGCTGCTGCGCCATCACCCGAATGGTCCGACCTATATGGCGGCCACCATCATCGCGGACCGGGTGGTCAGCGTCATGGTTTCGGCGGCCATGGCGCTCCTGGGGATGCTGCTGGTGCTGGCCCTGCCCATCGGTGTCGCCATGGCGCCCGAGGTGGTGACCTTCGTGGTCGCCGCGGCGCTCCTGGTCATCGCCGCCGGCGTGGCGCTCCTGTCCCGGCCGCTCTTCGCCGTCGCCATGCTGGTGCTGGAGCGGGTCCTGGCACACGGGCTGCTGCGCCGGCCGATTACGGTGATCGCGGCGAAGGCCAGGGAGCTGCACCGCGCGATGACCACGGTGCTCGCCCACCCGGCGACCCTGCGCCGGGCCACGGCTGTCTCGGCTCTCGTCGTTCTGGCCCGCGTGGCGCATGTCTGGTGCCTGTTCGCGGCGTTGGGCACGCTGCTCGCCGCGCTGCCGCTGCTCGCCGTCTACCCGATCATCACGCTCTTCGTGCTGCTGCCGATCTCGATCCTCGGCATCGGCATCCAGGACGGCGCCTACATCTTCTTCTTCGGCAGCCTCGGCGTGCCGGCCAGCACGGCGCTGGCGGCGTCCATGAGCTTCTACGCGACGATCCTGGCCGGCTGCATGGTCGCGGGCGCCATCGCCGCGCTCGTCGGGCCGCCCATGCCCACGGCGCAGCCGGACCGCAGCGTTCCGTGACGGCCGCGGCGCGATCCGGCCGGGGCGACGCCCCGCCAGGGGGGAGGAGGCGCACCCGGCGCGGCCCGCCGCTCGCAGGGGC
>CAYWSB010000124.1:0-15325 GCA_964460465.1 uncultured Geminicoccaceae bacterium | reverse complement strand
CAAGGTAGAACAGATTCCCCTTATCCGCGGCCCTCTTTCAGGGGGCTGAGTCAAGTCGAGCGGCCGAGTGGAGGCTTGCGATTGATGCGTCGCTTATGCTGGTTCACCGACTTCATCGTGGGTAAACCGCAGATAGGTAGCAGGTGATGTCCAAGTTAGTGCTGGTTGGCTATTCGTTGGGCATCCTCACCAATGCTCGCAGCGCCAACCAGCGCAGCATGCTCGGCTATGGCGACCTGCTGCTCGACAACGCCCGCCGCGCCGACCTCGCCGTCCGTGAGCTGCGCGCGCCCTCGCTAATCTCCCGGCTTGCCCCTGGCCGTACCGGCGGCCACCCAGCCCGCAAGCTGCTGGCCAATCTGGATCGCTTCGTCACCGCCCCTCTCGCTTTCGCCGGCAAGAAGGCCGACATCGTCCACGTCGTCGATCCCGGCAACGTCCCCTACCTCGACGTCATCCGCCACCGCGCCTCCATCGTCACGGTCCACGACGTCATCCCCTATCTCTGCGAGGCTGGCCGCCTCGAAGGCTTCCACCCTACCGCCACCGGCCGCTGGCTGATGCGCCGCATCCTGAAGCGCCTGGCGCGCGTCGACCGCATCGTCTGCGTCTCCGACACCACCCGCCGCGATCTCCTCGGGCTCGCCGACCTCGATCCGACCCGCGTCGTCACCATCCCCAACGCCGTCTTCCAGCCCATGGCACCCGCCACCCCGGACGAATGCCTGCGCCTCCGCCGCCGGCTAGGCCTGCCGCAGGATGCCCGCATCATCCTCCACGTCGGCTCCAGCAGCTTCTACAAGAACCGCCGCACGGTCCTCGACGTGTTCGCCCGCATCGCCCAGGATTTCCCCGACACCGTCCTACTGTTCGTCGGCCCCCGCACCCCCGACATCGCGCACCGCCTGGCCGCCACGGGCCTCGTCAATCGCGTCCATTTCGCCCCGACCGTGCCGCGCGAAAGTATGGCGACCGTCTATTCCATGGCGAGCGTGGTCCTTTTCCCCTCCCTCTACGAAGGCTTTGGCTACCCCGTGCTCGAGGCCCAACTCTGCGGCACGCCCGTCGTCTGCTCGGCGGTTGGCGCGCTCCCGGAGGTGGCGGGAGAGGGGGCTCTGCTGGCTGATCCACGTGACGTGAAAACGCTGGTCGGGGCGGTTAGCCGCTTGCTTTGCGATCCAGACTTGTGCGCGAGACTCTGCGTTGCGGGAACCACCAATGCGGCGCGCTTCTCTCCTGAGGCCTGGGGCTGCCGTCACCGGGCTCTCTACGCCGGCACGGCCGACTATCCCCAGCGTCGCGCGATCGGTGAAGGCCTGAACGCCGCATGAACAATCGATATCTCCGCACAAGCTGGTGGGTTGGTCGCTTGGCGACTTTCGCCGAACGAATTGTGCCGGCCCGATGCGTTATGCCGGCCCATGTCTGGAGTGCGACTGCAGAACCATCGGCCGAGCCAGAGTTCAGCCAGCTCGATCAATGGGTGTCGCGCGATCGCCTTGCGCTGGACGTCGGCTCCAATTTGGGTCTTTACGCTTGGCGGCTTCGGCGCTTGGCACGCGAGGTGCACGCCTTCGAGCCGAGCCCGGCTCTGGCCAACCGACTTGCGGTTGCGCTGCCTGGTGTTCATGTCCACGCTTGCGCCCTTTCCGATCGGAATGGCCAGGCCAAGCTAATAGTGCCAAAGCGAGCCGGAGTGACTTACCATGGCTGGGGCACTGTCGAGGCAAGCAACCCGCTCAAGGCTGGGCTCGAGACTAAAGTCGAGGCCATCACGGTCCCGACCCGGCCGCTCGATGAGTTCGGGCTCGACGATGTCGGCTTCATCAAGATCGATGTTGAGGGGCACGAGCTTGCGGTGCTCACGGGCGCCGAGCAGACCCTGCGTCGCTGCCGGCCGACCCTGCTCGTCGAAGCCGATGACCGGCACCGGCCAGGGGCGGTGGAGACTGTGCGCTCCTTTCTGACCGCGCTCGGCTACGAAGTCGCGCCCGCAATCAGTTGCGGGATGTGGCTTGGAAAGGCGAGCGGCGGTAAGTAGCGAGCCGCCGCATCTGTAATAATGAATCTAGCCGAACAGCGCCATTGCTTTAAGTCAGACGACAAAGCTCGCGCGCCTCAGTGGAAGCCCTGATCATTAGGGGAGCGCTCAGAGCGGTAAACCGAGCCGGCAAATTTGCGACCGCTCAGGGGATTGCACAGGTACTGGGTCTAATTGCCGGAGTCATGATCGTCAGAATCCTCTCTGTAGAAGAATACGCGATTTATGCGCTGATGGGTGCCTTCATTGGAATAACTGGTACCACCTGCGATCTCGGTACCGGTGGTGCCTTGGTCGCCTTTACCGGCAAGGCCCGCTCCGCGGCCGAGCGCGCCGCCGCCATCGCCGCCGTCGACCATCTGCGGCGCTGGTTCACCATGGCCTCCATCGTCGGCGCTACTGTCCTGCTGCTATGCCACCCGATCCCGCGGGAAGTCGGCATACCGGCCGTCGTCGCCCTTCTCGGCCTCGTCGTCGCCATCATCGCCGTCCAGGGCCGCGTCGTCTTCCATCGCATGCTCGCCGCGGTTAACGGCGACCACCGGCGGCTCAACGCGGCCAGCATCGGGTCCGCGGCCTTCCGACTGGCCCTGGTCGCAACCGCCTTCGTCGTCGTTTCTTGGCTTGCCCTCTGGCTCGCCCTGCTCGCCTGGCTCCTGGCCACCGGCCTCATGCTGCTGCTGCTCCGTGCCGGCCACGCTGTGCCGCCCGGTCCCGTCGACCCGGCCACGCGCGCCGCCGTGCTCCGCTATGCGCGCCCGCTCTGGCCGGGACACGCCTATTTTGTCGTGCAGAGCGTGCTGCCGCTCTTCGCCCTGGGCATCGCCGCCGGTGCCGTGGCCGTGGCCGAGCTCGGTGCCCTGAGCCGCCTCGCGCAGGTGACGATGTTCGTCACGCCTGTCACCGCCTACATCCTCATGCCCTGGATCTCTCGCGGCGCCTTCACCCCGCGTGCGGCGCTGGGCATTGCCTGGCTCGTCGCTGTCGGTGTCGCCTTGACCGTCGCCGGTTGGCTGTTCGCCGACCCGCTCCTCTGGGTGCTGGGTGACGGCTATAGCCATCTGGGCGACTTCGTTCCGATCGCCCTAGGGCTCGCCGCGCTGACCATGCTGAGTGGCGGCGCCTACCAGATCCTTCTCGCCGGCGGCCACACCGTCTATCTCTGGTTCGGAACGCTGGCCGGGCTCGCCGCTCAGGCCGTCATGTTGGCCTTCTTCCCCATTACCGACCTGCCCTCGGCCTACTGGTTCCTGGCGGTCACCCAAGGCGCACCGCTTATCGTGCATCTGGGCCTCGTCGGCCGGGCCGTTCTGGTGTCGCAAGCAAAGCCCGTCCTGGCTTGACCGCGATCACCCACATCGTGCCCGCCCTGCCGCCCGCCGTGAACGGGCTCGGCGACTATGCGCACGTGTTGGCCCGGGCGCTGGAGCAGAACGGCGTCCGGAGCCGCTTCCTGGTCGCCGGAACCGAGCGACCGAATGCTGATGGCCGGGCCGTAGGGGGGTTTCCGGTCGACCGTCTCGGCGCGCCAGCGGCTGCAGCGCTGGCCCAAGCCCTGGAGCGCACCGGCACCGCTACCGTCCTCCTCCACTTCTCGGGCTACGGCTACGCCCGCCGCGGCCTCTGCTTCTGGCTCGTCGACGGCCTCGCCCGTTGGAAGGCCGCCGCTCCCGGGCGCCGCCTCGTCACCATGTTCCACGAGCTCTACGCCAGCGGCCCACCCTGGCGGTCGAGCTTTTGGACCTCCTGGCCGCAGCGCCGGATCGCTTGTGCCTTGGGCGCCCTGAGCGATTCCATGGTCTGCGGCTATGCCTTGATCGCCCGGCGGCTTCGCGCTTGGTTCCCGACCCGCCGGGTGGTCGTCATGCCGGTCTTCTCCAATGTGGGCGAGTTGCAGGCGCCTGCTCCGTTAGGGGACCGCGACGGCGTCGCCGTCGTGTTCGGTAGCCGAGGGTGGCGCAGCCTCGTCTATCGCAGCCCGATCGTGCGCACGGCTCGCGTGGGCTGGCTCGGTGTCGAGCGGATACAGGATATCGGTCCCGGCGTGCCGGATGCGCCGCTGCCGGACGGCCTGCCGGTCGAGCACCTGGGCGTGCTCCCTGCCGACGGCGTCTCGGCGCTGATGGCGCGGGCGCGCATCGGCATCGCCGCCTACCCGCGCCATGTGCTTGCGAAATCCGGGATACTGGCCGCCTACCACGCCCATGCGCTCCTTTGCGTCAATCTGACCGACCGGGGCACCATTTGCGACGACGTCGTCGAGGGGCGTCACTTTTCGGGCCTGGACACGTTGCGGCGCGGCACCTTCGACCAAGAGGCGATCGCCGCTGCAGGGCATAGCTGGTACCGCAACCACGATCTGGGAGCCACGGCGGCGCTGTTCGCCGGCATGATGCGCGAGGCGGTCCCGGCTTGAGGATCAGCGTCTTCAGCACCTGCTTCGCCCCCTCGGTCGGCGGGATCGAGCGGTTGATCGAGATCCTTGCCCGTGAATGGACCGCCATGGGGCACGAGGTGGTCGTCATGACGTCCACACATGGCCCCGATGGCGGCTTTCCCTATCAGGTCGTCCGCGATGCCGGCTGGGGTGCCTTTGCCCGTTGGGTCCGATGGTCCGACGTGCATCTTGAGGCCGGCATTAGCCTTAACTACACACCGCGCGCCCTGCTGTGGCGCCGGCCCGTGGTCATCAGTCATCAGACCTACTACCTGCCGCCTGACGGACATCCCTCGTGGCGTGGCCGGGCCAAGCTCGTCCTTGCTGGCCACCTGCCCGGCATCGCCTGCAGCGCTTTCCTGGCAAGCGGCATCGCCGGTGCCAACGCGATCGGCAACCCCTACGACAGCTCCGTCTTCGCGTCTCGACGGCCCTGGGCCGAGCGTGACCGCGACATCGCGTTTGTCGGCCGCCTCGTCTCCGACAAGGGCTGCGATACGCTGATCGAGGCCCTGGGCATCCTCGGCCGGCAGGGTCTCGTGCCTTCGGTGACGATCGTCGGCGACGGCGACGAGCGTGCGCGGCTGCAGCAACTCGTCGCCGACTTGGGTCTGCAGTCGAGCGTCGCGTTTGTGGGCGCCCGTGCGCCGTCGGAGGTTGCCGAGTTGCTCAATCGACACCGGCTCATGGTGGTCCCATCTCGCTGGCCAGAGCCGTTTGGAATAGTCGCCTTGGAAGGCCTCGCCTGTGGCTGTCTCCCTGTCGTGTCCCGCGATGGCGGCCTCCCCGAGGCGATCGGTCCGCACGGCCTGGCCTTCCCCAACGGTAGCGCCGTCGAGCTCGCGCGGATGCTCCGCCCGCTGCTCGAGCAGCCGCGGATGGCGCATGAGAGGCTCGCTGGTGTCGAGACTCATCTTGAGCGCTTCACGAGCCGCAACGTCGCGATGGCCTATCTCGAGAAAATGAGCGCCTTGATCAGCTCGCTGAACGAACCGCCACCGTTGCGTGTGGCGGCCCGCGGAAAATGCTGATGCGCGGTCTCTTGCGGCGGTACGACAACCCGAATGCTCGCTGGCGCGTGCCGTGAGGGTTCTGGCCGTTCACCCGAACGCCAGCCCCAACGCCAAGTGGTTGGTGCAGGGCTTGGCCGAGGCTGGGCTTCTGGATCGCTTCGTCACCGGCCTCGCCGTCACCCAACGCTGGCTTCGCGCGAGGTGGCTGCCCACCGCGATGCTCAAGGAGTTGGCGAGGCGCGGCCTCCCGGGCGTTTCCGGCCAACGTGTCCGCCAGCATCCCCTGCGGCCGCTCCTGGCCCTCGGCGCCGCACGGTTGGGGTTGACGCCACTGTATCGCGGCGACCGGGCTCTCCTCTCCATCGAGCGGCAGAACCGTGCGACTGCACGCGCGGCCGCGGTCTACCTACCTCGGTCTGGAGCCACCGCCGTTTATGCCTATGAGGATGCGGCCGAGGAGGTTTTCGTCGCGGCACGGCAGCTCGGGCGGAGATGCGTCTACGAGCTGCCGATCACCTATTGGCGGCATATGCACCGCGTTTTCGACGAGGAGCGCGAGCTTCAGCCGGAATGGGCCGACACGCTGGAAGCGCTGAAGGACTCGGGCGAGAAGCTCGCTCGCAAGGACCATGAGCTGGCCCTGGCTGATCACGTGGTGGTGGCATCCTCCTTCACTGCCGCCTCCCTTCGCGCCGCACCGTCGTTCTCGGCCGAGGTTCACGTGGTTCCCTATGGTGCTCCATTGTCCCTTGAGTGGCCAAAGCCCCGGCGGCGGCTCAAGGGCGAACCTTTGCATGTTGTCTTCGTTGGTCACTTGCGGCAGCGCAAGGGTGTCGCCTATCTGCTGCGCGCTGCCGAGCTGCTCGGTCCGGCCATCCGTCTGACACTGCTCGGCCCTGGCCCCACCGATCCGACACCCGGTTTCCGCCGTGCCGTCGCCCCGCACCGATGGCTGGGTCCGGTCGGCCATGCGCGAGTGCTCGACGAGCTTTCCGCCCACCATGTGATGGTGTTCCCCTCCCTGGCCGAAGGCTTCGGCTTGGTCATATTGGAAGCCATGGGCAGGGGCGTTCCGGTTGTCACCACCCCGCACACGGCCGGGCCCGACATCATCGACGATGGCCAGGACGGCTACATCGTTCCCATCCGCGATCCCGAGGCGATAGCCGACCGTCTGCTGCGGCTGCATGACGACGACGAGCTCCGCGTGGCGATGAGCCGCGCAGCCTATGCCAAGGCGCAGGAGTACACTTGGCAGCGCTACCAGTCCGCGATGGTCGACCTTCTTGGCAAGGTGACGCAGGCGTGATGGCGAGCGCAGTCGCCTCGCGTCCGCGTCCGATGATGGCTGTGCCGGCGACTCAGCGGGACGCCCGGGCGCGCCAGTTCGCCGTTCGGCTGCTTTTCCTCATCTTTGTGTTGTTCCTGGCCGAAGGTGTGTTGCGCAAGTGGGTGCTGCCGCAATTGGCCGCACCGCTTTTCTTCCTCCGCGATCCATTGGTCATCGTCCTCTACGGTCACTGCCTCGCCAATGGCCTGGTTCTTCGTAACAAGTGGCTCCGCGTCTGGCTACTTTTTGCCTTGGCGACGATCATGCTCGGCGGCTTGGCCTTCATGCAGGAAGCCAACATGCTGGCCTGGCTCCTCGGTGCCAGAACCTATTGGCTCTACATGCCGATGGCTTTTGTTGTTCCCGCCTGCCTCACGATCGAGGATGTTCAACGATTTTCGAGGCTCGTTCTCTGGTTTGCTATACCCTACGCATGCCTGATTTTCTTCCAGTTCCTCACCGGTCCGGCGCACTGGATCAATTGGAGCATTGCCGGCGACGAGGGGCTGGCCATGACCGGCCGCTTCGTGCGGCCTTATGGTGTTTTCACTTATACCGGTCAGAACGTCCTTTTTTCAGGCATCCTTTTCGGGCTCCTCCTGGCGGTCCTGGTCGCGGAGAAGCCGAAACCATTGGCAGCCCCCTTGCTCGTCGTTGTCGGTGGAGCCGTCTTGCTCATCACGCTGCTGACCGGCTCCCGCGGTATCTATTTTATGATGGCAGGCTCCCTTCTGGGCGCCGTCGCGGCTGCGGCGATTGCTGGCTCGGCCCGTGTGCGCGGCCGTATTGTGGCTGGCATCGTTCTCGCAGGTTTGGCGATGCCCCTCGTCGTCGCGTCTCCGGTAGGTGACGGGTTGCGAGCGTCTCTGGAGCGTGAGCGCCATGCGATGGAGTGGTACGGCGAGCCGACGCTGGTCCGCGCGACCGCCGGTGCGCTGAGCTTCCTCGACGGCCTGGATGCGCCCCTCTTCGGTCTCGGCATCGGCGCAGGAACGTCCTCGGTTGCCCGGTTGCTGCCCTTTGGCCAGCAATTGACCATGGCCGAGAGCGAGCTCGAGCGCGTCAATCTGGAGGTGGGTCCCGTTTTAGGGTTGACGTTCGCGGCTTTGCGCGTCGCGTTCGCATTGTGGTTGGTTGTAATCGCGTTTAGGGCTGCCCGCTCCGGCAGCGTGGCTGCCTTGCCGCTTCTTGGCGCGGTCATCATGCTCCTCCAGCATGGCCAACTCACCTTCAGCTCGCTGAACGCCTACATGATCTGGTCGACCATCGGCCTGGTCATCCTGCTGGCCACCGCGGCGCCTCCTCCAACGCAGGCCGTGCGGAGAGTGCGGCCCATGCTGCGACGGCGATAGGATGCGCTTGCTCGCTCTGACGAGCCATCCCATCCAGTATCAGGCACCGTTGTTTCGGGCCTTGGCACAGCAACTGGAGTTGAAGGTGCTGTTCGCCCATGAGGCAACACCGCAAGACCAGGCGGCTGCCGGCTTCGCACAGCAGTTTGAATGGGACATCGACCTGCTCGCCGGATACGACAATGCATTCCTGGAGAACCGCGCCCGTAGGCCCAGCTCGCAAACATTCTGGGGGACCAACATCGTCGGCATCGGCACTACGCTGGATCACTGTCGCCCGAGCGCGGTTCTCTGCATGGGCTGGCACCTGCGCGCCTACTGGCAGATGATCAGGGCCTGCACCCGCCGCGGTATCCCCGTGCTCGTCCGCGGCGAGTCCCAGCTCGCCACGCCACGCTCGACGCTCAAGAGAGCCGCCAAGGCTGTTCCCTATCGTTTGATGCTGAAGGCCTTCGCCGGCTTCCTCTACATCGGCGAGAGGAACAAAAGCTACCTCGCGCACTATGGCGCCGATCCACGGCGCCTGTTCTTTTCGCCCTATGTCGTGGACAACGACTGGTTTGCCGATCGCGCGGGTGCTGCCCGGCAAGAGCTGCCGGCGTTGCGCGCGGCGACCGGCATCGGGCAGGAGGACAAGATCGTCCTCTTCTGCGGCAAGCTCATCGACAAAAAGCGCCCCTTGGACCTGATCGCTGCCATGGCCCAAGTTCGCGAACGACACGGACCGGTAACACTCCTGATTGCCGGCTCGGGCCCGCTTGAAGCCGAGTGCCGGGGACTTGCGGAGCGCCTGGGTGTCTCGCTTCATTTGTTGGGCTTCCAGAACCAGACCGAGCTGCCGCGCTGGTATGCGCTGGCCGATCTCTTGGTGCTCCCGTCGGATGGTGGTGAAACCTGGGGCTTGGTGGTCAACGAGGCGATGGCCTGTGGCACCCCTGCCGTCGTCTCGGATGCCGTCGGCTGTGGCCCGGACCTCGTCGAGCCAAGTGCTACCGGCCTGACCTATCCGCTGGGCGATGCGCGCGCTCTGGCCGGCGCCGTGGTTCGGATGCTCCCGTCAAAGGAGACGCCAGGCGTTCAGCAAGCCCTGGCAGCGAAGATGCGGGCCTATTCGATCACGACGGCTGTCGACGGTGTCGTCGACGCCCTGCGCGCCACCGTCTCGGCTCAAAGGCCGCTGGCCTGCGCCTCGCCCTCCTGACCGGCGAGCTGTCGCCATCCGCCGGCGGCATCGCCTACTCCGTCCCGGCCTTTGTCCGTGCGCTCGGAGCTGAAAGTGGCATCGAGACTCGCGTCATCGGCATCCTCGACCCCGATGCCCCCGATGCCTGGCGTGGCTGGGGACCGAGCGTCCACCCCAACCGGCAATGGGGGCCGCGCTCCTTCCACTGGGCTCCCGGTGTCGGACGCACCCTTGCCGACCGTGACCCCGACCTCGTCGACGCCCAGGGCCTCTGGATGCACCAGTCCCTGGTCAGTCTCCGCCACCACCGCCGCACCGGCCGGCCTTACCTCGTCACCCCGCGCGGCATGCTCGACCCATGGGCCGTCCGCCATGGCGGCTGGAAGAAGCGCCTCGTCGCCTGGTGGTTCGAGCACGAGCATCTGCGCCGTGCTGCCTGCCTGCGGGCCACCGCCCCCATGGAGGCCGGCCACTTTCGCGCCTTCGGCCTGAAGAACCCCATCGCCGTCGTCCCCAACGGCATCGACCTGCCCGACCCGGCACCACCGCCCGCCCGGGTAGGGCGACGGCGCTTGTTGTTCCTGAGCCGCCTGCACCCGAAGAAGGGCCTCGACCACCTGCTCCGCGCCTGGGCCCGCCTGCACAGGCACCACGCCGACTGGCAGCTCGTCGTCGCCGGCCCGGACGAGATCGGCCACCGGGCCGCGATGCAGGAGCTCGCGGCGGCGCTGGGCCTCGCCGACATCCTCTGGCACGAGCCGGTCGAGGGCGACGCCAAGTCGGCCCTCTATCGCTCCGCCGACCTCTTCGTCCTTCCCACCCACGCCGAGAATTTCGGCCTCGTCGTCGCCGAGGCCCTGGCCCACGGCTTGGCCGTGGTCACCACGACCAACGCCCCCTGGGACGGCCTCGAGCGGCACCGCTGCGGCTGGTGGATCGACCTCTCCGACGACGCCCTCGCCACTGCCCTCGACGACGCGATGTCCCTGTCCGATGCCGAGCGCCGCGCCATCGGCGAGCGCGGCCGCGCCTGGATGGCTCAGGACTTCGCCTGGCCCGCCATCGTCCGCCAGATGCACGAGGTCTACACCTGGACCCTCGGCGGCGGCCCGCCGCCCGCCTGCGTCGTCACCGATTGATCGCCCCCGCCGCCGCCCCGCCGCCGCCCGGTCGACCGCCAGCCGCCGAAACCGCCCCCCGCCCGAAAAAAAAGGCAGGCCCCGCCCCGAAAATCCTCTGGTCACCGGGAAAAGGCCGCCCGGCGAGCCGAAATTGGCGCCCGAGCCGACCAAAAGTGACCAGCAATTTCCGCAGAGCACCCACCGCAACGCGACATCGCCGAAAGCACCGACGACCAGGTCGCTCCAGCCCTGCCGATCCGAACCCGACAAGTCCCGCCACTCTCCCGCCACCCACCCCACCCCCCCTGGGCTCTTGGCTCGCCGCGAGTCCTGTTCCACCATCCGCCACATTAAATGAGAGTCCCGAATTTTTCTTTAACACATGTATCATCTGTAAAAGTTTTGCGACCCGACAAAAGCCCCGCCGCCTCATGTAGCCGAGCTCGGCGATAGGCCCATGCAGAGTCCGGTAGGCCTCAGGGAAGGCCGTGAGCACGCGCCTCAAGTAGCCGGACCCGGCGATAGGCCCAGAAAGCGACCGCAGTCCTGACGAAGGCTCCGGCCATCTTCCAGGCCCGCCCCCCCGGGAAGATGCGCAGGATCATCGCAGCCGAGGAAGGCCGGGCGGGCCGCGCGGAGCGTAGTCAACTACGTGAGCACCGATCGACCGCGGCCTGACGAAGGCTCCGGCGCTCCTCCGCACCTTCCCCACCGCGCTGACCGATTGCTCCGGGCGCCCGCCGCGCCTATATGTCAGACGTGTCGGATCGCTGGAGCCAGGACCACCGTGAGCTACCTCGATGCCGACCTCTACGATGCGTTGCGCAGCGCCGGCGCGGATGAAGCAATGGCGCGCAAGGCATCGGAAAGCGTGCGTGCCCCGGATCAGTTGAGCGAGCGAATAGACGGTTTGGACAAGCGGCTCGGCATCCTGATGTGGATGGTCGGCCTCAATATCGGCTGCACCATCGGTCTCTATGCCCTTCTCTTCCGTGCGTTGCCTTGAGAGCCGTCGACACCACCACCGTCGCACCTTCAGCCCGCCCGACGCACCACCCCGGCCGAAACGGCCAGTCGACACCACCCCGCCAGGCGGGCTCGCAAGATCGCCGTGGACGAGGAAGGCCCCGGCTCGGGCAGGGCCCCCCGCTCGAGTAGCGCCCCCCGCCCAAGCATCGCCCCCCGCCCAAGCATCGCGAAGCGCGGTAGCGGCCACGAATGGCGCGATAGCCCCCATGGATGCCCCGGTAGCCCCCGAGAAGCCATCGGCGCGCAGCGGACTCCCGCCTCAAGTAGCCGGACCCGGCGATAGGCCCAGAAGGCGACCGCAGCCCTGACGAAGGATCCGATGATCCTCCGCACCTTCCGCGACGTGTCACCGGGCTGATGAGGATCGACTGGTCAATCTGACCAGAATGCCTATCTGATGGAGCATCACGATCTGGCGACAGATCACCTGCTTAAGAGCCGGTCCGAGAAGTTTATGAGGCGTTTCATGAGCTTGGCAGTGAGCAGATGCGAGGAGTTGGTCGTCCGCCGATGCAGCGCATCGTCGGTCGACTGAGGACGAAGCAGGTGCCGCTGCCAAGCTCACCTCCGGTCGGCCTACGATCGGCTCCGGCTTCGTCGCCGAGCTCGCCCGATGCCCCGGCATCGGGCAGCGCTCTGCTCCTCGACGGCGGTCGACCGTAGGCCGATGAAACGCCTCGTAAACTTCTCGGACCGGCTCTAAGGCAGACCTGAAAGGGCTAGAGCGTGTTCAGGGTGACCGGAGACGAGGAAGGCCCAGGTCCGAGCGTTGGGCGATCGGCGCGGAGCGTACCCGCCTCAAGTAGGCCGACCGGCCGGTAGGCCCCAAGAATGCCGCGGCCTGACGAAGTATACGGTCCCCCTGAAAATGCTCGAGCCATGACGGCGAGGAGCACGACCATGCGCGAAGTGCAGGCGACGGCGGCCAAGGCGCACCTGGCGCAGCTGCTCAGCGCCGTCGAGCGGGGCGAGTGCTTCGCCATCACGCGGCACGGCCGTACGATCGCCCATCTCGTGCCGGCAGCGGGCGTCGACGCGACGGCGCGCCGGGCAGCGGTGGCCCGCTTCCGCGAGCGTCGCAAGACATGGGGCAAGGGTAGCCTCACGCGCGAGGAGATCCTCGCCGCACGGCACGCCGGCCATCGCGCTTGATCACCCTGCTCGTGGTCGACGCCTCGGTCTCGGCGAGCTGGCTGTTCGACGACGAGCAAGATCCATACGCCGAAGCCGTCCTGGCAGAGTTGGAAACTGTGCAAGGGCTCGTCCCCCAGCTCTGGCACTACGAGATGCTCAACATCCTACTCGTCGCCCGGCGGCGTCAGCGCCTCACCGCTCGTGGCCTGGCCGAGCGCATTGCCGCCATGGCCGAGCTGCCACTCGCCGTCGACCGCGACCCCGACCTCGACCGGGCGATGGAGCTGGCCGAGCGGCATGGCCTCACCTTCTACGACGCCCTCTATCTGGAGTTGGGCCGGCGCCGCGACGCACCCGTGGCCACCCTCGATGCCGCCCTGCAACGCGCCGCGAGGACCGAAGGCCTGGCCTTCGAGCCCCGCTGAAGCCGGCCACTCTCCGATCTCTCCCCACCAGCCCCCCGCCCCGCTTCTCGATCCCCCACTCTGTTCTGACCTTCCCCCGCCACCCACCCCAAAACCCGCCCAGGCGGGCTCGCAAGATCGCCGCGGACGAGGAAGGCCCCGGCTCAAGCAGGGCCCCCCGCTCAAGTAGCGCCCCCCGCCCAAGCATCGCGAAGCGCGGTAGCGGCCATGAATGGCGCGATAGCCCCCATGGATGCCCCGGTAGCTCCCGAGAAGCCATCGGCGCGCAGCGGACTCTTGCCTCAAGTAGGCCGCACGGCCGGTAGGCCCCTGGAATGCCGTGAGCACGCGCCTCAAGTAGGCCGACGGCCGATAGGCCCATGAAGTGTCCGCAGCCCTGACGAAGTAGACGGCGATCTTCCGAGCCCGCCCCCTCCACCCGGGCGAGTCCTGCTTCACCATCCGCGATTCTAGACGGAAATCCCGAATTTTCCGTTAACACACTTAATGAGGTGTAGAATTTGCCTGCGGCCCCGAGGTGGCGTGTCATGGCTCCACCACCTGCACAATAACGACCGCCCCACTCTGCTGACCGGATTCGTCCACGAGCCGATAGGTGAAGTCGTCGATCCCGGTGAAGCCCGGGGCCGGCGTGTAGGTCACGGCGAGGTCGGCATGCGGCTCGACGTGCCCGTTCCGTGGCAGGGTCAGCGCCGCCAGCCGGCGGGTCGGGGTCTCGTCGTCGTTGGCGAGGATCGCGATCCGGACGGGCGTGTCCCTGGCCGTCGTCACCCGGTCGTCGCGGGCGACCAGGGGTGGCGGGGCCGGCGGGGGAGGGGGCGGGGTGACGAGCCGCACCCGCGCCTCGGCCGTCCCGCCGCGGTCGTCGGTCAGCCGGTAGGCGAAGCCGTCCTCGACCACGCCGGGCGTCGCGTCCGGCCAGTAGGTCAGGGCCTGGTCGGCGCCGACCTCGAGCCGGCCGAAGGCCGGCAGCTCGAGCACGCTCAGCCGGAGCGGATCGCCGTCCGGGTCGCTGGCCGCGGCCAGCACGTCGAGGGTCACCGGCGCGTCGCGGCCGATCACGGCGACCCCGTCCGCCGCCACCGGCTGCCGGTTGGGCCGCCTGACCTGGACGGCGATCCGGCCCGGTGGGCGATCCCCCGCCGCATCCGCCAGCCGGTAGGCGAAGCCGTCGATCCCGGCGAAGCCGCGCTGCGGCCGGTAGCGCAGCCGCGCCGCGCCGGCCGTCACCACCGTGCCGTGCCCGGGGACACCGAGCCCGGCCAGCCACACCCCGGCGGTCACCCCGGCCAGCCGCAGCTCGACCGCCGTCTCGACCCAGGTCTCGACCACCCCGTCGCCGTCCACCACCACCACGTCCGTCATCGCCATCCTCCAGCCCCACACCGCCGCCCCCGCCCCCACCGACCCGAAAACCGTTGGGGCGCGGGGAAGATCATCTTCCCCGCTCTGCTCCTCCTCCTCCATCTTCCGCACTCTTCTTCCCCTCCGCCGCGCCCGCGCCCGCCAAGGCGGGTGCGCAAGGTGGCCGCAGCCGAGGAAGGCCCACGGTTCGGGGGGACGCTCGGCGCGCAGCGGACTCCTGCCTCGAGCAGGCCGACGCCTCATGTAGCCGAAGTCGGCGATAGGCCCCTGCAGAGATCCGGCAGGCCCCTGGCGGTGAGCACCCGCGCCTCATGTAGCCGAAGTCGGCGATAGGCCCATGAGAACACCGCAGTCCTGACGAAGGCTCCGGCCATCTTCCCCGCTCTTGTTCCCCTCCCGTCGCGCCGGCGCTCGCCAAGGCGGGTGCGCAAGGTGGTCGCAGCCGAGGAAGGCCAGGCGATCGGCGCGCAGCGGACTGGTGTCCGTGAGCACCGATCGACCGCAGTCCTGACGAAGTAGACGGCTATCTTCCGAGCCCGCCCAGTCCTGACGAAGGCTCCGGCCATCTTCCGCACCCGCCTATCGCCAGGTGGCCGTCGGCAGCCCCGTGCCCGCCGGCAGGGCCGGGGCCGCCGGCCCGGGCGGCTGCGGGTCGCGGCCGAGCAGCCGCAGCAGCCGCGCCTGCAGCGCCGCCCGCTCGCCGTCGAGGGTGGTGAGCTCCTCCGCCAAGCGCTCGCGCCTGCGGCCCAGCTCGCGGATCTCGGTGGCGAGCGCCGCGATCGCCCCAGGGTCCCCCACACCGTCGCCCGGGGCGTCACCCGGCCCGTTGCCCGGCCCGCTGCCCGGCGTGTCGGTGTCGGCCCTGCCCGGGCGGTCGGCGCCGGCGGCCCGGTCG
>CAYWSB010000123.1:0-15440 GCA_964460465.1 uncultured Geminicoccaceae bacterium | reverse complement strand
CGCCGGGACGGCCGTCGGCGCTGCCGCCAGCTACACCATCACCAGGGACGGGACCTGGATGACCGCCGCGCCGGCCTCCTGGCCGGCACCGCTTCGCCGATCGGATCGATCGCCGGCCGCCGATCGATGGTCGGCCTCTGCTGCGACAGCCTCGAGCAGGTGCCGCCACGCACCCGCCTCCATATCGACGATGCCATCCGGAGCGGCGCCTGAGGCGCCGCCTCCTCAGGCGCCGGCGCCATGACGCGCCGGGGGCGACCGGGTGCACGGCTTCCAGCAGATGTTGCTGCTCCATGTGCGGCACGACAACCGCTGCTTTCTGCCGCCCCGAGTCTACGCCGCCACGGCCGGAAGCTTGTGCCGGCGACCTTGCCGGAGAACCGCCGGCGGCCACCGGCGGCGACACGACGGGCCGGGGACACCACCGTCGGGTCTCTCGGAGCGGCCCGGCAAGGGCGGGTCCGCAGGGTCGGGCGCCGCCACGCTCGCGCCCTGCTGGTCGAGGCTGCCCTCCGAGCCCTGCCGGCCCTGCCGCCTTCGGCGATCGAATCGATGGTCTCCTGGCCATCGATGGGCCGCCGCCGGGGCCCCCGGCCCGCTGGACGTTCATCCTTCACGGTCGCGCCCGTCCGGCATCTGCGGAACCGCGAGCAAGATCACCTCCGGGCGTGACCAACGCCGCGTCGGCGAAGGTTCCCGGTCGTGCCAGGGGCGGGCTGGGCCGTCCGCACCGCCACGGTGGATCATCGTGCGACGGCGCGCGCCGCCACCGGACACGCGAAAGGTCGCCGCGCCGCGTGGCCCTCCAGTGGCAACGAGCTTTTCGGGCTCGTCCGTGCCGTCGATGTTGCCGCGATGCCGCTTGTGCAGGGCCAAGCGGGCGAGGACGGCCTCGTCGCGCCGGAGGGCGAGTTCGGGCAGCTTGGGCCGGACCTGGTCGGCGACCAGGTGCCAGACGTCGCCGGCCGATTTCCGATCGGGCCGGATGATGCCCTGCCGGATCGCGGCGGTGCGCCCCTCGCATGTCAGCGGGTCGAGGACGTTGCGCACGAAGGCGACGCGGCAGCGCTCGCCCATCGATGGCGAGCAGGCCATTCGGCCGATCGCCGAAAGTGGCAGGGCCAGCAGGTCCTGGCAACCAGCCATCCCGCGGCCGCGGTGTCCGGCCCGGTCGGCGGTGCCCGGGCGAGCTCCGCGCACCCGATCCCACCCCATCGCGAGCCCCGCGATCGCAGGCGAACGCGTGGCCGGCACCGTTCGCCGGCAAAGCCGCAGCGCCCTAGCGGCGGTGCCGATCGGGTCGATACTCGCTGTAGCGAACACCGAAGACGCCGACGACGGCACCGGCACCGCGGGCGACGTCGCTCAGGCCCTTGACGAGGGCCACGCGACCCCGGCCGATCACGGTAGCCATGGTCAGCACGCCGATGAGCATCCGCGCGCCGCCCTTGAGCGCACGGTGCAGCAACATGGAGACCTGCGGCCGATGCAAGCGATCGATCGCGGCCAGGGTCGTGCCCATTCGGAAAAAGCGTCGGGCGACCCAGCGCAGGGTCATCCGCGAGGGCGGGATCGTCTCGTACACACGCGCATCGGCGGCGGACACCGCCTTCAGCCCGGCCTCCAGCGCCCTGGTGAAGAAATGCTCGTCCTCGCCGCCCGACTGATTGAAGGCCATCTCGAAGCGCCACCCCGCCTCACGCACGATCCGCAGCGATACCAGGGCGTTGCCGGTGTAGAGGAAGCCGATCGGCGCGCCGTCGACGAACGGGCCGACCTCGAAGAAGCGGCCGTCCACGGCCCAGCGCGGCGGCGGAGCGACGAAGCACGGGACGACCGGCCCGGCCACGAGCGGTGCCTCGTGGGCCATCGCCGTCGCGAGCAGGGCGTCAAGCCACTCCGGCACCGGCACCTCGTCGTCGTCGATCATGGCGATCCACTCGGCACTCGCCGGTGCCGCCGCCAGCTGCGCATTGCGGGCATGCACGAGGCCCCGCCGTGGCTCATGGCGGTAGACGATCGGCCAGCGGAGCCGCGCGCGATAGCTGTCGACGATCGGCTCGGCGCTGGGCTCGGCGGCGTTGTCGACGATGACGACCGTGATCTTCGGCTCTCGGACCCGCGTGAATGTCAGGCCGGCGATCCCGTCGAGCAGGCGGTGCAGGCCGTCCGGCCGGTCGACGGTGCAGGCCGCGATCGCCACCTCGGCTTCCTGCTCGCGTTGCGACGGTTCCGCCGGGGCTGCCGTCCCGAAGGGCGGCTTTTCGAGCAGGGCCACACTCATGACTGCGGCACCATTCCAGCGCTGCCGCGCCGCTTCAGCGCCGCCAGCAGATCAACTGCGACGGCCCGGCTCGCTGCCGCGTCGGTCGCCAGCAAGAGGCCGCCGAGCGTCACACCGGCCAGGCTGGTGAACAGGATGGCCGAGAGCAAGTCGTCCAGGCGCGCGGCCATGCCGATGAACGGCGCCACGGCCAGGCAGACCCCACCAATCTTGAGCATGTCGACGGTCGGCCAAGGCAACGGCAGCCAGCGGCGGGTCAGATGCAGGGTCACCACGAGCACCACCGTCAGGCTGGCCAGCGTCGCGCCGGCAGCGCCGAGCGGGCCGAAAGCCGGGATGAGCACGAGGTTGAGGCCGACGTTGAGGACGGCACCGGCGCTGACGATGCCTGCATTCACGAGTGTTCGCTTGGCGAGCGTGAAGCAGTAGGAGAAGTAATAGGATTGAATCCCCTGCACGATGGTAGCCGCGATGATCCAGGGTATCAGCGCGGCAGCCGCATCGCGGAACTCCGCACCGAACAGAACGCGGGCGACGAGGGGGGCCGCAGCCGCCATGATCGTCGCGATCGGCAGGGCCGTCACCAGGAGCAGTCGCGCCTGCTGCAGGAGACAGGTCTGGAGCCGGTCATGATCGCCGAGCTCGAAGCTCCGAAAGACCGCCGGCGACAGGGCGAGGAAGGCCGAGACCATGACGATCTGCAGGCTGCGCAGCGCCAGGTCGTAGGGTGCTGCGTACATGCCGGCGGCGTCGGTGCCGATCAGCAGGGCCAGGAGATAGCGGTCCGAGATGCCGATCACCGACGCGGCGATGCCGACGACCGCGAGCGGCAGGCCGAAGACGGCCATGCGCTTGACGCCCGGCAGGTCGAACCGCTGCACCAGCAGCCGCCCGCGCCAGCGCGTCGCCAGGCAGAGCACCGGCAGGGCGTGTGCCACCAGCACCCCGAGCAGTAGCCCCGGAACCCCGTACCCGAGCAGCAGGGCGAGCGCGCCGAGGACTAGGCTGCCCACTGCCCGTGCCGCGAGCAGCAGAGCGTAGGTGGTCGGATACTGCCGCGCGTGAACCACCGATTGGGAGATCTCCAGCGCCGCATAGGCAATGGCGATCAGCACCGCCAGCAGCAGGAGCTCGCTCGACACGGGAGCCAGATCGAGCGTGATGACCGCCACGGCCGCGGCCGTCAGGCCCGTCGCCACCAGACCGAAGCCGGCGAGCGCGGCCCCAAGGGACGGTGGCCGGAGACCGTCCTCGGCCGGGAGGTAGCGCAGCAGCGCGCTCTGGATCCAGTGAAAGCAAGCCGCGAACAGGGTCATCGCACCTGTCATCACCAAGGTGAAGACGCCGTAGACCTCGGGTGTGGTGAGGCGCGTGTAGACCGCCACCGCCAGGAGGCCGCAGAGCGCCGCCAGGATACGAGCGACGAAGTAGATGCCGGCCGATTTAAGCATGGAGCGATCCGTCTCGGGTCGGGCAGTTGCGGTCAGGCACGCTCGGCGAGCTGCGCCGTCGGGCTCAGTCTAAAGGTCACCGCCCGGTCGCTGGAGACGACTGCGGCCACGAAAAGCAGCCAGAGAAAGTCGTTGGCCTGGACCAGCGACGCCTCGGTCACGTTGCGCATGGCAAAGCTCACGAGAAAGACGAAGGTAAAGGCTGCCTCGGGTGCAGCACGCTCGCGGACGGCCAGAACGAGCGACTTCAGCAGACTGCCGCCGTAGACCAGCAGCGCCGTTGCGACCGTGACCGCGCCACCGGCGATCCAGAGCTCGATCAGCCCGTTGTGCGAGTAGTGCGGCGCGTAGTAGAGGCGCGCCTGGATCTGGTTGAACCAGGGGAAACCCGGCTGCCAGAAGGAACCATAGCCATAGCCTAGCCAGAAGCGGTCGGTGATGTAGGGCCAGACCAGCCGCCAGATGTCGGTCCGCCCGTGGACGGTGAGATCCTTCTCGAGGCTGTCGAGCAGGAGGCCGACCACCACGTGCCACTGGCCCAAAGCCAGAAGGCCCAGCAGGGGCAGGAACACGATCATGGCGAGAAGTGCGGCGAGCGTCAGGCCGGGCGCACGGCGCCAAAGCGAGAAGCCTGACGCGATCAGCAGCGCGACGATGGTCACCACCAGTGCGGTGGCCGAGCGCGAGCCCACGAGCAGCACCGCGCCCACGGCGAACATGACGAGAAAGCCGAGCCGAGCCGCGCCCCTGGAGCTCGCGATCGCATAGAAGAGGATCAGCATCGCGATGCCGACCGCGGCTCCCAGGCCGTTCTTGTGCATGTAGGCCCCGACCCAGGTGCCGGCCCAGGCGGCCGAGCTGTCGATGCCGATCGACGGGACCGCCACGATCAGGACCAGGCTGATGCCGAGATTGAGGCTGACGCCGATCGCCAGGAGGCGGATCATGTGGGCGCGCTCGTAGTGCCAGCCGAGGAACAGGCCGAAGAGACTCGTCCCGACGAGCATCATCGTCCGGAACAGGGTCATGTCGCGATCGACCGACCAGAGCGCCGAGGCGAGGGGCAGGACGAGAAGGAAGGCGAGGAGCGGCTGCCTCGCGAGCGCCTGGGGCACCGCCCGCGACATGATCGCGAACAGCAGGCCCGCAGCGTAGCAGGCCATGTAGACGATCCCGATGAAGCGCTCGAGCGAGCCGCCGCGCAGCGTCACCTCGAGGATATTGGTGCCGAAGACGACGACGCCGAGCACGACGACGAGATCGGCAACCGGCACCCGCAGCGAGCGCGGTGCGCGCGTCACCGTCTGAAACGCATCGGCCGCGAGTGCCACCCTACCTCCGTCGCGCTTGGCGTGAAGCAGAACCGGTCGGCGCCATCCATCGTGCCGCCGATGCCGGACGTTCGGACTGGACCGGCGTAGCGACCGCCCAACGACCGGCGCCGAGCCCGAACAACCCGGTCCGAATACCGCCAGGCCATATGTTCTTCAATCGTTCCAACCCCGTGTGCGTCGCATGATACGCTGACCCGGTAAGCTCTCGATCCCGGTCATCCCGCCGTCGACGCCGCCACCGCCCCCGAGATCGACTGGCAAAAGCAGTTCGCGGCGACGGATCCGGCCGGCCGGGCAACACGGCAAGGGGTTAACCGAGGCCGGGAGCGGGCGACCACCGCCCGCCGGCCGCGCGACCCCGGATCACCGCCGATCGGCTGCACGGGCGCGTCGCACGGGCGCTTACCCTTTCTTCATCTCCGTCCTGCATCCTCCGGCGCATGGCGAGCGGCGGAGCTGAGATCGAGGGATGGATGACGGTGCTGGATCAGCGTGCCGCCACCCTGGCTCGCCTGCTCGAGACGCATCCGGCAGCCCACCTGCTCGCCGAGTACGAGGCGGCCTTCATCGACCGCATGCCGTGCAGCGGCTGCGCCGAGCCGCGCCACGCCCCGAGCGCCGACGATCTCCTCGCCCGGATGGATGCAGCGATCGCGGCCCTGCAAGGCAGCACGGCGGGATGAACCCTCCGCCACGCCATCGCGAGCCGCTGTGGATCCAGGTGACGACTCGCGGTCGAGCCGTGGCCGATCGGCTCGGGTGTCCCAGCCGGCGGTCCCCTCGCGTCCGGCCAAAGCGCCTTCGCGCCGCCGCGCCGCCGATGCCGTGGCTCCCCGACGGCGCGCGCTCGCGGCTGGACCGCTGGCCGGTGCTATGCCAAACCCGGGCCGGGGCAGCGACGAGCAGGGAGGAAGCCGGATGGCCGATTGGCTGGCGCAGAGCTACATGGCGCGGCGGGGGGTGGCGAAAGGCAAGGAAGGCCGGCGGCACGACCTGAGCCGGGCCGTCCAGGGGCCGCTGCACTACGTCTACGGGCCCTATGCCGAGCCGACGCTCACCATCGAGCCCGGCGACATCGTGGTGGCCGAGACCGAGGACGCCTTCGGTGGGGCGGTCAGGAGCGAGCAGGATCTGCCGTCGGCCGTGCTCGAGATGCCCTTCGTCAACCCGCAATGTGGCCCGATCCGCATCGAAGGCGCCGAGAAGGGCGACGTGGTGGCGGTGCGGATCGTCGACATCGAGCCTCGCGGGCCGCAGCCGGTGGGCACCACGGCGCTGATCCCGGAGTTCGGCGGGCTCGTCGGCACCGGCACCACGGCCATGCTCAACCAGCCGCTGCCGGAGCGGGTCAAGAAGATGGTGGTGACGCGCGACGGCGTGGTCTTCAACGACCGGATCACCCTGCCCTACGAGCCGTTCATCGGCACGCTCGGCGTGAGCCCGGAGATCGAGGCGATCAGCTCGCTGACGCCGGACTACTACGGCGGCAACATGGACCTGCCGGACATGGCGCCCGGCGCCATCGCCTATTTCCCGGTGCAGCACGAAGGCGGCTATCTCTATGTCGGCGACTGCCACGGCACGCAGGGCGACGGCGAGCTCTGCGGCGTGGCGGTGGAGATCCCCTCGACCACGACGCTGCATGTCGACCTGATCAAGGGCTGGCCGATCGCCTGGCCCAGGCTCGAGAACGAGCGCTTCATCATGTCGATCGGCAGCGCCAGGCCCATGGAGGACGCCGCCCGGATCGCCTATCGCGACCTCACCCGCTGGCTCGTGGCCGACTACGGCTTCGAACAGAGCGAGGCCTATTTCCTCCTGACCCAGGCCGGCCGCGTCCGGCTCGGCAACATGGTCGACCCCAAGTACACGCTGGGTGCCTCGATCCTGAAGACCTATCTCGGCTGAACAAGAACCAGGGAGACAGCACATGGATCTCGGCCTCAAGGGCTTGCGCGCCATCGTCACCGGCGGCACCAAGGGCATCGGCCGCCGGGCCGCCGACATGCTCGCCGACGAGGGCTGCCACGTCAGCGTCTGCGCCAGGAACGCCGACGAGGTGAAGGCCTGCGTCGCCGCGCTCGCGGGCAAGGGCGTGACGGCCTGCGGCGAGGCCATCGACGTCGCCGACAAGGCGGCGCTCGAAGGCTGGGTGGCGACCTCGGCGGCGAAGCTGGGCGGCATCGACATCGTCGTCGCCAACGTCTCGGCCCTAGCCGTCACCGACGACGAGGAGGCCTGGCACAACCAGTTCAAGGTCGACATGATGCATACGGTGCGCGTCGTGAACGCGTCGCTGCCGCATCTCGAGGCCTCCAAGCACCCCTCGGTCACCATCGTCTCCTCGGTCTCGGGCCGGGAGATCGACTTCACCGGACCGGCCTACGGTGCCTTCAAGGCGGCGCTGATCCACTACGCCCACGGCCTCGCCCACAAGCTCGCCCCCAAGCACATCCGGGTGAACTCGGTTTCGCCGGGCAACGTCTACTTCAAGGACGGGATCTGGAACTGGATCGAGGACAACAACCCCGAGCTGTTCGCCCAGGCGCTGGCGCTCAATCCCACGGGACGGATGGCCACGGCCGAGGAGATCGGTCGCGGCATCGTCTTTCTGGCCAGCCCGGCATCGAGCTTCACCAGCGGCACCAACCTCGTGATCGACGGCGCCCTGACCAAGGGCGTGCAGCTCTAGGCCGCGCCGCCCCTGCGGCGGCGCGGCCGCCGTACCGGGCTGTGGCGTCTTGGTCACAGGCGGCGAATCGCGTCACACGTTAGTGGAATCCTAAGCCCGGAAGGCGCACTCTAAGCTCCTTCGCGGACCTGGCGTTGGGTGGGTGTGCAGTGGGATCTGTTCAGCAAACGGCAAGTGATGCTGTGGCGCAGCAAATGCAGGGCAGCATGACGCAAGTCGTCGATGGTGCCGCGACCGCGCGGCGGCCGCATCGCTTTCGGGTGACGCATTCGTCCGGCGAGACGGTGTGCGTCGACCTCGAGGCGGCGCGGGCGCTGCAGCGGCAGAAGCCCGGGGCCAAGATCTTCCTGGAGCGGCACGACTGAGGGACCAGGGCGGCGGGTCTCGGCCCGCCGCCGCACTTTTCGGGCGACACCACAACCGCGCGGCCGGCCCCGCCGATCGACGGGCGCCTCGCCGGCGCAGCGGCGAGCGAGCCCTGCGGAGCCACGGCCAGGATGGCGTCGATGCGGTCGCCCTGCGCAAGGCGTCCCTCCAGCTCGCCGTGCGGAGCGGAGGGCAGCGCGCTGGTGGCATCGCGCCGCCCGGCAGCCCGGGCGCCTGCGCCACGGCGCAGCACTCGCCGTCCGCGACCCGGCAGCCCGGCGCCGCGACGTCTTCGAGCCGAAGGCCGAGGCCCGGTACCGGCCTCGCGTCCTACCCCCGCCCCGCCGAGACGTTCCTCGGCGCCGCCTGCCTTGACGCCGCCCACCTTGACGCCCTCTCCCGCGACCCGCCGACGGCCGCGGCTGCGGACCGCAGGTGCCGTGGCGCCGCCCTGTCCGCCCGCCTCGCCGCCGGCCTCGCCTGGTGCCGCGCCGAGCTCGCGCCGGAGGCCTTCGTCACTCGCGGGCCAGCGGTTCGCGACCCGAGACTGACCGTCGACCGCACGGCCGGCGTGGCATGCGCCGCGGGCCGGATGGCGACCTCTGCGCCCGGGTCGAGGCCAGCTGGCGCCGGCAGCGCCTCGCGACCGTCGGTCATTGGCGACAGATCAAGCCCGGCGAGACGGTCGATCGGCTGCTGGTCGGCCGCCTCGAGCAACCCCGAAAGTCACCGGCGAGGCCGGCCCCCGCGCGATCCATTCCATGGTTCAACCGCTCGACCACTCATGCAACGGTCGACCGCAACCCGGCCGATCCCGGGGCGAGCCGAGCGGCGAGATCGCGAACGCTCTGCTTCTCGGCATCGAGGATCAGCGCCGCCTCGGCATGCGCGAGGGCCAGGACGGCGTGACGGCGGGCGTTCTCGCGCATCTCCTCGCCGCCGAGCTGGGCCAGGGCGTGCAGCGCCTTTTGCAGCCTGATCTGAATCTCGACCTTGGCGGCACCGTCGCGCGCGATCGGCCTGAAGAAATCGTCGAAGAGGTCGGCTGTCGCGATCGGCGGGACGAAGACGTTGGGGCATACGGCGTCGTCGCCCGCCGTCTCGTTGCCGCCCGACGCATGGCTGTCTGGCGCCCAGTCCGCGAGAATCCTGAGGCCGCTGCCGATCACGTCGATCGCCGTACCCGAATCATTGATCCCGGGCGAGAGTGCCCGCGAGGCGATCTCGGCGAGGACGCAGAGGCCGAAGCGGGGGTCCTGGTCGAACGAGCGTTGATCACCGATGGTGAAGGCGTCGACGATGCTTTCGTGAAGCTCGGCCTCGCCGCTCCCATCGACCCGGGCCAGCGGCCGGCTCGGGTCGATGAAGGTGCCGGGCAGCGCCAGCACGAACACCCGGGCGCCATGCTTGCCGGCCAGATCGTCGAGCGCCTCGACATCGAGATGCTGGAGGTAGCCGATCGCCCGGCCGTACACGGGCGCGGCGTCTGCCGGCACATCGCACTTCGGATCGCGCAACGGGCGGCAGCCGAGAAACGGACGTGCGACCCGGTCGCTCAGTGCCTTGTGCGCCTCGTGCTCGACCTTGTCCGTCGTCTCGAAAACGCGGGCGACCCGCGACAGGTAGTCGATCCAGCGGAGCAGGGTGACGATGATCAGGACGATGACGCCGATGGTGGCGACGAAGAGGACGAGGCGGCCGGTCTCGCCATAGGCACCGGTGCTCAGCAGGACGATGCCGACGAGGCTGAAGACGAACGAGCCGATGAACGTGCCGAGCGTGTTTTGCGTTGTCGGGTCGTGCATCAGGAGCTGGCTCGAGCGCGGCGTCGCGTTGCTGGTCGCAGCCGTATAGGCGGTGACCATGGTGGTCAGCGAGAAGGTGGTCACGGCCAGCATGCTCGATGCCAGGATGCCGAGGATGTTGTCGAGCGAATCGGCGCCGACCCGCGCCGGGATGTCGGCCGGGATCCAAGGTGCCGCGAGGGTGCCGATCAGCGCGGTGAAGATGGCCACCAGCGTGAACACGGTGACCCTGACGGACAGCTTCCGGCCGAACTGCCGCAGCAGCCATTGCCAGCGCGAGAGCATTTCGCCGCGTCTCCCACCTGCCGCCCGTCGGCCCGCGCCGCCGATCACGCCGTGCAGCGCGACCCGCCTGCCACAGACAGGTAACGCGGCAGTGCCGGGAGGACAGCCTCCCGGCACTTCTTGCCTGATTCAGTCGCCTACTCGAGCGACTTGACGATCTCCTCGGTCATCTTCTTGGCGTCGCCGAACAGCATCATCGTGTTCGGCTGGTAGAAGAGGGTGTTCTCGATGCCGGCATAGCCCGCCGCCATCGAGCGCTTGACGAAGAAGACGGCCTTGGCCTTGTCGACGTCGAGCACCGGCATGCCGAAGATCGGGCTCTGCGGGTCGGTCTTGGCCGCCGGATTGGTGATGTCGTTGGCGCCGATGACGTAGGCCACGTCCGCCTGCTGGAAGTCGCTGTTGATGTCCTCCATCTCGTGGACGTCGTCATAGGGGATGTTGGCCTCGGCGAGCAGCACGTTCATGTGACCGGGCATGCGGCCGGCCACGGGATGGATGGCGAAGCGGACCGACACGCCCTTCTTGGTCAGCTCGTCGTAGAGCTCGCGCACGGCGTGCTGGGCCTGGGCCACGGCCATGCCGTAGCCGGGCACGATGATCACCGACTGGGCGTTGTCCATGATGAAGGCGGCGTCCTCGGCCGAGCCCGACTTCACCGTCTTGTCGCCGTCGTCGCTGGCCGCCGCCCCGGTCTCGCCGAAGCCGCCCAGGATCACCGAGATGAACGAGCGGTTCATCGCCTTGCACATGATGTAGGAAAGGATCGCCCCGGAGCTGCCGACCAGGGCCCCGGTGATGATCAGCATCGGGTTCTGCAGGGTGAAGCCGATCCCGGCGGCCGCCCAGCCCGAGTAGGAGTTGAGCATCGAAACCACGACCGGCATGTCGGCGCCGCCGATCGGGATGATCAGGAGCACGCCGATGGCGAAGGCCAGGAGCGTCATCCAGAGGAAGGCCCAGCCGCTCTCGCCGGCGACGAACCAGAAGAGCATCAACAGGATCAGGATGCCGATGCCCGCATTCACGACGTGCCGGGCCGGCAGCATGATCGGCTTCGAGCTCATCACCGTCGCGATCGGCCCCTTCAATGGGCCCAGCGCGTTCTCGACCTTGGGCGGCAGCTTGCCCTGCAGCTTGCCGAAGGCGATGACCGAGCCCGTGAAGGTGATCGCACCGATGATCGTGCCGAGCCCCATCTCGAACAGCGACAGGAGCTTGATGCCGCCGTCGGCCTTCACCAGGCCGAAATCCACGGGGTTGAGGAAGGCGGCGGCGGCAACCAGCACGGCCGCCATGCCGACCAGCGAGTGGAAGCCGGCGACGAGCTGCGGCATTGCCGTCATCTCGATCTTCTGCGCGATCACGTAGCCGACGCCGCCGCCGATGGCGATGCCGGCGACGATCAGCACGTAGGCCAGCGGCGTCGGCGCCGGCAGCACGAGGAGCGTGATGACGATGGCGAGCGCCATGCCGGTCACGCCGTAGCGCAGGCCCGCCTGCGAGGTGGTCGGATGGGAGAGGCCGCGCAGCGCCAGGACGAAGCAGACGGCGGCGACCAGGTAGCCGAGGGCGGCGAGGTTGGAACTCATGTCTGGGTCTCTCCGCGCCTCAGGTGCGCTTCTTGAACATGGCGAGCATGCGTCGGGTCACGGCGAAGCCGCCGAAGATGTTCACCGCGGCGAGCAGCACGGCCAGGAAACCCAGCAGCGTGGCGAGGCCGGCGGCGGCACCGACCGCGATCAGGCCGCCCACGATGATGACCGAGCTGATCGCATTGGTGATGGCCATGAGCGGCGTATGCAGCGCCGGGGTCACCGACCAGACCACGTAGTAGCCCACGAACACCGCCAGCACGAAGATGATGAGGTTGAAGACCCCGGGGTCGATCGCTTCCATGAGTACCTTCCTCGGGCTCAGATGTTTTGCAGGCTGGGATGAACGACGGCACCGTCCCTGGTGACCAGCGTGCCCTTGACCAGGTCGTCGGCCTCGTCGACCTTGAAGGACTTGCTCTCCTTGTCGACCAGCAGCGTCACGAAGTTCAGCAGGTTCTTGGCGAAGAGCAGCGAGCTCGCCGGCGCCAGCTTCGACGGCAGGTTCTTCGCACCGATCAGCGTGACGCCGTGCTCCGTCACCACGGTCTCGCCCGGCATGCTGCCCTCGACATTGCCACCGCTCTCGGCCGCGAGGTCCATCACCACCGCGCCCGCCTTCATCGACTTGACCATCTCCGCGGTGATGATCCGGGGCGCCTTGCGGCCGGGGATCTGCGCCGTGGTGACGACGATGTCCTGGCTCTTGAGATGCTCGGCGACCATCTCAGCCTGCTTCTTCTGCTCCTCCGGCGTCAGCGGCCGGGCGTAGCCGCCGGCGGTCGCACCGTCCTCGGGGATGAAGCCCACGAACTTGGCCCCCAGGCTCTCGATCTCCTGCCGCGCGGCCGGGCGCACGTCGGTGGCGGTGACGACGGCCCCCATGCGCCTCGCGGTGGCGATGGCCTGCAGCCCGGCCACGCCGGCGCCCACCACGAAGAACTTGGCCGGGGTCACCGTGCCGGCCGCGGTCATCATCATCGGCAGGCAGCGCGAGTAGGCGGCGATGGCATCGACGACCAGCTTGTAGCCGGCCAGGTTGGCCTGGCTCGACAGGATGTCCATGGCCTGCGCCCGGGTGGTCCGGGGCAGGAGCTCGAGGGCGAACGCCGTCACGCCCTTCTGGGCGTAGGCCTTGACCTGCTCGTGGTGGTTGTAGGGGTCGAGCGCGCCGACCAGGATCTGGCCCTGCCTGAGGTTCGCCATCTCGGCCTCGGTCGGCCGCTGCACCTTCAAGACGAGGTCCGCACCCCAGACCGTGGCCGCGTCGTCGAGCACCGCACCCGCCTTGCGGAACGCGTCGTCGGCGATCGCGGCCGCCGCGCCGGCACCATGCTCGACCAGCACCTCGATCCCCGCCCCGACCAGCTTCTTGACCGACTCCGGCGACGCCGCGACCCGGTGCTCGCCTGGTTGCTGCTCCTTGGGTACGCCGATCTTCATGATGGTATCCAACTCGACTGCGGCTTGCCTCGCCCCCGGGCCGGGTTCATAGGCAATCGATGAACGATAGGCAATCACCGCGCGTCGCCTGCAGCCGGGTGCGGCGGGCGACGCGGTTGTCGCTGCTGCCCTTTGACCCGGGTCGCCGCGGATGCTATCGCGCCTGCCATGAACCAGTGGTGCCCGCCGGCAGGGATGCGCGGTGCCGCACCGGCAACTCCCAGGGAGGGACACTTCATGCAGCTGCGTGCTCTGCTCGCAACCGCCGCCGTGCTCGGCCTCGCCGCCGCCAGCCCCGCCGTGATCGCCAAGACCGCCTCGGCGCAGACCGTGATCGAGGTCGGCCACGCCACCACGCTCGATTCCCACTACGGCATGGGCATGACCCGCTTCGGCGAGGTGCTCGAGGAGCTCTCCGGCGGACAGATGACCCTCGTCCAGCACCCGGCCGCCGCCCTGGGCGGCGAGCGCGAGATGATCGAGGCGGTGCAGATCGGCACGCTCGACATGGTCATCACCTCGACCGGCCCGGTGCCCAACTTCGTGCCCGAGACCCAGGTGCTCGACCTGCCCTTCCTGTTCCGCGACTACGACCACGCGCGCGGCGTGCTCGACGGCGAGATCGGCCGCGAGCTCCTGGACTACGTCGACGGCGCCGGCTTCAAGGCGCTGGCCTGGACCGAGAACGGCTTTCGCCACATCACCAACTCGCAGCGCCCGGTGCGCACGCCCGCCGACCTCCAGGGCATGAAGATCCGCACCATGGAGAACCCGATCCATCTGCGCGCCTTCGAGGCCCTGGGCGCAGCACCCACGCCGATGTCGTTCGCCGAGCTCTTCACGGCACTCCAGCAGGGCGTGGTCGACGCGCAGGAGAACCCGATCGTCGTGATCTCGGTCTCCAACTTCGCGGAGGTGCAAGGCCACCTGTCGCTGACCGGTCACCTCTACTCGCCGGCGATCATCCTGATGTCCCAGGACCTCTGGTCGAGCCTCTCGGAGGAGGAGCAGGGCTGGGTCATGGAGGCGGCCGCCGCGTCGGTCGAGGTCACCCGGGCCCGCGTCACCGAGCTCGAGGAGAACGGCGTCGACGGACTGATCGCCAAGGGCATGCAGGTGGTGACCGACGTCGACAAGGCGGCTTTCCAGGAGGCCGTCGCCCCGGCCTACGAGGCCTACACCGCGCGCTTCGGCGACGAGCTCATCGAGCGCATCCGGGCGCAGTGACCGAGGCCGGCACGGCGAGCGGCGCAGCCGGTTGACGACCGTCGGGCAGAGCGGAGGGGCGTCGCAGTGGCGGCGCCCCGCGTGGCTCAGGGCGGTGCGGGCGGTCGAGAGCGCCCTCACCCGGGTCGCCCTGGCGCTCGCCATGCTGGGCGTGACGCTGATGGCGGGCTTCACCTGCTACCAGGTGTTCATGCGCTTCGTCATCGGCCAGCCTTCCACCTGGTCCGAGGTGCTGGTCCGCTCGATCATGATCTGGACCGTCTACCTCGCCGCCGCCGCCGCGTTCCGCGAGGGTGCCATGATCGCCGCCGAGGTGCTCGTCCGGGCCCTGCCGCGCGCGCTCGGCAAGGCGCTGCAGATCTTCTCCGGCCTGCTCTGCCTCGTCTTCCTCGCCATCCTGGTGCAGACCGGCATCGACATGGTCGGCCGCACCCAGGCGCAAATCCTGTCCGGGCTCGAAATCCCGATCTTCTGGGTCTACCTCGCCCTGCCGGTCGGCGGCAGCCTCGCCATGCTGGCCGTCCTCGTGCGGACCTCCGAGCTCCTGGAGCCCGGGGCGACGATCCACGAGGCGCATCTGGACACCATCGCGTGAAAGACAGCGTAGCCGAGGGGCCCGCAGCATGAACGGCGTCATCATGCTGACGCTGATCGTGCTGATCGCCCTCGGCGTGCCGGTGGCGGTGAGCCTTGGCCTCGCCGCGATCATCGGCATCGAGGCGTTCACCCGGCTGCCGCTGATCCTGGTGGCGCAGCGGATGTTCAGCGGCATCGACAGCTTCCCGCTCATGGCGGTGCCGCTCTTCATCCTCGCCGGCAACCTGATGGCCGCGGGCGGCATCTCCAGGCGCCTGGTGGACTTCGCCCGAGCGCTGGTCGGTGGCGTCCAGGGCGGCCTCGCCGCCTCCTGCGTCGTCACCTGCATGATCTTCGCCGCGGTCTCAGGCTCCTCGGTCGC
>CAYWSB010000122.1:0-15634 GCA_964460465.1 uncultured Geminicoccaceae bacterium | reverse complement strand
GCCAGAGCACGAGGGCGGCCACCTCCTCGGGCTCGCCCAGGCGGCCCATCGGGCTCTTGGCGATCATCGTCCGGACGTGCTCGGGCGTCATCTGGTCGAGCAGCGTCGTCCGGACCGCCGCCGGGGCCACGGCGTTGACCAGGACGCCGGTGCCGGCGAGCTCCTTGCCCAGCGACTTGGTCAGCGCCAGCACGCCGGCCTTGGCGGCGCTGTAGGCCGCGGCGTTGGGCGTGCCCTCCTTGCCGGCGAGCGAGGCCACGTTGACCACCCGGCCCCAGCCATTGGCGACCAGGGCCGGCACGACCGCCTGGCAGGCGAGGAAGGTGCCGGTGAGGTTGACATCGACGATCCGCCGCCACTCCGGCTCGGGATAATCCAGGGTCGGCAGGGTGAGACCGGCATAGCCGGCATTGTTGACGAGGATGTCGAGCCTGCCGTGCCGCTCGAGGAGGGCCGTCGTGGCCTGTGCCAGCCCCGCCCGGTCGGTGATGTCGACGGCGGTGACCGGCCCGTCGCCGGCCGCATCCGGGGCACTGTCCCAGACCGCCACCTCGGCACCGGCGGCGCGCAGGGCCGCCACGATGGCGGCACCGATGCCGCGCACCCCTCCGGTCACCACGGCCACGCGATCCTCGAGATCGAGCGGACCCGCCGACGTCGTCGTCATGGTCACCCCTGATGCAGCGCCGGCACCCGGCCCGGTGCCGGGGCTCGTCGTTCAGTCGGTCCGCCCCGCGAGGCAGGCGGCCCCGTCGCGCAGGCTGGCCTCGGCCTCGGCAAAGAGCACCGCCACGGCGGTGACGCAAGGCGGAACAGGGGCGAGGCGCAGCGCCACCGCCGCATCCTCCCGCTGCAAGGAGACCGCGTCCCGGGTTCCAACCGTGTAGACGAAGCCGGTGGCCACCCCGTCCGCCGCCAGCCGCCAGCGCACGTGGCCGTCCCGGGTGAGCCGCAGCGGCATGAAGCCGTCGAGCCAGATCGTGTCGGCGAGCGGCGTCTCCAGGGATACGTCGCCCACCACCGGCCAGGTGACCGTGTCGTCGGAGAGCAGGTGAACCGTGGCGCCGCCGCCCGGCGGCACGCAGGCCAGCGCCTCGATGCCGTCGCGGCCCAGAGGATCGACGGCGGCACCGGGCACCGGCCGGCAGGTCGCGACCGGCTGCCAGTCCGTGAACCCCGGCGGCGGCCCGCCGGCGCAGGCGCCCACGGCCAGCAGCAGGAGCGCGCAGCGCCGAGCCTGCACCGGCCCGACCCGGCGGGCGCTAGGCGTGGCGGGCGGCGACAGCGCGCAGCGCCTTCCAGGTCTGCGAGCCGACCACGCCATCGACCGTGAGGCCGTTGACGCGCTGGAACTCGAACACCGCCGCCTGCGTCGCCGGCCCGTAGGTGCCGTCGGCCGTGAGGTCCATGCCCAGCGCCAGGTTGAGCAGCTCCTGCAGCTCGAGCACCGCGTCGCCCCGGTCGCCGAAGCTGACCAGCGAATCCCCGACCTTCTTGGGCGCGTCGCCCAGCCGGCCGGTTCGGCTCCACTCGTGAACGAGGTCGTCCGAGGCCTCGAAATGCATCGCGTCCTCGGTCGGGAAGGCGGCCCCCCAGTAGAAGCCGTGCCGGTTGAAGATGGGATAGAGCTCCAGGAGCCCGACCTGGGTGCGGTTGTCGCCGCGCCGGTCGAGCTTGCCCTCGAGCGTCAGGTCGATGGCCGTGCCCCAGGAATGGTTGGAGATCGACGACCTGCTGCCGCGCACCAGCCGGCAGCAGAGCATGCCGACCTGACCGATCACGGGATAGATGTCGGGCTTCTCGGCCTTGATGTCCTTGAAGATCAGCTCGAGCGTATCGACCGCGGGGCGAAGCCCGGAGACCCGGAACGGGCCGATGTCCCGGGTGACGACCAGATCGAGAACGGACTGGTTGGTCGGCCAGCGGCATTCCTCGTCATAGGTGCCGCGCGGGTTGCCGATCAGCGTGAGCATGGTCTGGTTGCGCGCCGGCTTGAGCGCACCGTTCAATGTTCGACGACTGTCGTCCAGCAATACCGTGTTCGAATATCCCGGCATGGCTCGTCCCTCCCCGTTCGGGATCGATAAAGCGGCGAGAGTAGGGGACGGCCCGAATCCGGGCAAGAGCAGGTTCCGCGATCTGCCCGGTGCGCGCTCAACCGCGGGCCGCTGGCAGTGGCGCGCCGATCGGCGCGGCCCCCCGGCAACGCCGTTGCGCCGGACCTGCCCCGGGCTATGCTGCGCCGCCGGCCCGGCCCAGCGTCGAGCCGGCGGACGGCAGGGCCGGCGGATGTCCTTCTCCAGGGGTGGGCCATGGCGGAACGCTTCGTTGCGAACCCGGCGGCGGACACGGCGGACGGTGCCGCCGACCCGGACCTTCCGCTCCAGGGGCTGGTGCTCCGTCTCGTCATCCGACTCGGCATCATCCTCCTGCTCCTCGCCTGGTGCTTCACGATCGTTCGGCCGTTCCTCGCCCCGGTCGTCTGGGCGATCATCATCGCGGTCGCGAGCTACCGGCCGTTCCTGGCGCTGCAGCGGCTCTGCGCCGGCCGTGCCGGCCTCGCCGCCGCGATCTTCGTGCTGCTGCTCGTCATCGTCGTCATCGGCCCCACCCTGCTCCTCGCCGACACGCTCATCGACGCCCTGCGCACCGTGGCGCTCGGCCTCGCCGACGGCAGCCTGCGCATCCCCGCACCGCCAATGGCCCTGGCCGAGCTGCCGCTGGTGGGCGAGCCCGCCTATCGCCTGTGGGAGCTGGCCTCCGTCAACCTGGAGCAGGCCCTGCTGCGGCTCGGCCCACAGCTGACCGCGCTCGGCGGCTGGCTCCTCGGGTTCATCGGCCAGCTCGCCCTCGGCCTGCTGCAGTTCGTGGTCGCGATCTTCATCGCCGCCGCCATGCTCGTGAATGCGGCCAGCGGCGAGCGGATCGCCGGGCGGATCGCCGTCAGCCTCGCCGGCGACAACGGCCGCCACTACGCCGACCTCGCGGTGCAGACCATCCGCAGCGTCACCCGCGGCATCGTCGGCGTGGCGCTGATCCAGGCGCTGCTCGCGGGCCTCGGCTTCCTCGCCGTGGGCCTGCCCGGCGCCGGCCTGCTGGCGCTGCTCTGCCTGGTCCTCGCGATCATCCAGATCGGCCCCGCCCTCGTCCTGGTCGCGGCGGTGATCTACGGCTTCGCCACCTTCTCGACGACGACGGCCGTGCTGTTCCTCGTCTGGTGCGTCCTCGTCGGCGTGATCGACAACGTGCTCAAGCCCATCCTGCTCGGCCGGGGCGTCGACCTGCCCATGCTGGTCGTGTTCATCGGTGCGATCGGCGGCTTCCTCGCCTCGGGCATCCTCGGCCTCTTCATCGGCCCGGTCATCCTGGCGCTCGGCTACACGGCCGTCACCGCCTGGCTCGAGATGGTGGAGCCGGCGCCCGCGCCCGCAGCCGAGCAGCGCCGCTGAGGACAGGGCGCAGGTCGCCTCGACCGGCGGCACCGGGACCGTTACCATCCGCCGGCACGCCACCGAGGAGCCATGAGCCACACCTACCGCTGCGCCCTCTGGGCGACCAACCTCAACCCGACCATGGCCGACCTCGCCGCCTGGCTCGCCCATGTCGAGGCGCGGGCCCGGCAGGCCGCGGCCGAGGGTGCCCGGCTCCTCCTCATGCCCGAATACGCGTCCGAGGCCTGGCTCGGCTTCAAGCCCCCCAGCCTCCGTCCCGACCAGGAGATCGCCTGGCTCGCCGGCATCGCCGAGGCCGCCCTCCCCGGCCTCCGCCGCATCGCCACCGCGGCCGGCCTCGCGCTGCTTCCCGGCACCATGCCCTGGGCGGTCGACGGCCGCTGCCGCAACCGTGCCTGGCTGATGACCGCGGACGGCAGGCTCACGGCCCAGGACAAGCTCTGCCTCACCCCCTTCGAGCGGGATCCGGCGACCTGGCTGCTCGTGCCCGGCGCCGAGCTCCGCCTCGTCGAGCTCGACGGCCTCAGGCTCGCCATCCTCGTCTGCCTCGACGTCGAGCTGCCCGCGCTGTCCTGCCGCCTCGCTGCCCTTCGCCCCGACCTCGTCCTGGTCCCGTCGATGACCTCGAGCGCCGCCGGCCACGCCCGCGTCTTCGGCTGTGCGAAGGCCCGCGCCGTCGAGCTGATGGCCGCCGTTGCCTGCGCCGGCGTGGTCGGCGCCTCCCCGGGGACCACGCAGAACGACCAGAACGTCTCGGGCAACGCCGTCTACATCCCCTGCGAGCCGGCGCTGGGCCATGACGGTGTCCTTCTGGAGACACCGGCGACCGACGGCCGCGCCGGCGAGGAGCCGTTCGACCTCGTCGACGTCCCCATCGCCACCATCCGCCGCCTGCGCGAGGCCGGCGCCGAGGTCTGGCCCGGCGCCTGGGACGGCGCGGGCATCGTCAGCGCCGAAGGCTGGCAGCCATGAAGACCGTGTACAGCGACAAGCACGCCCTGCGCGACGCCAGGACCGAGCTTTTCGGCGGCCAGCTCGTCCCGCCCTTCGAATGCCCGGAGCGCGCCCGCCTCATCAAGGCGCGCATCGAGGCGGTCGGCCTCGGCCCCGTCATCGACGCCGACGCGCACGGCCTCGACCCGGTCCTCGCCGTCCACGATCCGGCCTTCGTGGCGTTCCTGGAGACGGCCTTCGAGCGCTGGCGAGCCGCCGGCTTCAAGGGCGAGGCCTACCCCTGCGCCTGGCCGGCCCGCCGCATGACCATGCGCTGCCCCGAGCACATCGACGGCCAGCTCGGCTACTACGCCATGACCGCCGAAACCGCGATCACCCCCGGCACCTTCGAGGCCGCCAGGGCCGCGGCCGACGTGGCCTTGACCGCGGCCGACCTCCTCGTCCGGGGCGAGCCGTCAGCCTTCGCCCTCACCCGGCCGCCCGGCCACCACGCCGCCTTCGACATGTATGGCGGCTACTGCTTCCTCAACAACGCCGCCATCGCCGCCCAGCATCTGCGCGCCAACGGTGCCGGCAAGGTCGCCATCCTCGACGTCGACTTCCACCACGGCAACGGCACCCAGGACATCTTCGCGGCCAGGAGCGACATCCTCTTCGCCTCCCTCCACGGAAGGCCCGAGGAAGCCTTCCCCTACTTCAGCGGCCACGCCGACGAGACCGGCATCGGCCCCGGCGAAGGGGCCACCCTCAACCTCCCCCTCCCCCCCGCCACCGACTGGCCCGACTACGCCGAGGCCCTGGGTCAGGCCATGCGCGCCATCCAGCGCTCGCACGCCGAGACGCTTGTCGTCTCGCTGGGCACCGACACCTTCGAGCACGATCCCATCAGCTTCTTCAAGCTCAAATCCGACGACTTCACCCGCATGGGCCAAGCCCTGGCCACCCTCGCTTTGCCGACGGTGTTCGTCATGGAAGGCGGCTACGCCGTGGAGGAGATCGGCCTCAACACCGTCAACGTGCTGAGCGGGTTCGAGGGCAATGGATGAAGGGAAGAGGGGAAGGTATCTGGAAGAAATGACCCTTCCCAGGCCCCATAGAAACTCTCCTGATTACCCGCCATGCTCATCCAGCGACGATGCCCCGGTACGGCCGCGGCTTGGCCTGCAGCGCCGCCCACACCAGTCGCTCGGTCATGGTGTCGAGTTGGTAGCGGCGGTTGAAGCGCCAGGCGAAGCTGGCGAGGTCGCGCTGGGCGTGCTTCGGACTGACGTGGTGGTAGGTGCCGGCGCGTGCCGTCTTGATGTTGCCGAGGGTGGTGTCGACCCAGTTGAACGACGGCCACTGCGCCGCCTTCCTGCCGCTGCCGGTGGCCATCGGGAAGTGGGCGCAGCCGGCCTTGGCAACGGCTTGCCAGCAGGTCAGGCCGTCGCTGACGACGTTGCTGCCGGCGGCGAAGCTCGACCGGGCGAGCTTGGCGATCCCGGCCTTGCGGAAGCCCTTGACGACGTGCAGCTTCAGGCGTCTCGGCTGGCGATCCAGGCTCGTCTCGACGGCGGCCACGAACGGCGTCTTCCACGTCTGGTTCAGCCGCTACCGCATCGCCGAGGTCGATTTCCGGGCAACGCCCGAACGGCCGAGTGTCACCCATGTGTTCGTACAGCTGTAACCCTTGTGTCCGGCCCGTACAGCCTCCCCGCGCCCCTCCGGTCCTTCGTCGCGGTGGCGGCGGGAGGGGCGGCGTTCACCTCTTGATCCAAAGGCGAAAAGCGGCAAAGCTCGATTTCAGGAAAACGCCAGGGAAGCCGCCGTCCGCCATGCTCCACGAGCTGCGCCCTTTCGCCTGGCAGTCGCCGGCCGAGCGCGAGCCGAAATGGATTGCCTGCATGAACGAGCCCGACTTGCAAGCCAAACCCGCCCCGGCCGAAACGGGCCGCCCCCTTCCCTTTCCTCCTCAGGGTAAAAAGTGTCTCGTGGACCCGAAAGTCGACAACCCGATTTCGGCAGCATGCTGTTGAATCTGTCATGATCTTTCCAGGAAGCCCACCCGCCAGATCGTTATCGGATCTTTCGCCGAGAGAGTTCGAGCATATGGCATACGATTTGCTGCAGAGCTTGGGCTTGAAGAATCTAGTGTGGCGCACTCCTGGCGCCGACGGCGGGCGCGACCTTGAGGGAATCCGGTTTGGTCGTGATTTTAGCGGGAGTGAGATAGTCGAAAAGTGGTATATTGAATGCAAAAGATATCAAAACTCAGTTGATTGGCCCACAATTTGGAGTAAAATAGCATACGCTGAAACTGGCAACGCGGACTTTCTTTTATTTTTACTTTCAAGCCAAGTTTCTCCTAACTGCGAAGATGAAATCCAAAAATGGAACCAGAAAAATCGCCGGCCTACAATACGTGTCTGGCCAAAGCACGATATCATTCGATTGTTGCGGTTAAACAAGATGATTTCTCTAAAATTCGGCATGCTTGAAAATGCCGAACAAGCCTCTTACTGCCTTTTCCCTCTCTACGTTGAAATCGCCAAAATATCGCAAGCAGCTTCGTGTGCTTACAGTTTTGATGGGCCAGTTGGTCATTATCTTACAACGATTACCGCTTTAACAGAATTTATTGAGTGCTTCCTCCGACGATATGAAGAGACGCAATGGCCCGTGCTTTTACCTGCTTCCAGAAATGTAGCAGTGTTTGATTGGGTTGATCAAGAAGGCAGCAACATTTTAGTTAATGAGGAGGCGCTTCGAGCGGTTCTTGCTACGACAAGATATCTTTTTGCTTGCGAACGAATCTCAGTGAAGTTTTTATCAGAACAATTTGAGATAATCCCTCAGACTCCTCGACTCTCGATTAAGGGGCGGGGTTTAGAGTTCCTCGCCAATGTTTGCTTGGCAGCGAATTTCGAGATGTCAGACCCAGATGCGGGAAATCAGCGCCTCCAATTCTCGGTTCGAAATTATGCGTAAACTGCGTAAAATTAGACAGCGCAAGCCAATATCTGTTGTCGATGATGAAATGAGAGATCTTGAGACACAAAAGATTGACCTTACCCTGTTATCGAATTTTGTCCATCAGGTGATTAATCCACTAAATGGAATTGCCGGCACGCTTGATAATATCATTTCCGGAGAAATAAAGGAAGAGCATCGCAAAGAGCAGCGCCTGCGCGCGACAAGAGCGCAAATCGAGCAGTGCGTTTCTCTTCTCCGCAATCTTGCCTATTTTTCAAGAGGATTTGGCTCTCTTTCGGAAGAACAACACGATGTGATAAGTATTCCTGAGATGATAATTGAGGCCGCAATGTTTTTTCAGGAAGACGCAGCAAACAAAGGAATTCGAATCAATCTTGAAGAGCGCTGGGTTCAAAACAAGGTTATCGGTCATCGCGAGTTAGTGATGCAGGTAATGATGAACATTTTTGATAATTGTGTTAAGTATAGCCGCCCCGACAGCTTGGTGAAGGTTAACCAGCGCATTCAAAAGAGAACAGGCGATGCTATTATCACCGTAGCAAACGAGTCAAAAAATCCAGTGAATAAGCTTGAGTTAGAAAGGTTTTTCGAGTTGGGATTTCGGGGCGAAAATGCAAAAATGATAGTAGCATCCGGAACTGGCCTGGGTCTGTATATTGCACAAGAAATTGTCTCGACCATTCATAACGGTAGCATTACGATTCAACCTCAGGGGCAGAACAAGTTAGAGTTTATCATTCGTATTCCACGCGGGGAGGCAGGTCGCGAGATGAGGGTCTAACTATGGCGGTAACTACTAAGCGGAACGAAGTCGTCATCATTGATGACGAGATGCATAATATGACATGGCTAATCGATTTTCTTGAAAATCGTGACCTCCGCGTGCACAAGCGTGAAAGCTTAGATGAAGCACTCGATTTTATTAACAAGGAAATTTACAGATTTTTAGTTTTCGATCTCAATATCCCTTTATTCTCACCCCTAAAGGAGACTGTAGCGGCAAAGGGTGCTATTTTTTTAAAGTATCCCGGATTGTACGGGGCTTATTTTGCAAGAAATTCTGGCTACAGAGACCGTCAAGTTATTTTGTATTCGGTACACAAAGATTCTGAGGTGTCAAGGATCGCGACGAGCATGATGTGCACTTACATCATGAAAGGCCGGCCTGCCGAGATTAAGGCAGAAATTTTGAATGTTCTTTCGTACGATCCGACTGAGAATTAGAAGTACGGGAACGAAGGAAGCACAAAATGCGTGAATCTGATCGGGACTAAGGGGGACGCTTCGGCTCATGCGTACGTCTCCCACTGTAACCGCAACCATTGCAACCGCGGGCTCGCCCCACGGGCCGAGGACCTTTCTCCGGCCGATGATGGGGCGTGGGCGCGAACTACCAAAATCCCGAGCAGCCTACGACCGGGTCCTACTGAACCGGTAGACGCCCCCGCCAAACCAAACGAACGGATGGGCACGGGAAGGCGTGCCTTCCCGCATTCTCTTCCCGCCCTTAGCCTCCCCCACCCCCACCCCTTGACTTGGGTGGGGGTGGGGGCACAGTATTGGAAAATTCGTTAGCGGTGCGGAACAAATGTGCAGGGAGGTCGTGGGCCGGTCGGGGTTGGTGGCCTCGGCGCGTGGGGGGTGCGGTTGAGCGCGGCCCTGGCGCGTGGGGGGGTGCGCTGGCCGTTGCTGCCGCGCTGGCTGACGGGGGATCATCCGCTGCCGTGGCTGGCGCCGTCGTTCGCGATGATCGTGGCGTTCGGGCTTTATCCGCTGGGCTATTCGGTGTGGCTGAGCCTGCATCAGCGCAACCGTTTCACGCGGGTGGACGAGTTCGCGGGGCTGGCCAACTGGGTGCAGGCGTTCAACGACCCGCGGTTTCTCGACGCGCTGGTGGTGACGCTAGAGTACACGCTGCTCTGTCTGGTCATCCAGGTGGTGCTGGGCATGGCGATCGCGTTGCTGCTCGATTGCGAGCGGCGCGGGTACGGGGTGCTGCGGGCGTTGATGACGCTGCCGCTGGTGGTGCCGCCGGCGGTGACGGGGCTGATGTTCCTGTTGATGCAGGACGGGCAGTTCGGGGTGGTGTCGTATTATCTCAAGCTCGTGGGCCTGCTCGATCCGGGCCAGCCGATCCTGGGCAACCCGCGGACGGCGCTTTGGGGGGTGATGGCGGCGGACATCTGGCAGTGGACGCCGTTCATGGTCTTGATCTTCCTGGCGGGCTTGCGGGCGCTGCCGAAGGAGCCCTATGAGGCGGCGGCGATCGACGGGGCGGGCTATCTGCAGTGCCTCTGGCATCTGACCCTGCCGATGCTGAGCCGGGTGATCGCGGTGGCGGTCTTGATCCGGACGATCGATCTTTTTCGCATCTACGACTATGTCTATGCGATGACGGCGGGCGGGCCGGGGACGGCGACGGAGACCTTGAGCTTCTATGCGGGGCGGGTGTTCCAGGTGGCCAATTTCAACTATGCGGCGACGCTGAGCCTGATCATCCTGATCGTGCTCAACGTCATCTGCTTCACCTTCATCAAGCTGGCGCGGGTGCGGTTCTGATGCCGGAGACCGCGACCGCCCGGGTGGTGCGCGACGTCTGCGCCTGGCTGGTGGTGCTGGCGTTCCTGTTCCCGCTGGTCTGGTGGGTGCTGGCCTCGGTCAAGCCCTATACGGCGATCTTCGCGCAGCCGCCGGTCTATGCCGATTTCGAGCCGACGCTGGCGAACTATGCGGTGACCATCGGCGGGCAGTCGCGGATCACGCTCGAGGGCGGGATCGGCGGGCAGACGGGCGGGGCGTCGTCGTACTACTCGCTGCCGTCGATCCTGGACAGCCTGATCGTGGCCTTGGGCTCGACCACGCTGGCCCTGACGCTGGCCTGCCTCGCCGCCTACGGCCTGTCGCGCTTCAGCTTCCGGGCCAAGGACCATGTGGTGTTCTTCGTCCTGGCGCAGCGGATGCTGCCGCCGATCGCCGTGGCCATTCCGCTCTTCTTCATCTTTCGCGACCTGGGTCTCAGGGACAGCCATCTGGGATTGATCATCGCGCACACGCTGATCAACCTGCCGCTGGCGGTGCTGCTCTTGAAGAGCTTCTTCGACGACGTGCCGGTGGAGCTGGACGAATCGGCGATGCTGGACGGGGCGTCGCGGTTTCAGGTGTTCCACATGGTGGTGCTGCCGCTGGTCAAGGGCGGGCTGGCGGCGACGGCCGTGCTCTGCTTCATCTTCTCCTGGACGGAGTTCCTGATCTCGCTCCTGATGACCACCAGCATCCGCACGATCCCGGTCAAGATCACGACGTTCGTCACCTCGACCGGCACGGAGTGGGGGCTGATCACGGCGCTGGGCAGTGCGGCGCTGGTGCCCAGCTTCATCTTCATCCTGCTCGTGCAGAAGCATCTCGTCCGCGGCCTGACCCTCGGCTCGCTCAAGAGCTGAGGGCCGCGCCGCGGCGTGTCGACCGCAGTCTTCAACCCTAGGGAGGTAACGACCGATGAGCTTCAGGGACCACGATCGCAAGACCTTCATCGCCGACACGGCGCGCGCCTTCGGCCGGCGGCAGATCGGGCGGCGGCTGTTTTTCAAGCGGATGGCGATGGCCGGGGTGGGCTTCTCCGGCTTCGCCGCGACCTTCCTCGGCGGCAAGCGGCCGTGGAACGGCTTCACCAATCTCGGCACGCCCATGGCCATGGCGCAGACGCCGGACGACGTGGCCGCCTGGCTCCGGGACGTCGGCCGGCCGTTCGCCGGGACCACGATCCGCTACACCTCGGAGGCGACGCCGCCGACCAACGTCGCCTCCGAGCTCAAGGGCGAGTTCGAGGAGCTCACCGGCATCAATGTCGAGATCGAGATCGTGCCCTTGGAGCAGGTGCTGGCCAAGGCGACGCTCGATGCGCAGGCGCAGCTCGGCACTTACGATCTCTACTACCTCGACCAGGCCTGGGCGGCGCTGTTCGCCCCCGACGTCTACAACCCGCGCGAGTACTACGACAGCAAGCCCGAGCTGGCGATGCCGGGCTACGACTGGGACGACTTCTCGCCCGAGCTGGTCCGGGCGATCACCATCGCCAATGGCGAGCAGATGGGCGTGCCGTTCGACATCCCGATCTTCATCCTGATGTATCGCAAGGACCTCTACGACAAGCACGGCATCGCCGTGCCGACCACGCTGAACGAGTTCATGGAGGTGACCAAGGCGCTGCACGAGGCCGAGAGCGGCGACGGCATCTACGGCACCACGGGCCAGCTCAGGTCCGGCCACTACTCGCTCAACTGCGACTGGACGGCCTGGCTCTGGGCCAATGGCGGCTCGGTGTTCGATGCCAACCGGATGTTCGCCGGCGGCGACGAGGCCGGGCTGAAGGGCATGGACTTCATGCTCGAGCTGGTCAAGTACATGCCGGCCGATGCCAAGACCTGGACCTGGGACGGCCAGTGGCAGTCGATGGCGCAGGGCATCGCGGCGCACTGCATCTCCTGGGGCGAGTTTTTCCCGGGGCTCGACGGTGGCGACAGCCGAGTCGGCGGCGGGCTGATGGAGGCGGCGATCCCGCCCGAGGAGACGGCGCTCCGCTCGCCCGCGGATTGCGGCTTCAACGAGATCCCGCATATCGGCCACCAGGGCGGCTCGTCGATCGCGCTCTCGCGCTACTCGCAGAACCCGGATGCGGCCTGGCTGTTCATGCAGTGGGTGACGTCGAAGGACGTCGTCGCGCGCTCGTCGACCGTGGGCGGCGGCGCCTCGCCGGTGCGGCTTTCGTCGTTCAAGGACCCGCGCGTCCTCGAGGCCGCCAAGCCCGGTGCCGGCACCACCCGGCACTTCCCGGCGATCGAGTGGACGATCAACAACCGGATGGGCTCCGAGCCCTCCGACCTGCCGTCCTGGGCCGAGATCGCGAACAACGTGATCCCGGTCGAGCTCGGCAAGCTCCTGGTCGGCCAGACCGCCTCGGCCGAGGAGGCCATGGCCGCCATCGCCCGGCAGGCGGACGAGCTGGCCGCCCCCTTCCGCGGCTGACGGCGACCGATCGGGGCCGGTGCCGCCGGCCCCGATCGTGCCGGGCGATGGCCGGGTTCGGCATCGGGCGGGCGACGGCGGACGACCTCGAGGCGCTCCTGCCGCTGGTCGCCTCGTACCATGCGGTCGAGGGCATCGCCACGACCGCAGCCGGCCGGGCGGCGGCGCTGTCGCCGCTGCTCGGCGGCCTTGGTCCCGGCGAGGTCTGGGCAGCCCGGTCCGGCGACCGGCGGGCTGGCTATCTCGCCGTCTGCTTCGGCTACTCGATCGAGTTCGGCGGCAAGGACGCCTTCGTCGACGAGCTCTTCGTGGCACCCGGCTCGCGCGGCCGGGGGATCGCCACTTCCCTCCTGCGCGAGGCGGTGGGCGCGCTCGGCGCCGCCGGCGTCCGGGCCCTTCATCTCGAGGTCGAGCGGCAGAACGCGCCGGCGCTGCGGCTCTACACGCGCGCAGGATTCAGCAGCCGCGACCGCTATCACCTCATGTCCCGTCGCCTCGGGCCGGCAGCCGGGACCGCTTGAGCCCGGCGCTCAAGCGGCTTCAGGGCGTCGGCGTGAAGGTGATCGCGAAGCGCAGCCGCGGGTCGTCGAGGCGCTCGGCCTCGGCGAGCTCGCTGAGCAGGGCGTCGAGCCCCATCGGCTCGTCGGTCTCGAGGGTGACCTGCAGCACGCCCGGCTGGTCCGGATCGGCCAGCATGGCGCTCAGCGCCGCATAGACCGCGGCGGCGGGCGTGCCCTCGTCCAGCGGCTCGAGCGACTGGCGCAAGTCTTCCAGGTTCTCGGCCATGTACGCGTCCATCGACTTGCCCTCGGACTCGGCCTGGGCCCTGAGGAAGGCCCCGACATAGCCCCAGTTGGTGAGCTGGAAGCGGACGGCCTCGGCCAGCATGGCGTCGAACGCCATGGCCCCCTCGCCGGCCTCGCCCGCGGGCGGCCGGGCAGTCACCTCCAGCGCCAGGCCGATCTGCCGGTCGAGCTGGCCGAGAAAGCGCGCCGCCATCCGCCCGTCGCCGTCGGCCACCGGCAGCAGGCTCACCGCCAGGGTGAAGGTCGGCGCCGCCCCCAGCTCGGGCAGGGGCAGGATGTCCATCGCGCGCAGGCCCTGCGCCAGGTTGGTGTAGTCGATCGCCTCGAGCGCCAGGCTGAAGCGGGCCGGCCCGTTCGGGGTCACCAGACCTTCGAGATCGAGATCGCTGATCGCGATCCGGCCGATCGCGAGCCGCATGTCCGGGTCGTCCGGGTCCTGCAGCACGACGTCGGTCAGGGTGACGGCTTCCGGCCCCGGCTCCTCCAGCGCAGCGAAGCTCACCACGGCACCCAGCCCCATCTCGTCGAGGAGGATGTCGAGCGCCTCGCGGGCACTGCCGATATCGCGGCCGACGAACGGGTTCCAGTCCCCGGCGGCGTCATCGCCGGACCAGTCGTCCCCGGCGCGCTCCGGTGCGTCGCGGCCGACCGTCAGCTGCGCCGTGGCCCCGGTCTCCGCACCGTAGAGTCCGACCCAGACGGCATAGTCGCCGGCGGGTGCCGGTGCGATCGTGATCGCCGGGTCGAGGCCGAAGCTGTCGTCGTTGCAGTGCACCACGCCATCGGGGTCGATGACCACGAGGGTCGTGTCGACCTCGGCCGCCGCGTCGAGATGGAGCACCGGCTCGTCGCCGGCGAGCGAGACGACGACATCCGGCCGGCTGGCGGCGATCGAGCCGGCGCAGCCGGCGCCGAGGCCGGACGCCGGATCGCCACCCACGAGATCGACCGCGACCACGACCGACCCCAGCTCGGGCAAGGCATGGCGGCCGGCGGCCGGGTCGGCCGTGGGAACGATGCTGGTGTCCTGCGACCGCAGATCCTGGGGCTGCAGATCCAGCTCCGACACGGCGATGGCGACAGCCGCCGGCAGCCCGGCCTCGCCGAGCGACGGCCAGACGCTGTAGGCACCTTCCAGGGCGGTCCCGAGGCGCAGGATCGCCGTGCCCGCGGCCTCCGCAGCGGCACAGTGATGGATGCCGTCCGGCGTGGCGAGGACGACACCGGCCACGGCGTCCCCGGTCACGGCGAAGCGCAGCGGCGTCGACGGCTGCCGCAGCTCGACGACCAGCGCCGGATCGGTCGCCACCTGGCCCGGGCAGCCGCGTGCATGCGCCGCGGCGGGGGCGGTCGCCAGCACCTCGACCTCGACCGTGCGCGGATCGGGGAAGAAGCCCCCCTCCAGCGCCAGGGTCTCGGTCGCCGCGGCCGGTGCCGCCGAGATCCCCCCGCATGCCAGAACCGCCACCCCGACCGCCGCCGACCACCGTGCCATCGCTCGCCCCTTCGTCTGGGAATTGCCCGGCCAGCTAAGCGGCCAAGCCCGATCAACTTTCAAGCGAAACCTGCAGGGTGGCAGCCAGACATTGCCGACAACCGCCCCTCGAGCGGCCCACGGTGCCGCCCGGTCGGGCGTTGCCATGCCGTCCGCGGCTCGCTAGAGCCTAGCGGCGACGTCGACCCCGGCCACGCACGAGGGCGGATGCGGATCCAGAGCAGCCACGACCACGAGGCGCGCGGCCTCGATGCCTATTTCAGCCCGCCCGAGGCGGTCTGGAGCCTGCTCGCCATCGAGGCGGGGCACCTGCCGCAGCGCATCTGGGAGCCGGCCGCCGGCGACGGGGCGATCGTCAAGCCGCTCCGGGAGGCGGGCTACGATGTCGCCGCCTCCGATCTCGCCGACTACGGCCTCGCCGGCTGCGCCACCGGCGTCGACTACCTCAAGGCAAGGCCCATGGCCGGCATCGCGGGGGTGGTGACCAACCCGCCCTACCGCCTCGCCATGGCCTTCGCCGAGAAGGCGCTGGCCGAGGTGCCCTACCTGGCGTTGCTGCTGCGCACGAACTTCCTCGAGAGCACGGCACGGCTGCCCTTCTTCCGCCGCCACCGCCCGGCCCGCATCTGGATCTCGTCCCGCCGCCTGCCGATGATGCACCGCCACGGCTGGCAGGGCCCCAGGGCGCCCTCCAACACCTGCTTCGCCTGGTTCGTCTGGGACGCCAGGGCCGAGGAGAAGCAGCGCGTCGACTGGTTCGACTGGCGCGACCACAGCCGCACGAGCGAAACCCCGGACCTGTTCGCGGACGTCGCGGCGGATTGAGAGGAAAGCGCGATGGGGAGGCTAACCTCCCCATGCCCCGCGGCTCCTTGCCGGCGGCTAGAGCATTTTCACGCTGACCGTACATATCCTGCATTGTCGATGTAGTT
>CAYWSB010000121.1:0-15792 GCA_964460465.1 uncultured Geminicoccaceae bacterium | reverse complement strand
GCCTCGCCGAGGCGGCCCTGGCCTGGCAGGCGCCAGCGGCGACCGCGGCCGCCGCGGGTGGGGGCCTCGACCTCGGTGCCCCGAGCGTCCGCCACGGCGTGGCCGGCGCGGCGACCACGGCGGGGGAGGCGGTGGCCGGCTACCCGCTGGGTGCGGCCTGCGCCCAGCTCCACGACACCTACATCGTGGCGCAGACCGCCGACGGGCTGGTCATCGTCGACCAGCACGCCGCGCACGAGCGGCTGGTCTACGAGCGCCTCAAGGCGGCGCTGGCCCGGGGCGAGGTCGGGCGGCAGGCGCTCTTGATCCCCGAGGTGGTCGAGCTCGACCCCGTCGCCCGGGCCGAGCTGCTGGAGCACGCTCCTGAGCTGGCCCGGCTGGGGCTCGTGGTCGAGCCGTTCGGGACCGAGGCCGTGGTGGTGCGCGAGACGCCGGCCATCCTCGGCAACCCGCCGGTGGCCCGGCTGCTCGACGATGTGGCGGCCGATCTGGCGCGACTGGATGCCGCCCTGCCGCTCGAGGAGGCGCTCCTTCGGGTGCTGGCGAGGGTGGCCTGCCACGGCAGCGTCCGGGCGGGGCGGCGGCTGGGCGCCGAGGAGATGAACGCCCTCTTGCGCGAGATGGAGGCGACGGCCTATTCCGGGCAGTGCATCCACGGCCGGCCGACCTATGTCACCCTGGCCAGGGCCGACATCGAGCGGCTGTTCGGCCGCCGCTGACGGGCCGGACGCGCGGCCTGGAAAACGCTGGTTCGGCCGCCGGGCCTGCGCTAACTGGAGGGCGGGAAACGCCGCCGCACGGAGCCACGATGACCTACGTCGTTACCGAAGCCTGCATCAAGTGCAAGTACATGGACTGTGTCGAGGTCTGCCCGGTGGACTGCTTCTACGAGGGCGAGACGATGCTGGTGATCAACCCCGACGAGTGCATCGACTGCGGCGTGTGCGAGCCCGAATGCCCGGCCGAGGCGATCCTGCCGGACACCGAGGCCGAGGCGGAGAAGTGGCTCGAGCTCAATCGCGAGTACTCGACCGGCAAATGGCCCAACATCACCCGCAAGGGCGAGCAGCCGGCGGACGCCGACGACTACAAGGACATGCCGGGCAAGTTCGAGAAGTTCTTCTCGCCCGACCCCGGCGGCTGATCCGGCCGCCACGGACCCTCGGCACGCGGCTCCGGTCCGCCCGCGGCGGGGCAAATGGACGCATCTTCAGACGCTGGCCATATGCCGGCGCGGCTTCGTTGCACCGCCACTGTGGCTTTTGAGGCAAATTTGTGTTACATCACACGAGTGGTGATGGAACAAGAGGTCCAAGAGTCCTCGACGGGGCCGACGGCTCATCTGGCAGACGATCTCCTATCGCATCGGTGCGAGCGATGCGAGCGGGTGTTTGCGCGCCGATGAGCCATTTTTGCGGCTGGTCGATCCATCCTGCTTGAGGCAACAACAGCTTTGCGGAGAAACGGCCCGATGGCAAAGGAATTAGCATACGACGTCGGCGACTACATCGTCTACCCCAGTCATGGGGTAGGCCAGATCACCAACATCGAGAAGCAGACGATCGCCGGCATCAGCCTCGAGATGTACGTCGTGTCGTTCGAGAACGAGAAGCTGATCCTGCGCGTGCCGGTCGAGAAGGCACCCAATTCCGGCATGCGCAAGCTCAGCAGCCGCGAGAAGATCCAGTCGGCGCTCGACGCATTGAAGATCCGCACCCGGCCGCGGCGCAACATCATGTGGAGCCGGCGCGCCCAGGAGTACGAGGCGAAGATCAATTCCGGTGATCCGGTGTCGATCGCCGAGGTGGTGCGCGAGCTCCACCGCGCCGACGACACCGACCAGTCCTACAGCGAGCGGCAGATGTACCGCGCCGCCCTCGAGCGGCTGGCCCGCGAGGTTGCGGCGATCGACTCCGTCGATGAGCAGGAGGCGACGAAGAAGCTCGAGAAGGTGCTGCTCGCCGCCGCCGCCTGACCTTTTCTCCTCGACCCTGGACAAGGGGCGCCCTCGGGCGCCCCTTTTTTCGTTGCCGCTGCAATCGCGCACCCGATGTCGCGGCCAGCCTGATACTCTTGCCGGCGCCGCGCAGTCTGGATAGGTTCCAAACGACCCGCCTGGGCAGGCAGGCATGGCCATCGCTGATCCCGTTCAACCCTGATCAAGGGACCTGCCGTGATTCCTGCCCTCCGCTCGACCATTGGTCTTGCCGCCTGCTCGATCGCCGCCCTCACCTTGGGCCTGAATACAGCCGCTGCCACCACCGACTACGGCGAATACCGCGACTTCTTCGAGCCCTTGCCGGCGATGCCGCCGATCCCGGGCGACAACTCGATGACCCAGGCCCGGGTCGAGCTCGGCCGGATGCTGTTCTTCGAGCCGCGGATCAGTGCTTCCGGCGTCATCTCCTGCGCCACCTGCCACAACCCGGCCTTGGGCTACACCGACCGCATCCCGCGCGCCGTCGGCCACGACGGCCAGGTCGGCGAGCGCAACACGCCCACCGTCCTCAACTCCGGCTTCTTCGGCGCCCAGTTCTGGGACGGCCGGGCGGCGACGCTGGAGGAGCAGGCGCTGGGGCCGATCGAGGCCGAGGTCGAGATGGCGATGCCGCTCGAGGAGGCGCTCCAGCGCATCACCGCGTTCGACATCTATGTCGAGCGGTTCCACGCCGCCTTCCCCGGCGACGACGACCCGGTCCATGCCGACAACGTGGCGCTGGCGCTCGCCGCCTTCCAGCGCACGCTCAACACGCCCAACTCGCCCTTCGACCTCTGGCTGGTCGGCGACGAGGGGGCGATGACCGAGCAGCAGAAGCGCGGCATGGTCGCATTCGTCGAGCGCGGCTGCCTCGCCTGCCATGCCGGCCCGGCCTTCACCGACAGCCAGTTCCACACCATCCAGGTGCCGGGCTCGACCGATCTCGGCCGGTTCCTCGTGACCAACGAGGAGGCCGACCGCCACGCCTTCAAGACGCCCACCCTGCGCAACGTGGCACTGACCTACCCGTACTTCAACAACGGCAACGTCCCGACCCTGGACCAGGCGATCGTGGTCATGGGCCAGGAGATGCTGGGCGTCGAGCTCGCGGGCCAGGAGCTCGAGGATCTCGTGGCGTTCATGCACGCGCTCACCGGCGACATCCCGGCCTTCCCGGTGCCGGCCCTGCCCTGAGCCGCGAGACCCGGCTGGCCCGGCCCCGGCCGGGCCGGCCGGCCGAGCCCGGGCGTCGTCGAGCCGAGGTCGTCGCTCGGCGAGGCAGGCCGTCCTCGCCGTAGAGGTCAGCGTGGTCCCCCGCGCCCCGCCCGTTCGCAGCGCACGCCGGCAGGCTTGCGCGGCAGCGAGCAGCGTGCCGACGCCGACCGGTTCCCGAACGGCGTGCGGCTGTCGTGCCACCGCCACCTGCTTCTCCGCGATGGCGTCCCGCACGGCATCGGCGACGCCCTGGCCGGTCGGCTCAGCCAGCCGCCGGGCGTCCCGACACGTCTTTTCGTCCTCGATGGCGAGCGTCATGGCACGGCCCCCCGGGTGGCCGGAATGCGGCGGCGAGACCGAACCTGCAAGGCCCGGACGCCCCGATCGGGAACCTCCACCCCGCCCGGCGCGTTGCTCAGCACAGACCACCGATGCGGCTGGCCGGGCTGCGGCGTGAGACCCTGCGGCGCCGGCCGGCGCGCCAGACTTGGGAGACACGCCATGTCCGACCCGCAGCAGCGCCTTTCTTGGCCCCTCGCCCTGCCGCTGGCCCTGGCCCTGATCCTGCCCGCCGCCGCCGTCGCCGCCGACGAGGCCGGCACGCCGCCCGAGGAGCCCCTCCAGGCCGGCACGCGGTCGATCTCGGTGCACAGCCTGCTCGAGCTCGACGTCGTCACCGCCGACGAGGAGAGCCTGGGCGCCGTCTACGATCTCGTCGCCGACCCGACCGACGGGCGGCTCACCTTCCTGGTCGTCGAGCGCGGCGGCAACATTCTCGGCCTCGGCCGGACCCGGGCTGCCGTGCCCTGGCATCGCGTGGCGATCGACGGTGCCGCGCGCCGCTTCGTCCTCGACCTGACCCACGAGGAGGTCGAAGCGATGCCCGGCTGGGAGGGCGAGCGGGCCGAGGGGGGCGGGCTGGGCGCCGCGCCGATGACCGACTGAGACGGCCCTAGGCCACGGGCTCCCAGCGCCGGGTCTCGGCACTCCGGGCGATCGCCTCGCAGACCGCCTCGACCCGATGCCCCTCGGCGAAGTCGGGCCAGGCCGGCTTGCCCAGGGCGATCGATTCCAGCAGATGCGCCGCCTCGATCGCCTTGAGGTCGTTGAAGCCCAGCCCGTGCCCCCAGCCGGGCGTGAACCGCCCGAACGGCGGGTGCGGCGGGCCGGTCAGGATGGTGCGAAAGCCGTTGTCGTCGGGACGCGTGGCGGGCCGGAAGAGCTGGATCTCGTTGAACCGCTCCTGGGTGAAGCGCAGCCCGCCCTGGCGCCCGTAGAGCTCGAAGTCGAGGCCGTTCTTCCGGCCCCAGGCGATCCGCGAGCAGCCGAGATGACCCACCGCACCGTTGGCGAAGCGCACCAAGGCCTCGGCCACGTCGTCGTTCTCGACCCGGCGCAGCCGGCCCTCGCCGTCGCGGCGCTCGGGGATGGCCGTGAAGAGGCCGGCCGCGACCTCGACGATCGGCCCCACGAGGTAGTGGGCGAGGTTGACGAGGTGGCTGCCCATGTCGCCGAGCGCCCCCGTCCCCGCCTTGGCCCGCTCGGATCGCCAGGAGAACGGAAACTCGGCCGGCCCCATGAAGTCCTCGTCGAAGATGGCGCGGAACTGGGTGACCGCCCCGATCTCGTCCTCGGCAACAAGCTTCTTGGCGAAGGCCACGGCCGGCGAGCGCAGGTAGTTGTAGCCGACCAGCGTCGTCTTCCCGGCAGCCCCGGCCGCGGCGACCAGCTCGGCCGCGTCGGCGGCGGTCAGCGCCAGCGGCTTCTCGCACCAGACATGCTTGCCGGCGGCCAGGGCGGCCAGCGCCATCTCCTTGTGCAGGTCGTTGGGGGTGGTGATCGAGACCAGCTCTACCGCCGGGTCGGCGACGAGCACGCGCCAGTCGGTCGTCGCCCGGGCGAAGCCGAAGCGGCGGTGCGCCGCCAGGGCCGCGTCGCTGACGACATCGGCCACCATCTCGAGCCGCGGCCTGAGCTGAGGCTCGAAGGCGTGCGCCACGGCGATCAGCGCCTGGGCGTGGCAGGCCCCCATGTAGCCGGTGCCGATCACCCCGCAGCCGATGGTTTGGGTCATGGCGCCGGCTCAGACCGTGCCGCCGAGCTCGGCCGACAGGTCCTGCAGCTCGCGCCCGCCCGCCATCAGGTTCTGCAGCTCGTCGAGATCGACCTCGTGCTTGGCGAAGGTGCCGAGCGTCTGGCCGCGGTTGAGCACGGTGAAGCGGTCGCCGACGGCATGCGCGTGGCGGACATTGTGGGTGATGAAGATGACGCCCAGCCCCTTCTGCCGCACCTGGAAGATGTATTTCAGCACCATCGAGGTCTGCCGCACGCCGAGGGCCGAGGTCGGCTCGTCGAGGATCAGCACCTTGGCCCCGAAATAGACCGCCCGGGCGATCGCCACGCACTGCCGCTCGCCACCCGAGAGCGTGCCCACCGCCTGCTCCGGGTCACGGACGTCGATGCCGATCCGCTGCATCTCCTGGCGCGCCACCTGGTCGGCTTCGCCGAAGTCGAAGAAGCGGAACGGCCAGACGCCCCTGGTCGGCTCGCGGCCCATGAAGAAGTTGCGGGTGATGGACATGAGGGGGATCATCGCCAGGTCCTGGTAGACCGTGGCGATGCCGGCATCGAGCGCCTCCCGCGGGCTGTTGAACGCGACCGGCCGGCCGTCGACCTTGAAGACGCCGGAGCTCGGCTTGTGCACCCCCGAGAGCGTCTTGATCAGGGTCGACTTGCCGGCCCCGTTGTCGCCCAGGAGGCAGTGCACCTGGCCCGGATAGACCTTGAGGCTGACCCCGGCCAGGGCGATCACCGAGCCGAAATGCTTGGTGATGGTGTCGACCTCGATCAGGGGCGTGCCGGTCTCGGCGGCCGGCGCGTGGTGGACCGGTGTCTCGCGGGCCTGGCTGGTCGACGGTGCGGTCGCCATCTCAGCGCTCCCCGGTCGCACGCTTGCGCACGATGTTGTTGAAGAAGACGGCGATGAGCAGCATCCCGCCGAGGAACACGAGGTACCAGTCCTGGTCGATCCGCGTGTAGGTCAGCCCGATCAGCACCATGCCGAAGATGATCGCCCCGAAGAAGGCGCCGATCACCGAGCCGTAGCCGCCGGTCAGGAGGCAGCCGCCGATGACGGCCGCGATGATCGCCTCGAACTCCTTCTGGAAGCCGCGCCGGGCATCGGTCGAGCCCGTCTCCATCACCGTCAGGATGGCGACCAGGGCGGCACAGCAGGCGGTGACGACGAAGAGCGAGGTCTTCACCCGGTTGACCGGCACGCCCGAGTTGCGCGCGGCATTGCCGTCGCCGCCGGCGGCGAAGATCCAGTTGCCGATGCGCGTGCGGGTGAGGACGATCGTGCCGACCGCGGCGAGGCCCAGGAACCAGAGGATGTCCACCGGGATGCCGGTGACCTTGGGCACGCCCGACGCGAACGTGTCGATCATGCCGCGCTCGGCCAGCCAGGCAAAGAGGCCCTTGAAGGCCTGGCCGGAGAAGAGCGGTGCCAGGGCACTGTCGGCGACCGCGTCCCGAATGCCGCGCATCTGCGTCGATCCGCCCGTCGCCCACTTCAGCCCGACCAGCGTCAAGCCCCTAAAGATGAACAGGAACGCGAGCGTCACGATGAAGGACGGAAGGCCGGTGCGCAGCACGATCTGGCCGTTCAAGGCGCCGAAGGCGGCGGCCATGGCGAAGGTGACGAGAATGGCCAGGATCAGCGGCAGCTGGAGCACCGTGACCGCGGCGCCGAAGATCAGCCCGGCGAAGGCCACCATGGAGCCCACCGAGAGGTCGAACTCGCCGCCCACCATCAGGAGCGAGGCGCCGATCGCCAGGATGCCGAGCTGCGCCGCCGGCGACATGAAGGTGAGGATGCCCGAGAGCGTGAACATCTGCTGGCTGGCGAGGACGTAGAAGAAGATCGACACCAGGATCAGGCCGGCCAGGGCACCGAGCTCCGGGCGGCGCATCAGCCGGGTGATGAAGGATGCCTGCTTCAAGCGTTCGTCGGCCGAAGCCACTGCCATCGTCGCCTCCCTCGGCGTATGTTCGGCGTCGGCCGCGCGGCCGGGCGGCGCCCGAGCCGCGCGGCCGGACCGCTCAGCGGATGCCGCGGGCGCTGAGCTCGATGACCTGCTCCGCCTTGTCGGCGGTGATCAGGTTCGGCCCCGAGGGCACGTCGCCACCGGGCATCAACCCATAGCGCGCCTGCAGGGCGAGGAACGCCACCGGCAGGTAGCCCTGCAGGAACTGCTGCTGGTCGATGGCGAAGGTCGCCTTGCCGTCGGCGATCGCCTGCAGGAAGTTGGCCGAGAGGTCGAAGCTCGCGAGCTTGACCTCGCCCGCCATGCCCATGGCCTCGAGCGCGGCCAGCGCCGCCTCGCCGGCGGTCCCGGCACCCAGCGTCAGGATGGTGTCGATCTCGGGATCGCTCTCGATCGAGGCCGTGACCTTGGCGCGGATCTCGCCCGGGTCCATGGTCACCGGCAGCACCGTCACCTCGCCGCCGAAGCCCTCGGCGAAGCCGGCGCAGCGCAGGTCGAGGGCGACGTTGCCGACCTCCTGGTTGACGCAGAGGCCCTTGGCCCCGCCCATCTCGGCCAGCGCCGCCCCGGCGATGGTGCCGGCATCGAACTCCGACTGGCCGACATGCAGGAGAGCACCGAGCGAGGCCGCCACATCCGAGCCCGAGTTCATCGAGATGACGCTGATCCCGGCATCGACCGCCCGGCGGATCGACGGGCCCAGCGCATCGGCGTCGGGGATCGAGACGACGAGGCCGTAGGGCTCCTGGTTGACCGCGGCGTCGATGAGCTGGCCCATCGCCACCATGTCGAAGGTCTCGGGGGCGCGGTAGTCGACCTGCACGCCGAAGTCGCTCGCCGCCTCGTCGACGCCGTTCTTGACGACCGACCAGAAGGGGTCGGAGGCCTGGCCGTGGCTGACCACGATGATGCTGGTCTCGGCCAGCGCCGTGCCGGCCAAGAGCACGCCGGCCACGGCCGCCGCGAGTGTCGTCTTGATTGTCATGGATGCCTCCTGATTGCTGGGCGCAGGGCCGCTCCGCACACCCGGGTCCGGGCACGCTGCGGAACGATGTTTCCAACTGCTTGCCTTTATGGAATACACATTCTATCCGTTTGATCAAGAGGGTTGGAACGAGAATTCCAGCCGCTCGGCGATTGGAACGAATGTGCCGACGACGAGACAAATGTCATCCAGGCCGGTGGCCGCAGCGCCGCCCCACAGCTTCGCCGACCTCGAGCAGCTCATCGCCGCCCGCCACGACGGCCTGAGTGCCCGGCTCAAGGACATCGCCGCCTTCGCCCTGGCGCATCCGAACACCATAGCGCTCGAAACCGTGGCGACCGTGGCCGAGCAGGCCGGCGTGCACCCCTCGGCCCTGGTTCGCTTCGCCCAGGCCCTGGGCTTCGACGGCTTCAGCGACATGCAGCGGCTGTTCCGCCTGCGCCTCGTCGAGCAGATGCCGAGCTATGCCGAGCGGCTGGCGCCGCGCGACGCCGGCGAGGCCGCCACCGGCGACACGCTCGACCGGCTCGTGGCCGCGGCGCACCGGGCGATCGACGAGCTCGCCGCCCTGACCCCGCGCGACCAGCTCGGGGAGGCCGCCGCCCGGCTCGCCACCGCACGCCGGATCGAGATCGTGGCCCAGCGTCGCAGCCTGCCGGTCGCCAACTACCTGCTCTACGGCCTCTTGAACCTGGAGCGCCCGGCCCGCGTTCTCGACAACCAGGGCGGCATGCTGGCCCAGCATTTGCGCGCGCTGGACCCCGCCGACGCCATGCTGGCGGTGAGCTTCAAGCCCTATGCCCCCGAGACGGTGGAGGCGGTCCGGACGGCCGCCGAGCGCGGCCTCGGCATCGTCGTCGTCACCGACCTGCCGGTGAGCCCGCTGGCAGCCTTCGGCCGGCCCACCCTCTTCGTCCGCGACGCCGAGCTGCAGCAGGTCCGCTCGCTGATCGCCGCCATGTGCCTGGCCACGAGCCTGGTGATCGAGACCGGCCGCCGGCTGGTGGCGAGCCGCTGCGCAAGAAAGGAATAGATGTTCCAGCCTTGATTGCTCGTGGAATGCGTGTTTCATTAACGTCTGGAATCAGGGACGGGGAGCCCGCGAGTCATGGCGGACCAGGGGACCACGCTCGACGTCGTCACCATCGGCCGCTCGTCGGTCGATCTCTACGGCGAGCAGGCGGGCGGCAGGCTCGAGGACATGTCGAGCTTCGCCAAGTATGTGGGCGGCTGCCCCACCAACATCGCCATCGGCACCGCCAAGCTCGGCCTCAAGCCCGGCCTGATCACCGCCGTCGGCGACGAGCACATGGGCCGCTTCATCCGGGAGGAGGTCGAGCGCTGGGGCGTCGACACGCGCTGCCTCAAGACCGACCCGGAAAGGCTCACCTCCCTCGTCGTCCTGGGGATCCGTGATCAGCACACCTTCCCCCTGATCTTCTTCCGCGAGAACTGCGCCGACTCCGCCCTCGAGCCCGCCGACATCGACCCGGCCTATATCGCGAGCGCCAAGGCCGTGGTCGTCACCGGCACCCACTTCTCGCGCCCCAGTCTCGACGCCGCCTCGAGGAAGGCCGCCGAGGTGGCGCGGCGCGCCGGCCGCAAGGTGGTCTTCGACATCGACTACCGCCCGGTCCTCTGGGGCCTGACCGGCCACGGCCTCGGCGAGGAGCGCTTCGTCGAGAGCGCACGCACCACCGCCCATCTGCAGACCATCCTCCCGTTGTGCGACGTCGTCGTCGGCACGGAGGAGGAGCTGCACATCGCCGGCGGCACCACCGACACCCTGGCCGCGATCAGGAAGGTCCGCGAGCTGGCCCCCGAAGCGCTGATCGTCTGCAAGCGCGGCCCGATGGGCTGCGTCGCCTTCGACGGCACGATCCCCGACGATCTGGAGCAGGGCATCAAGGGCCCGGGCTTCCCGGTCGACGTCTACAACGTGCTGGGGGCCGGCGACGCCTTCATGTCCGGCTTCCTGCGGGGCTATCTCCGCGACCTGCCGCTGGCGGAATGCTGCCGCCTCGCCAATGCCTGCGGCGCCTTCGCCGTCTCCCGCCACGGCTGTGCCCCGGCCATCCCCTCCTGGATCGAGCTCGCGCATTTCCTCGAGCACGGCTCGCCCACCCGTGCCCTCCGGAAGGACCCGGTCCTCGAGCGCCTGCACTGGAGCACCAACCGCGAGCGCCACTGGCCGCGCGTGCTGGCCTTCGCCTTCGACCACCGCAGCCAGCTCGAGGCCTTGTGCGACGCCGCCGGCGTCACCCACGGCCACATCCCGTACTTCAAGGACCTCTGCTTTCAGGCGCTCGTCCAGGTGCGCGGCAACCGGTCCGACCTCGGCCTCCTCCTGGATGGCCGCTACGGCCAGGCCACGCTCGCCAGGGCCACGGGCCGGGGCTTGTGGATCGGCCGGCCGATCGAGCTGCCGGGCTCCCGCCCGCTCCGCTTCGACGACGGCCCCGACCTCGGCCGCGTGCTCAAGGAATGGCCGAGGGAGCACTGCGTCAAGTGCCTGGCCTTCTACCACCCGGACGACCCGGAAGCCCTGCGCAGCGAGCAGATCGAGCGCCTGCAGATCCTCCAGGACGCCGCCCGCGGCTCCTTCCACGACCTGCTGATCGAGATCATCGCGTCCAAGTCCGGGCTCCCGGAGGACGACCAGACCACCGCCCGCGCCATCCGCCAGCTCTACGCCGCCGGCCTCTACCCCGACTGGTGGAAGCTCCCCGATCCCGGCAGCGACGCCGCCTGGAACGCCGTCGCCGAGGCCATCCAGGCGCACGACCCGCACTGCCGCGGCGTCCTGCTTCTGGGCCTCGAGGCACCCGAGGCCGCGCTTGAGGCCGCTTTCGCCCGCGCCGCCGGCCACCCGATCTGCAAGGGCTTCGCCGTCGGCCGCTCCATCTTCGGCGGCCCCGCCGAGGACTGGCTCAACAACCGCATCGACGACCAGACGGCGATCGATCGCATGGCCGACGCCTATGCCAGGCTGATCGCCGCCTGGGACAAGGCCAGAGGGACCAGCTGATGCCCGACCTGCTCCTGAAGAACCACGCCCCCGACGCCAAGGGCCTCGTCCACGAGGTGACGCCCGAAAGCGCCGGCTGGCACCACGTGGGCTTTGCCGTCCACCGGCTCAGCCCCGGCCAGCGCCTGGAGCGCCCCGGCAACGACCGGGAGCACTGCCTCGTCCTTCTCTCGGGCCGCTGCACCGTCGAGGCCGGCCCCGAAACCTTCCGCGGCATCGGCGGCCGGGAAAGCCCGTTCCAGGGCAAGCCAACCGCCGTCTACATCCCACGGGCCACCGCCTGGGCCGTCGTGCCGGAGAGCGACCTGGAGCTCGCCGTCTGCTCCGCCCCCGGAGGCGGCGACCACAAAACCCGCCTGATCACCCCCGACGCCGTCAGGACCTCCACCCGCGGCAAGGACACCAACACCCGCCACGTCGCCGACATCCTCCCCGAGACCGAGCCCGCCCACGCCCTCCTCGTCGTCGAGGTGATCACCCCCTCCGGCTGCTGGTCCTCCTACCCCAGCCACAAGCACGACACCGACAACCTCCCCCACGAAAGCCAGCTGGAGGAAACCTACTACCACCGCTTCGACCCCCCGCAGGGCTTCGGCTTCCAGCGCGTCTACACCGACGACCGATCCCTCGACGAAACCATGACCATCGAGAACGGCGACGTCGTCCTCGTCCCCAAAGGCTACCACCCCTGCGCCACCGCCCACGGCTACGACCTCTACTACCTCAACGTCATGGCCGGCCCGAAACGCATCTGGAAGTTCAACACCGAAGAATCCCACCGCTGGCTCCTGGGTTGAGCGGAAAGCCCAGGAAAAGAAAGAGAAAGAAAGAGAATGTGGGGAGGCAATGCCTCCCCACGCCCCACCGTTCCTTGGCAGTGGCGTTGTTGGTGCTGCTGGCGGATGGTAGGTTGAGTGCTGGCACAAGCCAGCCGAGGCCAGGGCAGCCATGACCACCCTCACGATCCGCAGACTCGAACCCACCGTGAAGGAACGGCTGCGCCTCCGCGCCGCCCGCCAGGGCCACTCCATGGAGGAGGAAGCCCGCCGCATCCTGAAGGAAGCGCTGGCGACCCCGGACGAGCACCCGAGCAACGCCTACGAAGCCATCCGCCACCACTTCGCGCCCTTGGGCGGCGTCGACCTCGACCTCCCCAAACGCCAGCCCGGCCGCGACCAGCGCTTGGTGCCCCTATAAGCCGACCTCCGGCAACGGCCCCACGGCGGCGAGCCACGCGTGACAGCGCCACGCGCCTGGGCAAGATGAGACAAGCAACGGAGCTCGCCGCCATGCCGACCCGGATCGACCTGCCCCCCGACCTCGAAGCCTTCACCCGGCTCTCCGCGCCAGCCGCCGCCACCATCGGCCAAAGGGGACACCTCCCTTTTTAACCATTCGGCCAAAGGGGACACCTCCCTTTTTAACCATTCGGCCAAAGGGGACACCTCCCTTTTTAACCATTCGCTCTCGCCTTGCTCACCGTACCACCCCCCATGCCGCCACCACCGCAAAGGACCGGATGGGCGCGGGAAGGCGAGCCTTCCCGCCTCTGTCCTGCCCCTTCACCGCCCCATAAGCAATGCTTATGACCTTTCATGTGTGGGCCCATGAAGCCACTATCCGTGGCGCATCGGGCGGCACATTTCCGCCCGGGTTGCGCCGCTATACGCGCCATGAACCCGAGCGATGCGCCGCTATATGCGCCATTTGTCATAATCTTCGCCGCTATACGCGCCATAAGCGTTCCTTATGGCGCGTATAGCGGCGCATTTCGCCCGATTCGCGACGAACGAACCCGCGAACGAACCCGCCAGACGACGAACGAACCCGGCGCCCGGGTTCAAAAGCCCTGGATTTCGACGAGCGAACCCAAGGACCCGCGAACGAACCTGGGCTGCCAAAGTGTCGCAGGCAATCGGTAAAGGCCTCTGTTTGGCAATGGCTTGGCCCAGCGCCGACGGGACCTGCCACGACCGCGGCCGGAACCCCCGGGCCGACACCCCCCGAATCTGTCGAACGGACCCGGGAGGCGGTTGACGGCGGCATCGTGCTAGGCTATTATTCCTTCGCTCTCCGCTGCGGCGCGCCCGGGCTGGCCTCCTCTCGCCGGGCGGCCTATAGCCGGCGGCGCACCGCCAGCGGAGGAGCCGCCCCATGCCCGAGACGATCGCCGATCCCGCAGCCTTGCGCGCGCATTATGGCAGCGTCAGCCGTCCGGCGGCGCTGAAGCAGCTGTCGCGGCTGGACAAGCACTGCCGCGCCTTCATCGCGCGGTCGCCCTTCCTGGTCATGGCGACGGCCGATGCCCTGGGCCGCTGCGACGCCTCGCCCAAGGGCGACGCGCCGGGCTTCGTCGTAGTCCAGGACGACACCACGCTGCTCATCCCCGACCGGCTGGGCAACAACCGGGTCGACAGCCTCGCCAACGTCGTCGCCAACCCGCAGGTGGGCCTGCTCTTCTTCCTCCCCGGCTACCAGGAGACGCTCCGGGTCAACGGCCGGGCCAGGATCTCGACCGAGCCCGCCCATCTCGAGGCCACTGCCCATGCCGGCAAGCCGCCCAAGGCGGTCATCGTGGTCGCCGTCGAGGAGGCCTACATGCACTGCGGCAAGGCCCTGATCCGCTCGCATCTCTGGGATTCCGCCCGGCACATCGAGAAGGGCAGCTTCCCGAGCCTCGGTCGGATCATCAGCGAGCAGATCGAGGAGGCCGACGTCGCCGCCACCGAGCGGCTGATCGAGAAGGAATACCGTGACGAGCTCTATTGAGAGCACGGCATCGCCGGCCGGCAGCACCGTCACGGGCGATCGCGTCGACGGGCTCCGCCGGCGCTTCATCGAGCGCTCCCCCTTCCTCGTCATGGCGACGGCGGACGCAGCGGGCCGCTGCGACGCCTCGCCCAGGGGCGACGCCCCGGGCTTCGTCACGATCCAGGACGGGCGGACCCTGCTGGTGCCCGACCGGATCGGCAACAACCGTCTCGACGGCCTCGCCAACGTCCTGGCCAGCCCGCATGTCGGCCCGCTCTTCTTCCTGCCGGGCAGCCCCGCGACCCTGCACGTGGCCGGCCGCGCCCGCGTCTCGACCGATCCCGCCCATCTCGCGGCCACGGCCCATGCCGGCAAGCCGCCGCGCTCGGTGCTGGTCGTCACCGTCGAGAGCGTTCGGCTCGATGGCGGCGAGGCGCCGAGCCGCGCGGGCTTGTCGGACCCGGCCCGGCAGATCGAGACGGGCGGCTTTCCGACGCTCGCCCGCCTCATCAGCGACCAGGTGGCCGGGCTCGGCGCGGCCGAGACGGCAGAACGGCTGGCGCAAAGCTACCGCGACCGGCTCTATTGAGCCGCGGGCGACGACCGTGACGCCATGCTGAGAACCGACGATCCGGAGTCCCTCAACCGCCTCGCCGCCACCGCCAGCCTCGCGACCGCGATCCTGCTGACGCTGGCCAAGCTGCTGGCGGCCATCCTCTCCGACTCGCTCGCCATGCTCGCCTCGATGATCGACAGCCTGGCCGACATCGCGGGCTCGGCGATCACCTTCGTCGCCATCCGCATCAGCCAGCAGCCGCCGGACAAGAAGCATCGCTACGGGCACGGCAAGGCCGAGAGCCTCTCCGCCCTGGCCCAGGCCTCGCTGGTGATGGGCTCGGCGCTGTTCGTGCTGATCGGCGCCGGCGAGCGGCTGGCCAACCCGCGCCTCATCGAGCCGGGCGTCTTCCCGCTCGCCGTCCTGGTCGGCGCCATCGGCGTCACCCTCCTGCTCGTGATGTTCCAGCGCTGGGTGGTCAACCGCACGGGCTCGCTGGCGATCGCCGCCGACCGGCTGCACTATACGGCCGACTTCGCCACCAACCTCCTGGTGCTGGCGACCCTCGTCGCCACCGCCCGCCTCGGCATCGTCTGGCTCGATCCGGCGGCCGCGGCCCTGGTCGCGCTCTATCTCGCCTGGCACGCCTTCAGGATCGGCAAGGCCGCCGTCGACACGCTGATGGACCGCGAGCTCTCGGCCGCCGATCGCGGCCGCATCGAGGCCCTGGTCCGGGCCCATCCGGCGGTCCACGACTGCCACGATCTGCGCACCCGGCGCTCCGCCAGCACCACCTTCATCGAGCTGCACATCGAGCTCGATCCCGCCATGACCGTCCGCCAGGCGCACCACGTCACCGACGCGCTCGAGGCCACCCTGACCGACGCGTTCGGCACGGCCGAGATCATCATCCACCAGGAGCCGGCGGGCCTCGACGACGACCGCCTCGACCACCGCATCGCCGAGGCCGTCGGGGAGCGGTAGGCAAACCCGAGGTCGCGGCGTGCACCGAGCCGAGCGGCGCGGCACGCCGGTGCGCTCGGGCTTCCGGCAGGTCGGCAGTGGCATGCCCGATCATGTCCCCAAACCGGGTTGGCGGCATTGCACCGCCTTGCGCTTCCCGGTCGTGTAAAAGTCGGCCGAAAGGCTTGGCCGCGGCCTGATCCTGCCTGCCGCTCTAGCCCGGATTTCTCACCAAGGGTAGGTGCATCGGGGTCCTGACCGTGGGAAAGT
>CAYWSB010000120.1:0-15927 GCA_964460465.1 uncultured Geminicoccaceae bacterium | reverse complement strand
AAGCTCAAGGAGCTGATCCCGCGGCAGATGTTCAAGATCGCCATCCAGGCGGCGATCGGCGGCAAGGTGATCGCGCGCGAGACCATCTCGGCCTTCAGGAAGGACGTCACCGCCAAGTGCTACGGCGGCGACATCACCAGGAAGCGCAAGCTGCTCGAGAAGCAGAAGGCCGGCAAGAAGCGGATGCGCAACATCGGCAATGTCGAGATCCCGCAGGAGGCCTTCCTCGCGGCGCTCAAGATGGACAGCTGACCGGCTGGCGTCGGCGGGCGGCGGCTGGCCAGAGGGCGGCGGGTGCACTAGGCTGTCTCGGCGCGGGGCGGCGGGCCGCCCCGCGCTCGCCCGGTCGAGGAGAAGCGCATGACGACGCCGGCGCTGCCGCAGGATCGCCCGGCCGAGCCGTCCCGGCGCGGCTGGTCCCGGCCCGCGCGGATCGTGCGGCGCGGCGTGCTCGCCAGTGTCCTGGCACCCCTGGCGACGGCGGTTGCCATCCTCGCCGTCGTGCTGGGCCTCGTGGTGATCGCCACCAACTGGTGGACGGGCTACAGCCGCGACGTCGTCCACGGCCGGGCGGTGCAGCCGGACGGGTCCGTGGCGGTTATCGACACGGGCCCGCCGCTCGAGGAAGCCGTCACCGTCCTGGTGCGCGACGACGACGGTGCCCTGCGGCGGCTGGTTGTGGAGCGCGACGAGGCCGACCGCTTCGTCAACGAGACCTTGCGCCGGCTCGACCGCGAGCGGCAGCGCTCCGTGCGGCAGGCGCGGGCCGAGGTCACGGCTCTCTTCGCCGACGCCTTCGCCGATGCGGAATCGGCGCTCGAGCGCCACGCCGACTGGTTTTTCGCCTGGAGGCGCTCGTACGTGGTGCTCGAGAAGGCGGCGGTCGCAACCGCGAGCCGGCTGCTGGAGCCCGGCCGGTACGAGCCGCTCGCGCTCGCGGTCGAGCGCGACCTCGCGGAGTACTTCATGCGACACTTCGAGGCCATGGTGCTGCAGCCGGCGCTGCGCGAGCCCGCGCTCCGGCAGGGCTTCGAGGACGCCGCCCGCCGGGCCCATGGTCGCTGGCTGCGGCTGGTGGCCGCGCAGGACCCACATCTGCAGCAGTTCCTGGCCGAGGCGACCCGGCATCTGGCGGCGCCCGGCGAGGCGCGGCGGCTCAGCACGCTGACCCTGGACTGGGACGCCCAGCGGTTCCGGCCGCCGCATCATCTCACGGCCGACAGGTCCTTCGACGCGGTTCTGGGGCTGGCCACCATCGGTGGCGGTGCCGTCGTCGGGGCAGGCCTTCTCGCACCCGCCGCCGAGCGTGCCACCCGACGCATCCTTGCCGGCCTCGCCCGGCGCCAAGTGACGGCCGTGGCCGCCAGGCTCGCCATGGCGCAGGGTGGCGCGGCGTTGGGCACCGTGGTCCAGCCGGCGGCCGGCACGGCCGTGGGTGCGGTGGCCGGCGGGCTCCTCGGCCTCGCCGTCGACTATACCCTGAACGAGCTCGATGCGGCGCAGCACCGTGACGGTTTCATCGCCGCTCATCGCGCCGCCCTGGACGTCACGCTGGCCGACTGGGAGAGCCGGCTCGCCGTGGCGCTCGAGGCGGCGATCGACCAGTGGTTCGCCGATGCCCGCGTGGGCCTGGTCCTGGCCGACTGAGCGCCGACGGGCGCCGGGTCAGTCGCCCGCGGTCGTCGTGCCCGGGATCAGGTCGAGCAGCCGGAGTGCCCTGACGAGATCGGCGCGCCGGTAGCTGTGCCCGCCGTCGAAGAGGCAGAGTTCCAGGCGGTTGCCGACGTCGTTCACGGCGCGCTCGCAGCGCCGGTCGCCGTCCACGAGGCTCTCGGCCCGATGGAAACCACCGGCGGTGGCGAACAGGGCCATCGCCGCGAGGACATTCCCCTGCCGGCTCGTGCGGATCGGCCGGCCGTCGAGCGGGACCACGCTGTCGGCCGTGCCGTGGTAGTGGACGAGGGTCACGGCGGTGGTCGGGCAGCTTTCCGGTAGCGGGGCCCAGAACGTGCCGGAAAGCGGGATGAACCCGGCATAGTCGTCGCCGCGGTGGCAGGCCAGATGCCAGACCAGCATGCCGCCCGAGGAGAAGCCGGCGGCGACGACGCGCGCCGGGTCCACGCCGAAGCGGTCGATCAGCTCCCGGCGCAGCGCATCGAAATAGGCGAGCGTCACCGAGCCGTCGGATTCCGGCCGGCTCGGCGTGCCGGGCAACTGCCAGTCCGCCGCCCCGGCATCGGCGGCGACGACGGCGATGCCGTAGTCGTCGGCGAGGCTGGCGAGCCCGTCATTGCGCATGGTGCCGTCGGCCGAGCCGCGATGGCCGTGCGCGAAGACCAGGGCGGCCAAGGGCAGGGCCGGGTCCCGCTCGGCCGGCAGCACGATCCTGTAGGTACGGTCGCCGAGGTGGCAATCGGTCGTGCGGCTGCAGGCCGCCGCCGGCCCGGCCGCGGCCAGGACGAGCACCGTGGCCACCGCGCCAAGGAGCTTCATCGGCTGTTGCATTCGCGGCCTCGCCTCGTCGTGCGGTCAGGTCGTGTCCCGTCCAGGCGAAGAAGTGGCGCTTTCGGGGGTGACATCCAGGCCATGGCCCCCACCTGGAGACCATGAGCACGGCGTGCTGCCGCGTCGCCGACGTGACGCTGCGTCGTCCACCGAGCCCAGAATGCGAGGAGATCGCCATGCAGGCAGCCAACGGGCAGACCGTCCGCGTCCATTACACCGGCACGCTCGCGGACGGCAGCACCTTCGACAGCTCGAAGGGCCGCGCACCGCTCGAGTTCACCGTCGGCGGCGGGCAGGTGATCGGCGGGTTCGACCAGGCGGTGGCCGGGATGGTGCCGGGCGACACCAGGACTGTGACCATCGCGGCCGATGACGCCTACGGGCCGCACCGGCCGGAGCTCGTCCAGGAGCTGCCGCGCACGGCGATCCCGCCGCAGGTCGACCTCACCCCGGGCAGCCGGCTGGCCGCCAAGGACCAGGCGGGCAACGAGCTGGTGCTCACCGTGATCGAGGTCGACGAGCAGACGGCCAGGCTCGACGCCAACCACCCGCTGGCCGGCGAGGACCTGACCTTCGAGACCGAGCTGGTCGAGGTTCTCTAGCGGCCCGCTAGCGCGCCAGCGGCCGCCTGAGCCGGCGCAGCACGAGCGCCACCCAGGGGTGGCGCTCGATGCGGGCGATCTCGCGCAGGCCCTGCGCCCGATGCGCCGTCAGCACGGCCGCGGCCTGCCGCTCGAGCAGGCCGGAGAGCACGGCCACCCCGCCCGGGGCCAGATGCCGCCTGAGGTCGCCGGCCATGGCGATCAGCGGATCGGCCAGGATGTTGGCGAAGATCAGGTCGTAGGGGCCCGCGTGGCGCACGGCCGGGTCGGCGTAGCCGTCGCTGACGAGGCAGCGGACCCGGCCACCGACGCGGTTGCGGTCGGCATTGTCGCGGGCGACGGCCACGGCCAGGGGATCGTTGTCGACGGCGATGGCACGGGCGTGGCGGTCCGCCCGGGTGGCGGCGATGGCCAGGATGGCCGAGCCGCAGCCCATGTCGAGCACCCGGCGGAACGGCCGGCGGCGCAGCAGCTGGTCGAACGCCTCGAGGCAGGCGCCGGTGGTCTGGTGCTCGCCCGAGCCGAAAGCCAGTCCGGCCTCGATCAGGAGCGGCAAGAGGCGCGGCGTTCGCGGCAGCGGATCGTCGGGCCCGTGCACGTAGAACCGGCCGACCCGGAGGGGCGGGCGGGCCATCCGCGCGGCCGCGAGCCAATCCTGGTGAGGCAGCCAATGGATCTCGAGGGGTCCGTCCCGCCGCGCGCCGTGCGCGGCCAAGAGCGCGTCGAGCCGGTCGGCGAGCACCGCCGCGTCCGGCTGCTCCCCGAACAGCAGGTCGACCCGCCAGCGCACCGCGTCGTCCTGGTCGTCGACCTCGCTCGCGAAGATCGAGGCCGAGAGCGCCATCGCCTCCAGCGCCTCGAGCAGGGACTGCGGCGGCTCGGTTGCGAGCGCGAAGCCCGCCTGCCAGAGACCGTCCGGGTCGTTGCCTTCGGGCCAGGGCCGCGTCGCCTCGGGGCGCGCCGGCATCACGCCGCCTCGACGAAGCTCGAGACGACCTTCTTGGTGCCGGCCTTGTCGAAGGCGATCTCGAGCTTGTCGCCATCGACGTTGGTGACCCGGCCATAGCCGAACTTCTGGTGGAAGATCCGGTCGCCGGCGTTGAAGATCGTCCCGGCCCGGGGCGGCGTCTTCAGGATCTCGGCCTTGCCCTCGATCACCTTGCCGAGCTCGGCCCGGCGCGACCGGAACTTGGCGACGCGGGGCTGGGTGAAGAGCTCGTCCATGAAGGCGTCGGCGTCCGGGCGCATCGCCGGGTTGCGGTGCAGATGCTCGACATGGTCGGCCGGCAACTCGGCGATGAAGCGCGACGGCACGGACGACGACCACTGGTTGTAGATGCGGCGGTTGGAGGCGAAGCTGATGGTGCAGCGCCTGCGCGCCCGGGTGATGCCGACATAGGCGAGGCGTCGCTCCTCCTCGAGCGCCTTGGCCCCGCCCTCGTCCAGCGCCCGCTGGTTGGGGAAGAGCCCCTCCTCCCAGCCGGCGAGGAAAACCGTGTCGAACTCGAGCCCCTTGGCCCCGTGCAGGGTCATGATCGAGACGAGGTCCGCCCCGCTCTCGCCCACGGCGTCCATCACCAGGCTGACATGCTCGAGAAAGGCGCCCAGGGTCTCGAACTCGTCGATCGCCTTGACCAGCTCCTTCAAATTGTCGAGCCGGCCCGGCGCGTCGGGCGAGCGGTCGTTCTGCCACATCTCCGTGTAGCCGCTCTCGTCGAGGACGCGCTCCGCGAGATCGCGCGGCGGCAGCTCGGCCATCGCCCGCCGCCAAGTGTCGAGCATGGCGAGGAAGCCGGCCAGCGCGTTCCTGGTCCGGGTCGCGAGCTCGTCCGTGCCCAGCATCTGCCGGGCGACGGTGGTGAGCGGCTGCTCGGTCCGCCGGGCGACCTCGTGCAGGGTCTTGATCGCGGCGTCGCCGATTCCGCGCCTGGGCAGATTGACGATGCGCTCGAAGGCGAGGTCGTCCGCGGGCTGGGCGATCAGCCGCAGATAGGCGATCGCGTCGCGGATCTCGGCCCGCTCATAAAAGCGCGGGCCGCCGACCACGCGATAGGGCAGGCCCATCTGGATGAAGCGCTCCTCGAAGGCGCGGGTCTGAAAACCGGCGCGAACCAGGACCGCCATCTGGCCGAGCGTTATGCCGTCGCGCTGCGCCGCCTCGATCTCGTCGCCGACATAGCGGGCCTCCTCGGCGTCGTCCCAGAGCCCGGCGACGCGCACCGGGATCCCGGCCTCGTCCTCCGTCCAGAGCGTCTTGCCGTGCCGGGCGGTGTTCCGCGCGATCAACCCCGAGGCGGTTCCGAGGATAGATCCGGTCGAGCGGTAGTTGCGCTCGAGCCGAACGACACCCGCCCCCGGGAAATCCTGCTCGAAGCGCAGGATGTTGCCGACCTCGGCCCCCCGCCAGGAGTAGATCGACTGGTCGTCGTCGCCGACGCAGGTGATGTTCCTGTGCCGCTGGGCGAGCAGGCGGAGCAGCAGGTACTGCGCGACGTTGGTATCCTGGTACTCGTCGACCAGGATGGCCCGAAACCGGTCTTGGTAGCGGGCGAGGACGTCGGCATGCTCGCGCAGGATGCTCAAGGGATGCAGGAGCAGGTCACCGAAATCGACGGCGTTCAGGGTCGCCAGCCGCTGCTGGTAGGCCTTGTAGAGCTCGAGCGAGCGGCCGGCGGCGAAATCGCCCACCTCGCTGCGCGGCACGTCCGCCGGCCGGTAGCCGCGGTCCTTCCAGCGCTGGATCAGGGCCAGCAGCACCCGCGGCGCCCAGCGCTTCTCGTCGAGCTCGGCCGCCTGGACCACCTGCTTGAGCAGCCGCAGCTGGTCGTCCGTGTCGAGGATGGTGAAGCTGGGCTCGAGCCCGACCAGCTCGCCATGCGCCCTGAGCAGGCGCATGCCGATGCTGTGGAACGTGCCGAGCCAGAGCCCGGCGCAGCTGCGGCCGATCAGCGCCTCGACGCGCTCGATCATCTCGCGCGCCGCCTTGTTGGTGAAGGTGACGGCGAGGAGCTCGTGCGGCCGGGCGCGGCCGGTCATCAGGAGGTGGGCGAGCCGCGTGGTCAGCACCCGGGTCTTGCCGGTGCCGGCCCCGGCCAGCACCAGGAGCGGCCCGTCGGGAGCGAGCACGGCCGCCTGCTGCTCCGGGTTGAGCCCGGCGAGGTAGGGCGGCTGGACGGTGGCGGCGACGGGTGCTGGCATGGCCCTGGATGTAATGGAGGAAGCGCACGGTGGCCAGACGGTGCGCGGCGGCACCCGCGCGCCAGCTCCCGGGGTTGAGAAGCCGGATGGGGAATTTCACCAAAAAGTTGGTAGCGCTTGCGCCGGCTCGCCGAAAGGTGTAGCGAAGAAGCCTCGGTCAAGAAGAAACGCTGGGTTCAACCCAGAAATGAGTGGGCACCGGAATGCAAGATACCAAGGGTTGCATCGGGTCGCAGCATCGGGGACGGCGAGGGGGGGCACCCCGACGGGTGCCGATGGGTGATGCCCGCGGGCTCCCCGTCAATCCGCAACTCGTCATCGTCGCCGCCAGCCTGGCGCTGTGGACGATGATCATCGCCGCCTGCACCATCGTCATCGGCTGACCAACCAGCGAGCGGCGCGCCGCCCGGCGTTGGCGCAACGGACACCCCGCGTGGCCGGCCGGTAGGGCCGATGGCCTGTCGCCAGCCACTTGCCTCAGGGCGCCGATGCCGCACTTCACCCTGATCGCCGTCACCAGCGGCGACGGCTTCATCACCGGGCCCGCGGGCGAGCCGCCGGAAACCTGGGCATCGCCCGAGGAGCAACTGGTCTTCGCCGCGACGGTGGGCGCCCTGGACTGGTCCTTCATGGGCCGGCTCACGCACACACAGGCCTGGCGGCCGAGCCGCCGCCGCGTCGTGTTCTCGCGCACCTGTCCGACGCCGCTCTGGCGCCATCCGGCACGGCTCTGGGTCGACCCCGAGCGCGTGAGCCTCGAGGCCATCCTCGCCGCCCTCGAGCCGGTGTGGCGCCCGGAGCACTGCGGCATCCTCGGCGGCGTGGCCGTGCACGACTGGTTCGCCGGCCGCGGGCTGATCGACGCCGCGGAGATCACCATCGAGCCCTTGACCTTCGGCCGCGGCCTGCCGCTCTTCTCCGGCGCCGCCGGGCAGGACCCGGTGACCGCCCTCGCGGCTCGCGGCCTCGCCCTGCGGGACACAAGGCCGCTCAACGCCGCCGGCACCCGGCTCCACCGCTTCGCGCGCGTCGCCTGCTGAGGCCCGGTTGCCGGGCCCCGGCGAGCGGTCGGCAGCGGCCGGCCCGGCGCCGGCCCGCCCGATGCCGCGCCGCCCGAGAGTCGTCGGGCCTCCCGATTCACCCGTCGCCGTCGCCGCGCGGATGTGGCAAACCTGCGGTGCCGGAACGGGACGAGACGGGAGACGCCGATGCTACGGATCTGGGGGCGGACCAATTCCTTCAACGTGCAGAAGGTGCTGTGGGCGGCCGAGGAGGTCGGGGTCGCGTTCGAGCGCATCGACGCGGGCGGCGCCTTCGGCGGGCTCCACACCGACACCTACACCGCGCTGAACCCCAACCGCCGCATCCCGGTGGTCGAGGACGGCGGCCTCGCGCTCTGGGAGAGCAACGCCACGGTGCGCTACCTCGCTGCGAAGTACGGCAGCGGCGCGCTCTGGCCCGAGGACCCCGGCATCCGCTCGCTCGCCGACCGCTGGATGGACTGGCAGATCACCACGCTGCAGCCGCAGCTCCACCCGATCTTCTGGGGCCTCGTGCGCACCCCGGAGGCCGACCGCGACGCGGCCGCGATCGCCGCCGCCGTCGCGGCGATCAAGCCCGTCTGGCAACTGCTCGACGAGCATCTGTCCTGTCGCCGCTTCGTCGCCGGCGAGGCGCTCACCATGGGCGACATCCCGCTGGGCTGCGCCTTCTGGCGCTACCGCAACCTGCCGGTCGACCGGCCGAACCTGCCCCATCTCGAGAACTGGTTCGCCGAGCTCGAGCGACGGCCCGGCTATCGGCGCCACGTCATGCTGCCGGTGACCTGACCGGCCCGAGGGCCGTGCGGCAGGACGAGGCCGGGGCCGATGCGGCGGCCGGCGAGACGCCGGACGCGCCGCCACCCTTCTCGCTGCGCGGTGCCCTGCGCGATCTCTACTTCGGCGCCGACCGGCGGGCCGCCCGCTTCCAGTACGGCCTCGTCGTCTTCGACGTCGCCACCATCCTGTTCTTCCTCACCGTCACGTTCATCGCCGAGGCACCCTGGCTGCTCTGGGTCGACCTGGCGCTGGCGCTGGTGCTCGGCCTCGATTTCGCCGCCCGGCTCTACATCGCCCAGCATCCGGGGCGGCTGCTCCTCAACTGGGTGACCATCGCCGACGCCATCGTGATCCTGTCGCTGCTCGCCCCGCTCCTCACCGGCGACTACGCGACGCTGGCGTTCCTCCGGGTCCTGCGCGCGGCCCGGCTCGCCCGCTCCTACCACCTCTTCGAGACGCTGAAGCGGCGCCACAAGTGGGTCCGCCAGCATGAGGACGCGATCCAGAGCGGCATCCACATGCTGCTCTTCCTCTTCGTCACCACCGCCTTCGTCTACGTCCACCAGGTCGACCGCAACCCGCTGATCGAGACCTATGTGGACGCCCTCTACTTCACCGTGGCTACCCTGACGACGACCGGCTTCGGCGACATCACGCTCGCCGGCGAGACCGGCAAGCTCCTGTCGGTGCTGATCATGATCGTCGGCATCGCGCTCTTCATCCGCCTCGTCCAGGCGGTGTTCATGCCGGCCCGGGTGCGCTACCGCTGCCCGGACTGCGGCCTGCTCAAGCACGATCCGGACGCCGTGCACTGCAAGCACTGCGGCAAGGTGCTCGACATCCCGAACGAGGGATGACGGGCGCTGCCCCTACAACGTCTTGAGGTACTCGATCAGCGCCATGCGCTCGTCATGGCCGAGGCCCTGCCGCGGATAGACATGCCCGATGTTGAGGTTGCCGGGCAGGGCCGTGTCGAAGCGGAACAGCCCCGGTGCCGCGTCGCTGACGAGGCCCAGCCGCTCGCGGTCGAGCTCGCGCCTGCCCGTCCAGAAGATCGCCCGCCGCTCGGCCACGGGCGACAGCAGCTCGTAGATCGTCGCCACCGAGCCGTTGTGCAGATAGGGTCCGGAAGCCCAGATCCCGGCGAGCGGCCCGGCCTTCAGCGTGGTGATGCTGGTCGGGGCATAGGGTAGGGGCCGCGCTCCGAGCTCCGCCGGCGGCCGCAGGCGATACCCCATCCGCTGCAGCCTCTCCTCGCGGCCGAGGCCGGCCGCGTCGAGGGCCCGGCCGACCACGGCACCGACCGCGCTGTCGAAGAACGCTGCTGCCGGCACCAGCGGCCGGTCGCCGGCCACGGCGCGGATGGCGGGGCCGGCGCGCACGAGCCGCCGCTCGAGATCCTGGACATAGGTCGGGTCGGTGCCGACGGCGCGGTAGTCGATCTTGGCGATCTCGATGAACTGCAGGCCGAAGGCGTTCTCCTCCGCCCTGGTGCGGCGATAGGGCGGCGCGCTGTGGCAGGCATCGCAATGCTGCCGATAGAGATCCCTGCCCGATTCCGCCAGGGAAGCGTCGATCGGGCCGAAGATCGTCTCGTCCCACCGCGGCGGCGCGAGATCGGCGATCCAGCTCTCCAGCGCGTGCAGCTCGTCGAGCAGGATCGTCGAGCGGTACCAGTCGGCCGGCTCGCCGCTCAGGTCGGCACTGCCGAACACGCCCAGCACCTCGCCCCCGTTCCGCCCGATCGGGCTCGCCGCGATCGGGTTCCACTGCACGAACTCGAGCTCCGGGGCGAGCCAGAGATGCGGATAGCTGGTCGGCGCCCGCGCCGGCCGCAGGTTGCTTGGGTCGCGCTGGCCGCCGGCCGCGAGCGCGTTGAGGATCTGGGTCAGCGCATCGACCCGGCCGAAGCCCGATTCGAGCGCCGGTCGCCGGATCGCCGCATCGCCGGCCAACTGTGCCTGGAACTGCGCCAGCTGCAGCCTGAGCTCCGCCGCGGCGATCGGCGTGGGCTCGGTGATCAGCCGCGCGGCAAAGCGGCGAAAGGCGCCGTCGTCGAACAAGGTGCGCTCGACCGCGCGGGCGAGATCGGCATAGAACCGGTCGAAGTCGAAACTCGCCGCCCCGCCGTCGATGCGGACGCGGCGGCCTTCGACGGTGATCTCGGCGGTGTGGCAGGCGGCACAGGTGAGACCGACATGGGCGCCGAGGCCGGGCACGTCGACCGGGTCGACGGCGAAGCCGATCGGCAGCGCCCGGGGATTGAGCGGCGTCGGCGCGTCGGTGGGGATCAGGCCGTACCGGGCGAGCATCGCGTCCTCGGCCATCATGCCGCTGCCGTCCGGCGCCTCGAGCGCCATGAACCAGGCGTCGGGAATCATGCGCGAGCCCTGCGGCGTGTGGTAGAAGGCGGCGCGGATTTCCGGGCTCCAGCCCTGCTCGAGGAAGGTCACCGCCGCAGGCTTGTCGTCCGCCACGGCATCGGCGGGGCCAGCCGATGGCAGGGCGGCCGCCAGCAGGGAGGCGGCAATGCCGAGCCACGGCCAAGCGTTCGCTGCAGGCCTTGTCCTGCCGGGTTCGGCCTTCGATCCGTTCGCTGCTGCGCCCATCTCGCGCATCCCCTCTGTCGCATCATGGAGCTCCACAGGCGCTCGACCGGCCCGGGCGGGCCGCGGCGGGTCGAGCGACGGCGGCAGCGCTACTTGAAGGCCGCGGCACCTCGATGGCTGGCGGACTCGATGTAGACCTGCTGCCGGAGCCGGTTGATGCCGCCGAGCGGCCGGTGCGCTGCGAGCGACTGCCACGGCGAGAAGGCCATGGCCTCGCATTGCGCCACCACGTCCGGGTCGTCCGGCTGCTGCGGCGCCGGGACGGTGATCCGCGCGACCTGCTCGTAGTTGGCGTCCTCGGTCGGCCACCTCGTCGTCGCGTCCTCGATGTGCGCGACGCCGAGCTCGCTGCCGTTGCGCACGTGAACCATGAAGTCGAGGCAGATGTCGTCGTCACCCTGCATGGTCTCGGTCAGCGCTGCGCGCAGGTAGTCCGGTGCGGGATCGCCCGCGGCGATTCCGTTCGCGAACGCCTGCTGCTGCGCCACGCACGGCCTGGCCGAGAACTTCATCACCCGGTCCGGACCGAAGGCGAAGGGCGCGGCCCCGAAATACTGGACCTGGAACGGATTGCGGACGATGCGGCCCTCGATGTCCTGGATCACCTGCAGCGTCCTGCGGGTCCGCGCGAGGTCGCCGTTGTCGAAACCCGCGAAGATGTCGCCGAACAGGGGGTCGTCGCCGCCCGGCAGCGGCTTGCCCTGGGCTGCCAGCTGGAGCGGCAGGAAGAACGGGGCCGCCACGTCCCCCCGCGCCGACAACATCAGGACGCGATTGAGCCTGAGGTAGTCGCGGACGTTGGCGACCGCGAACTCGGGCGTGTTGATCATCAGGAAGTCCTGGTTCGCCCCGCCATCGTCCGTGAGCAGCAGCTCGCCCTCGACATCGAGCACCTTGAGCGCCATGCCGCGGCTGCCGTTCTTGCGGGCGTCGGGCTGCGCCGGATTGTCGGCCTTGAGATCGTCCTCGACGAGCACGGACGCATTGGAGTAGCGAATCCAGGCGTCGAACGTCTTGCCGGGCGTGGCGAAGAGCCCCACCCGCAGACTCTCGTCGAGATCGGCGTCGACCGTGAACGCCGCCCGGACGCAGCCGTGCGACTTCGGATGCACGCCGCGAAGGAGCATGCCCTGCTGGCCGTCGCGCCGCTTGTCCTGCAAGTCGGTCGCGAGCCGGCTCAGCTCGTCGATCGCCGCCGCCTCGTCCGGCGGGATGGTCTCGAACCCCTCGTCGGCCGCCGCCGCGCCACGCGTGCCGCCCGCAAAGACGACGGCCAAGGCGGCCGCCCCGAGCACCCTGGACCGCCAGGAGGCAGATCGATGTCCCGTCATCGGCGTCGCTCCATCTTGCGCTTGTGGTGTTGGCCTGGATGGACGATGAGAGGTTCACGAGGCGGCAGCAGCACTGCTCGCGTTATTGCTGGTGGGGTGCCGGTATGCCTGAAGTTCAGGCAGCACACGGCAATTGCCGTTGATCCCACTTGGATCAAGCTTAGGCCAGGCGACACGCCAACATGATTCTCGCCTTGCATTACGCTGGAGGCGCGTCATGATCGACTTGAGCGGCTACCTGAATACCATATGCACAAAGAGATGGCAACGATGCCGAAGAATCAACGGCAGCTTCTGCAAAACAAAACTTGCCAATTGAATTTTAGTATTTGAAAACCTTAATGAAGAAGCAAAATCTTGGCGGCCAAGAAGAGCTGACCACGACAACAGAACATCAAGTGCGCATTTTGTCCACGACCCGACTGCGAGTGTGTTGTAAAAACGGGAACGCCGAAGATCAGCGGATGAAAACGGGCGAATCGGTAGCGCGCTCGGCACGGAGGTCCGTCTGCCGAGGTTCGGCACGACCTGCCAACTTGTGCGCGTTGCCAACCATGGCACGGCTCGCCAATTTGTTTATGGACTTGACTGCCGGACCGGCGACGCCGGAGCCGTGGATCGGACCGGTGGCGGGGCTGGCGCCATCGATTCAGCCGCCGGTCGAGAGCGACACGCGGCGGTGTCGTTGCGGACGCCGTGCCGCTCAGCCGGTGCGCAGCTGGTTCGCGCTGATCGGCTTGACGTATTGCGGCTCGGTATCCCAGGGGAACAGGATCCAGGTGTCCTGGCTGACCTCGGTGATGAAGGTGTCGACCACCTCGCGCCCGGCGGGCTTGGCGTAGACCGTGGCGAAATGCGCCTTCGGCAGGAGCTTCCTGACGATCCGGCCGGTCTGGCCGGTGTCGACCAGGTCGTCGATGATCAGCCAGCCGGCACCGTCGCCGTCGACGGACTTCAGCACCTGCGGCTCGCCGCGGCTCTGGTCGTCGTAGGAGGCGATGCAGATCGTGTCGATCACCCGGATGTCGAGCTCGCGGCTGACGATGTGAGCCGGCACGAGACCGCCTCGGGCGATGGCCACGATGCCCTTCCAGGGGCCGCCCGAGGCGAGGCGCCAGGACAGCGCCTTGGCGTCGCGATGCAGCTCGTTCCACGAGACCGGGAAATATTTCTGGTAGCTATCGCTCATCCGCCGAGCCCTTTGCCGCCGATTCGCTCCGCGCGCTAGAGGCCGCCACGCTGATCGCTTGTCAAGCGTGCCGTCTCGGGCGAAGCTCGACGGGTGGCCGGCCACCCGCGCAGGAGACGACGCATGGACGAGGAACTGCCCAAGAAGCCCGCCGCCTTCGTTCTCGGCAGCGACCTCGACCGCCACTCGGTCGGCGACCTGCGCGCCCTCGAGGCCGCCCTCGAGCAGGAGCTCGCCCGGGTACGCCGGGCGATCGCCGGCCGCGAGGACGTCCGCGCCCGCGCCGAGGCCCTGTTCAAGGCGGCCGCCGGGCCGGGACCCGAGACCGATTGATGCGCTTCTGCCCGAGCTGCGGCGGGCCGGTCGAGCGCCGCATCCCGCCCGCGGACGACCGCGAGCGGGATGTTTGCCGGCGCTGCGACACCGTCCACTACAGCAACCCCAAGGTGGTGGTGGGCAGCGTGTGCACGCTGGGCGACCGGCTCCTCATCTGCCGCCGGGCAATCGCCCCAGGCCGCGGCTTGTGGACGATTCCGGCCGGCTATCTCGAGAACGGCGAGACGGTCGAGGAGGGGACCCGGCGCGAGGCCTGGGAGGAAGCCCGGGCCCGGATCGAGCTCGAGGGCCTGATCGCGGTCTACAGCATCCGGCGCATCGACCAGGTGCAGCTGCTGTTCCGCGCACGGCTGACCCGGCCCGAGGTCGCGGCCGGCCCCGAAAGCCTGGAGGTGCGGCTGGTCGAGTGGGGCGCCATCCCCTGGGCCGAGCTCGCCTTTCCCACCGTCGGCTGGGTGCTGTGCCGGGCGGCCGAGCTGCGCGGCCAGAGCGGCCCCTTCGCGCCGGTCGGCAATCCGGAGCCGGACCCCCTGCCGCCGGCGGGCGCTGCGATTTGAGCGGCGGCCCGGCCCGGTCGGCGACCGGCAAGGGAATTGACACGAGCCCGGCCGCGCTCTAACGCCGGTTTCATGCAAGGCGTCATGACCCATAGCCGACGACGATGCGGGCCGAAGCCTGCGTGCGTCGTCCGCGGCAGCGGCTCGGCGGCCCCCTGAGGGAGCCGTCCGGCCGGGCCGGCAGGCGGCGTCGTCGTCCAGCCGCTGTCAGGTTGCCGCCATGTTCGCCATCCGCCACGAAGAGCCCGCCGATCTCGCCGCCGTCGAGAGCCTGCTCGACGACTGCTTCGGTGCCGATCGGCAGCGCAAGGTCTCGTACCGCTATCGCGACGGCGTGCCGCCGCTCCGCGAGCTCTGCTTCGTCGCCGCCGACGAGACCGGCCGGCTGGTCGGTGCCATCCGCTACTGGCCGGTGCGTCTCGGCCGGCGACCGGCGCTGCTGCTGGGACCGCTCGCCATCGCCCCCGACCGGCAGGGCCGCGGCATCGGCCGGGCGCTGGTCTTCCACAGCCTGGAGCTGGCCGCCGCGGCCGGGCACCGGCTGGTCTTCCTGGTCGGCGATCCCGCCTATTACGCCCGCTTCGGCTTCGCCGTGGCGCCGCCCGGGATCGTCATGCCGGACGAGCAGCCCTGGCGCCTCAACTACCGCCTGCTGGGTGCCACGACGGCGCTGCCGGGTCGCGGGCGCATCCGGCCGGTGCAGCGGTCCGGGGGTCGGCCGGCGCCGCCGGCGTCCGTCGCCACGGCCCGGGAGCCACGGGTCAAGGCGATTGCGACGGCGCCTGCCATCCACTAAAGGGAGAGCGTCGGGGCGTGGCGCAGCCTGGTAGCGCATCTGCTTTGGGAGCAGAGGGTCGCGTGTTCGAATCACGCCGCCCCGACCACCGAACCGGGGGGTGGCGCTGGCTGGACGCACGGGGAGCGACATGGCGCAACCGCCACTGCATCTGATCATCGGCAACTACAACACCTCCTCCTGGTCGCTGCGGGCATGGCTGGTGCTGCGCCTGGCGCGGCTGGCCTTCGTCGAGACCCGCATTCCCCTGCGGCGGCCGGAGACACCGGGGCGCATCGCGGAGGTGTCGCCCTCGGGCAAGCTGCCGGTGCTGCTCGCCGAGGGCGTGCCGATCTGGGATTCGCTGGCGATCGCCGAGTTCGTGGCCGAGCTCGAGCCCGGGATCTGGCCGCTCGACCCGATCGCCCGCGCCGAGGCCCGCTCGATCAGTGCGGAGATGCACAGCGGCTTCGCCGATCTCCGCCGGCTGATGCCCATGGACGTCATCGGCCGCTTCAATCCGCCCGGCCGACTGCCCAGAGGGCTCGGCCGGGACATCGACCGGATCAAGGCGATCTGGGCGCATTGCCGCGCCCGCTTCGCGCCAGAGGGACCGTTCCTGTTCGGCCCCTTCTCGATCGCCGACTGCATGATGGCGCCGGTCGCCACCCGGTTCGTGACCCATGGCGTGCCGGTGGACGGGGCGATCGAGGACTATGTCGACAGCCTCATGTCCTGGCCGGACATGGTGACCTGGTGCGATGCCGCGGCCGCCGAGCAGGCGCAACGGGAAGCGCAGGGCAGCCTCGGCGTGGTCGCGATCACCCGCCCAGGCCGGGTGCTGGGCCGCGAGCCGGTCCAGTCGGGCGGCGGCGAGGCTGACCCAGCGGCGCCGTCGCCGATGCCACCGGCGCCAGTGGCCGAGCCGGCAGGGGCCGCCGCCGGCGTCGCCGACCATGCGGCCGCCGGCGGAGCCAGCGAGCAACCGGCGCCGCCGGCCCCGGT
>CAYWSB010000119.1:0-16141 GCA_964460465.1 uncultured Geminicoccaceae bacterium | reverse complement strand
CAAACAGGCAGATTCCACCTATGAGTGGCCCTAACTTCGGGGCTGGGTCAGGACGGCCCGCTGTCGACGCCCAGCACCATCGAAGGCCAGCAGGCCTTCGATCCGATCTCTGGAAGAGACGCGGTCAGGAGACCGCGGAGGGCGCCGGCCGTCGGTATTCACCGCCACCGCCACTATCGTCGCCACGCTGACGATCCGCCCGTTCTTGCGCGACTTGAGGTACGTCGCATCGATCCAGAGGTAGGGCCACCGGCCCTCGATCGGTCGCGTCAGGAAGGCCTGGACCTCGGCGTCGAGTTCGACGCAGAGCCGCGACACTTGGCTCTTCGACACGCCCGTTCCGCCCATGAAAGGCCAGCAGGCCCTGGAGGGGCCTTGACCAGGTCGTCCACGGCACGGGTCGAGACGCCGTGCACCTAGGCTTCCTGGATGACGGCCGTGAGCGCCTTCTCCGCCAACCGCCTGGGCTCCAGGAATGCCGGAAAATACGAGCCCATGATCCGCCAGAAAGGCGGGTCATCCGATTGCGAAGCAACGGCGGTCAGCAGACCGCCGACGGCGGAGCTTCGGGATCGCCAACTCGATCCGGCCGACCCGCGTCTCCCACGGCCGATCACGATAGCCGCTGCGGTGGTTCAGCCGCTCCGGGCTGCGCACGCCCGGTGCCACCCCCGTGCGGGCCTCGATCTCCAGCGCCATCATCCGCTCGGCGGCGAACGCCAGCAGCTCGCGCACCAGATCCACGTCGCCGCCCTTCTCGATCAGCTCTAGAAGGGCCATCCTCTCCTCGGTCATCGTCGTCGTCTCCGGTTCGGTTCCAGGTCTCGCAACCCGAACCTCTACCGAACACCGGCGACGCCGCCCGGGCCTCTGGCCGCGCGCTACGCTACGCCTGAAGGCTCCGCGCGCAGCCTCCTACACCACGTCCGTGGGCACGACCCGCCAAGATGTGCACGGCCGCTCATCGACCGCGCCAGACGGGCTTGCGCCGCGCCAGAAAGGCGTTGACACCCTCCGCGAAGTCCTCGCTGCCATAGGTGCGGAACACCAGGTCGTCGATCGCCGGCAAGTTCTGCCGGGCGAGGCGGGCGAGCGCCTCCTTGGCGACCGCAAGGGTGATCGGGGCGGCCTCGGCCAGCGTCTCGACGATGGCGTCGACCTGCTCGTCGAGCCGATCGCGCTGGGCGATCTCGGCGAGGAAACCCGCCGCCAGCGCCTCCCGGGCCTCGATCATGCGGCTCAGGTAGAGCATGCGCCTCGCCCGCGCCGCGCCGAAGCCCTCGACCAGCCGGGCGTAGCCGGCGGCCGACAGGCAGTTGCCGAGGGTCCTGGCAATGGGGATGCCGAAACAGGCATCGGGGGTGGCGATCCGGAGATCGCAGGCGGCTGCGATCGCCAGGCCGCCGCCCACCGCGTAGCCCTCGATCACGGCGAGCGTGGGCACCGGCAGTCGCGCCAGGGCGTCGATGCACCCGTCGATCCGTCGCTCGTAGGCGATACCATCCTCGCCGCCGGTGAAGGTCTTGAAATGGGCGATGTCGGTGCCGGCGGCGAAGGCCTTGCCGCCCGCCCCGCGCAGGGTCACCGCGCGCAGCCCGGGATCGGCCGCGAGCTCGTCGGCCAGGGTCCGCAGTCGCTCGTACATCGGGATGGTCAGCGCGTTCCTGGCCTCGGGGCGGTTGAGCGTGATCCGGGCCACCGGCCCCTGCCGCTCGAGCAGGATGTGCTCGCCGCTCATGGTGCAAATGCCCCTTCCCGCTCGAGTTCGGCCATCGCCGCCGGGTCGTAGCCGAGCTCGGCCAGCAGCTCGGCATTGTGCTGGCCGAGCAGCGGCGGCGGCATCCGGACCTGCTGCGGCGTCGCGCTCATCTTGACCGGAAAGCCCAGATTGTTGATCCGCCCCTCGACCGGGTGCTCGTATTGGATCACCATCTCCCGTGCCGCCGCCTGCTCCGAGCCGAAGGATTCCCGGTAATCCAGCACCGGGGCCGCCGGGATCCCCGCCGCCGACAGGAGGGCCACGCAGTCGTCGCGCTTTTTGGTGACGAAAAACGCCTCGAGGATCGGCATCAGCTCGGCCAAGTTGCGCATCCGCTCGCCGTTGCTGCGAAAGCGCGGATCGTGCTCCAGCTCCGGCCGGCCGATCACGGCACAGAGACGCTGCCAGAGCCGCTGGTTGGCGGCCCCCAGCACGAACCAGCCGTCGGCCGCCTGCACCGCCTGGTAGGGGGCACTCATCCGGTTGGCCGTGCCGATCGGCCGGGGCGGCTCGCCCGTCCCCCAGTACTCGGCCGATTCCCAGACCGAGAGCCCGAGGGCCGCCTCGAAGAGCGAGGTGTCGACATACTGCCCCCGGCCGGTCCGCTGGACGCCGATATAGGCCGCGAGAATGCCGTAGACGGCAAACAGACCGGCGCCCAGATCGGCGAACGGGATGCTCGACTTGACCGGCGGCTCGCCGGGCCGGCCCATCGCACTCATCGCCCCCGAGACCGCCTGGGCGATCAGGTCGAAGCCCGGCCGCTGCGCCCAGGGCCCCGTCTGGCCGAAGCCGGAGATGGACGCATAGACCAACCTCGGGTTGATCCGCGAGAGTGCCGGATAGTCGATGCCGAGCCGGGCCGTGACCCCCGGTCGGCTGTTCTCGACGAAGATGTGGGTGGTGGCGACCAGCCGCTCGAACACCCGCTTGCCGGCGGCACTCTTGAGGTTGAGGGCGAGGCTCCGCTTGTTCCGGTTGAGCGCCAGGAAGCCCGGGCTGTCCGCACCCTTCATCGCGATGCCCATGCTCTGGCGGACCTGGTCGCCCTTGCCCGGGGGTTCGACCTTGACCACGTCCGCCCCCATGTCGCCGAGCAGCATGCAGCAGAAGGGCCCGGCCATCACCTGGCTGAAATCGATCACCCTGACACCGGCGAGCGGCTGCGGCTGCGTCTCGGTCATGGCTGCGACCTCAATCGGCGATGCGGTAGATGCGGCGGGCGTTCCCGGCGAAGAGCTTCTGCCGGTCGGCCGGCGGCAGGTCGGCGGTGATCGCGAGGAACCCGTCGAAGATGGTCGCGAACGAGGCCACCAGCCCGTCGACCGGGTAGTTGCTGGCGAAGATGGCACGATCCACGCCGAACAGCTCGATCACCGTCCGGACGATCGGGCCGTTGTCCGCGATCGTCCAGGCGCGGCCGGGCACGCCGATGCCCGAGATCTTGCAGGCGACGTTGGGACAGTCGGCGAGGGCCGCCATCGCCCGGCGCCAGCCTTCCAGGCCCGCCGCGCTGCGATCGGCCGGCAGGCCCGTGTGGTTCAGGATGACCTGCGTCTGCGGAAACGCCGTCGCCAGCTCGGCCGCCTCCGCCAGGTGCCACCAGGGCGTCTGCAGGTCGAAGGAGAGCCCGTGCGCCGCAAGCAGGGCATAGCCGCGGCGCCACGCGGGATCGGCCATCGAGCCCGGTGCGCCCGGCTCGACCGAGGCCGGATCGGCTGCCGCCGCCGGCTTGTGGCGGATGCCGCGGACCCGCGGGAAGGCGGCATGCGCCGCCAGCACCTCGGCCACGTCCGCCCGGTCGAGGGCCGCGTGCGCCACCACCACCGAGGGCAGGCCGGCCCGGCCGGCCAGGTCTTCCACCCACCGCGTCTCGGCCACCGGGTCCCGCCTGTCCCACTCGGCCTCGACGTAGACCGAGCCTACGATCCGAAAGCCCGCCGTGTCCCGGGCGTAGTCCTCGGGCATGTAGTTGCGCCGGAGCGCCCGGTAGTCGCCGTAGCGGAACGGGATCGGCGGCTCGTCGCGCAGCCAGGGCAGGTAGTTGCGCTCGAGATCCCAGAAATGCTGGTGCGCGTCGACGATCTCGACCGCGCGCCCGCCGCCCGCCTCAACCATCGCCGAGCGTTCCCGAGCTGCCGTCGAGCAGCGCCACGATGGCCGCCCCGTCGAGCTCGCTCTTGCCTTGGGCGATCAGCAGCCGGTAGAGCGAGGCGGCGGTCGCCACCATCGGCAGCGGCAGGTCGCCCGCCGTGTGCTGCACGAGGTTCAAATCCTTGAGGATCTGTCGTGCATAGCCGCGCGGGGCGAAATCCCGCTCGACCATGCGCGGCAAGAGATCGTTCAGGAGATTGCCGCCGGCATGGCCGGTGGCCAGCGCGTGCGGGATCTGGGCCACGTCGATGCCGAGCTTCTTGCCGAGATTCACGGCCTCGGCGATCACCACGTAGTTGGCCAGCACCAGGACCTGGTTGACGAGCTTGGTCGCCTGCCCGGCTCCCACCTCGCCCATGTGCGCGAAACGGGCGGAAAGCTGCTCCATCAACGGCCGCACGGCGTCGATGGTCGCCTGGTCACCGCCGGCCATGATGGCGAGCTTGCCCGCTGCAGCCCCGTTCGGCCCGCCCGAAACCGGGGCGTCGACGAAGCCGGCCCCGGTCCGCTCCTTCAGCTCCCGGGCCAAGCGCCTCGTCGTCTCGAGCTCGGTCGTCGAATGGTCGACGACGATCTTGCCCGTGGTCGCCCCGACACTGGTGAAGCCGTTCGGGCCGCTGACGACGTCGACCACCGCCGCGGTCGAGATCACGCAGACCAGCGTGACCTCGCAGCCGGCGAAGACCTCGGCCGGCGAGCCCGCGATCGCCACGCCCCGGGCCGCGGCCTCGCGGCAGCGCTCGGCGTCGATGTCGTAGCCGACGACTGCATGGCCCTTCTCCATCAGGCGGGCGGTGAAGCCCTCGCCCATCTTGCCGAGCCCGACGAAGCCGATGGTCTGTCCTGGCACTAGTCTTCCTCCCCGCTGGCGTTCTTCGATTGGTCGGTGGCGCGCAGCACCGTGTCGGCGCGCCGCCAGGCGTTCTCCAGATGCGCCCGCATGGCGGCGGCCGCGGCCTCGGCATCGCGCCGCGCGAAGGCCGCGATGATCGCCTCGTGCTCGGCCACCGATTCCGCCCAGTGGCCGGGCACGTCGTTGCCGAGATAGCGCACGCGCTTCATCCGCGCGTGCAAGGCCGCGTGGATCGGGGCCAGCGCGACGTTGCCGGCGAGCTCGACGATGGCGAGATGAAAGCCCTGATTGAGCTCGAAATACTGGTGCCGGTCGCCGCGCGCATAGGCGTCGAGGATGGCATCGTGCATCGCCCTGAGCCGGGCCAGGCCGGCAGCGTCGAGCCGGCGCACCGCCGCCTCGGCGGCGAACGCCTCGAGCCGGCTCATCAGGATGATCATGTCGCGGATCTCGGCCGGCGAGAGCACGGCCACCACGGCCCCGCGGTTGCGGCTGAGCTCGACCAGACCCTCGGAGGCCAAGACCTTCAACGCCTCGCGGAGCGGCGTGCGCGAGACGCCCAACTGCGCGCAGAGCCGCAGCTCGTTGATCCGCTCGCCGGCCGGCAGCGTGCCGTCGACCACGAGGTCGCGGACCCGCCCGACGACGACGTGGTGCAGCGACGGCCGCTCGATCGGGGCGATCGGCCGGCCCTGCATCGAGCGCTCGCGGTCGACGCTCACGCCGCGGCGCGCGTCGGCCGGGCGCCGGCGAGCGCCAGCAGCGTCTCGAAGGCGCGCAGCGTCGCCGAGGGATTGGCGACGCCCTTGCCGGCGATGTCGTAGGCGGTGCCGTGCGCCGGCGTGGTGATCGGCACCGGGAACCCGCCGAGCACCGTCACCCCGCGCTCGAAGCCCAAGAGCTTCAGCGCGATCTGGCCCTGGTCGTGATACATGCTGAGCACGGCGTCGACCTCGCCGCGCCGCGCCTTGAGCCACACAGTGTCCGACGGGAACGGCCCCTCGACGGGCAGCCCCTTGGCGCGGGCCGCGGCCACCGCCGGGCCGATCACCTCGATCTCCTCCATGCCGAAGAGACCGCCCTCGCCGGCATGCGGATTGAGGGCGGCCACGGCCAGCCGCGGTGCCGCGACCCCGGCCCGCGCCAGCATCGCCAATGTCGCCTCGATCGCCGCCGATACCCTGGCCTCGGTAATCAGCCCGGCCACCGCGCGCAACGGCTCGTGCGAGGTCACCCGCGCGTTCCAGAGCCCGTCCAGCCGGTTGTACTCGCTGCACGGGCCCTGCCAGCCGAGCACGTCGGCGGCCCAGCGGATCTCGTCCGGATGGGCGTTGCCGGCGAGCTTCAAGGCCAGCTTGTTGAACGGCGTGAACATGACCCCGTCGAGCCTGCCCGCCTTGGCGAGCAGCAGCACCTCGCGGAAATTGCGCATGGCGAAGGCCCCGCCCGCGGCACTGGCCTCGCCTGGCCGGAGCGTCGCCGGGTCGAGATGGCCGAGGTCGACGAACACCGGCCGGCCGGGTGCGGCCTCGCCCACGCCGTCGAGCCCGACCAGCCGCAGGACGTGGGTGACGCCGGCCACCGCCTCGCCCGCCGCCAGCACCCGCCGGTCGCCGACCACGGCGACCGCCGCCCGCGCCAGCAGGCCGGTCTCCGCCAGGAGCTTCGCCAGGAGCTCGGCACCGATCCCGGCCGGGTCGCCCATCGCGATGCCGATCCTGCGCACCACCGTCTCCGTCATGACTTGGCTCCTCGTCGTTGCCGTGGGCCCGACCATATCGAGCCGAATGCTGCCTTCAACCTCACCCTCCCACCTTTGCCACCGGTCAGCGCAGCATCGAGGGCAGCCAGAGCGAGAGCTGCGGAAAGAGCGTGATCAGCGCCAGCGTGGCCACGAGCGGCACGTAGTAGGGCAAAAGCTCGACCAAGACGCTGCGCATCGACACCCGGGCGATGTCGGTGATCAGGAAAAGGGCCAGGCCCATGGGCGGCGTCAGCAGGCCCAGCATCAGGTTGAAGATGGCGACGATGCCGAGATGCACCGGATCGACGCCGGCCATGTGCAGGGGCCCCGCGATGATCGGGATGACCAGCAGCGTGGCCGTGGTGCTGTCCAGCACCATGCCGACGATGAGCAGCATCACGTTGACGATCAGGAGCAGCATCAAGGGGTCGGTGCTGAGGGAGAGCAGGAGCCGGGCGAAGACCTGCGGCACCTGCTCGACCGCGAGGATCCAGCCGAACAGCGCCGCCGCGGCCACGATGATCAGGATCGCGGACGTGCTCTTGATCGTCTCGAGGGCGGCCGAGAGCAGGTGGTCGGCGGTCAACGTGCGGTAGACGAAGGCGCTGATGAAGAGCACGTAGACGACCGTCACCGAGGCCGCCTCGGTCGGCGTGAAGAAGCCCATGAGCATGCCGCTGACCAGGAGCACCGGGGTGGCGAGCGCCGGCGCCGCCGGCAGGAACGCCGCCAGGATTTCCCCCGGCCGCGACCAGCGCTCGGCCCGCGGATAGTCGCGCAGGAGCGCCATGACCGCGACCGTGACCATCAGCAGGGCGACGCAGACCAGTGCGGGGACGATGCCGGCGACCAAGAGCTGAATGATCGAGACCCCGGTCACCGAGCCGTAGATGATGAGCGGGATGCTGGGCGGGAAGATCGGCCCCACCACCGCCGAGGCGCAGGTCAAGGCACCGGCGAAGGGCCGGGTGAAGCCGGCGGCCGCCATCGCCTTGACCTGGATGCGCCCGAGCCCGCCCACGTCCGCCAGGGCCGCCCCGCTCATCCCGGAGAAGATCAGGCTGGAGAGCACGTTGACCTGGCCCAGCCCGCCGGGTGCACGGCCGACCAGCGCGTTGGCGAAGCGGAAGATGCGCTCGGTGATGCCGGCCTGGTTCATCAGGTTGCCGACGAAGATGAAGATCGGCACGGCCACCAGCGGGAACGAATCCAGCGCGTAGGACATGCGCTGGCCGACGAGCTGCAGCGGGATGTCGTTGGCCACGACATAGACGATCGACGGGATCAGGATCGCCAGGACCACCGGCCAGCCCAGCATGAAGAAGAGCGCGAAGGCGGCGACGACCGCGATGCTCATGGCCTGCCGGCCCGCTCAGAGCGTCGGCGTGGCATGCGGCTCGTCCGCGGCGAAGCGCACATGGGGATCCTCGCGCCGCAGCAGCTTGACGAGCTGCAGCGCCGATTCGAGAGCGGCGAACAGCAGGCCCACGAAGGCGGCCGAGAAGAACACCCAGTAGGGAATGCCCAGCGTCGGCGTGGCGTTGTTGAGGTTGCGCAAGGTGGCCAGCGCCACCGACCATGCGGCGACGGCGAAGGCCAGCACCGCGGTCGCCGCGATCGCGATCCCGAGCCACCGCCGCAGGCCGCCCGGCAGGCCCGCCGTCAGCTCCTCCATGCGGATGCTGGCACCGGACGCGACCACGTAGGGCAAGGCGATGAAGACGACGCAGATCAGCATGAAGCGGGTCAGCTCGCCAGCTCCGATGAAGGAGAGGTGGGTGAACGTCCGCAGGCCCACCTGCAGCACCGGCAGGGCGATCATCGCGGCCAGCAGTGCTAGGCCCAGCCAGCGAAAGAGTTGGCGCGCGGGCACCAGCGTGCGCTCGAACAGCAGCCGGCCCCCGGCCGGAGGGACCGGGCCGCCGTCACCGGCTCCGGGAGATGCTGGCATGTGCTCGCCCGATTGGCAGGGCCGGCGGCACCGGGCGAGAGGCGCCCGGTGCGGCCGCGCCGTCGCCTGCTACTGGATCGCGCCGATGCGCTCCATATAGGGCGGCCAGCTCGGGAAGTCCTGGTTGACCTGGGCGATCACCCCTTCGCGGAAGGCCTCGATCTCGAGCCCGTCCGCCTCGGTGATGAAGGTCATGCCGTGGCCCTCGAGCGTGGCCACCAGCTCGGCCTGCGACTCCTCGGCCATGGCCAGGGTCTCCTGCGCCAGCTCGTCCAAGGCGGCCAGGATGGCCTCCTGGTCGGCCGCGTCGATTCCCTGCCAGACGCCCTCGTTGACGAACACCGGCAGCACGTTCTGCATGTGCGAGGTCATCATCACGTGGGTCTGCACCTCGTAGAGGCGGTTGGCGTTGATCATGGTGAGCGGGTTCTCCTGGCCGACCACCATGCCGGTCATCAGGGCGGTCGGCAGCTCGCTCACCTCGACCGGGGTCGGGATCGCCCCCATGCCGCTGACCATCGTCGTCCAGAGCTGCAGCGGCACGCCGCGGAACGGCTTGCCGGCGAGGTCGGCCGGCCCGTAGACCGGCTGGTTGGCGGTCATCTGCCGGGCGCCGCGATAGAGCCTGCCGATGATCCGCATGTCGCCGCCGGCAACCAGCTTCTCGTTGAACTCCTGCATCACGTCGGACGTCGCCGGGTCGGTCGCCGCCAGGGCGTGGGCACCGTCGCGATAGACGAAGGGCGCGCTGAAGACGGCGATGTCCTGGGCTAGGTTGGCGAGCGAGGCGAACTCGTGATGCGCCATGGCGATCGCCCCACTCCGCACGCCGTCGATGGTCTCCTGCACGCCCCCGAGCTGCGAGTTGGGGAAGACGGTCACCGTCACCCGCCCATCGGTCACCGCCGGCACGCGCTCGGCCACGCGCTCGGCATACCAGTACTGGATGTCGCCCTCGGAGCCGACATGCGCGTAGCGCAGGTTCGTCTGCGCCAAGGCAAGGCTGGGCAACAGCCCGAACCCCGCCACCAATGCCATTCCACAACGCGTGATAGTGCGTCGGTTCATGATTGAGCCCCCCTTGGTGTTGTGGCCTTTCGCACGACTGGGCGTGCCGCAGGCGGGTTCCTGAGTCATCTCGCCACCGCTCGTGTTCCTGGAGACGCGGCTGAGAGACGGCCTCGGGCGGTCGTGTTGACGCCTCGCTGCAGCCGCTGGATCTCACTGTATCGACTTGAATGCTACATTCAACATACAATTGGCACCGCCAAGTCGATGTCTGGAATACGCGGATCGACCCAGCCACGCCCGCAACCTCGACCACCGTCGCTGACCGTCGGCATTCTCGACGGCCGTCTTCTGGCCGACCGGGGCCGCCGGCCGCGGGTGACGCCGGTGTGGAGCAGGTTCCGCTGCAGCATCGCGTCGTGCTGGCTCAGGGGCGGGATCACCACGGCCGGATACGCGGAGTCCTGGCTCTTGTGGATGGTCGCCGCACAGGCCGGCATCAGCGTGTCGGGCTCGCCGAAGCCGAAGGCCAGGGGGCGGCCCTCGAAGCTGACAATATGCTCGGCGGCGTCCGGATCGACGTCGCCGATATGGCCGATATCGCCGTTGCAGACCTCCTTGTCGTAGGCGTTCTCGATCTGCATGGCCTTGTCGCCGCGCACGAAGGTCCAGCCGAGGCGCTCGACCTTGCGCTCGCCGGCGGGGTTGAGCGCGGCCTGCAGCTCGATGTTGAGCGGGCGGGCGCCGACGCCGCCGCGGTTCATCGGGCAGAGCGCCTGGATGTCGCGGATGGGATCGAGTCCGAAGCGCCTGGGGATACGCGACTTCACCGGCTCGACGATGCGCGGCACCGCGGTCTCGGGATCGTCGGCCCGGACGACGTAGAAGTCGGTGCGCCCTTCTGGCTTGCCCAGGTCCGGCATGAAGCCCTGGTTGATCCGGTGCGCGCTGCTGATGATCCGGCTTTGCGCTGCCTGGCGGAACGCCTCGCTCAGCCGCACGACCGGGATTGCACCGGCGCCGATGATGTCGGCCTGCACCTGGCGCGGACCGGCACGGCCTCCAGCAGCGATCGCATCAGGAGGACATCGACCATCGAGGTCTCGTCGATGACCAGGAGATCGCGGTCGAGCGGCTTCTCCTGGTTGCGCTTGAACCCCTCGCTCTCGGGATCGACCTCGAGCAGGCGGTGGAGGGTCTTGGCCTCGAAGCCGGTGGCCTCGGTCTTCCGCTTGGCGGCTCGGCCGGTCGGGGCGCAAAGCAGGAGCTGTGTGCCTTTGACGGCGAGAATGCGTAAAATGCTGTTGACGATGGTCGTCTTGCCGACGCCGGGCCGGCGGTGGCCATCCGTACCTTCGAGGTGAGCGCCAGCCGGATCGCCCTCGACCTGGCTCGGCGCCAGGGCAAGGCCGGTCCTGGCCTCGATCCACGGCACCGCCAGGGCCGGATCGATGGCCGGCCACGGCAGCCCGCCGGCGGCGAGGCAGAGCGGGCGCTCGGCGATCACTCGCCCGGCACGATGCAGCCCGGCCAGGCAGCATTACCGACCTCACCCGCCAGGCAGCAACCCGAGGCGTTCTCGGAGAAGACCGGCAAGCCCGATGTCCGCGGTGCCTATGGCCTGCTCGGCCTCGAGGTGATCACCGCCTCGAATCACCTGCAGCACGCCCCGGGCGAGACGGTGATCTTCGTCTGCGTCCTCGAGAAAGGTGACCGACGAGTTCAACACGACCATCTGGCAGCCGCAGATGGAGCGCTCGAAGGCCGGCCGCGAGCTGCCCGGCATCGTCGATCAGGTGATCTCGATGCAGCTCTTCGGCCGCGAGGCCCAAAGCGAGCTCGTCATGGACGAGAAGGCGACCGAGCACCGCCTCGTCTGCCGGGCGGGCAATCCCTGGGGCCTGCCGGCCGGGGGCCGCTCCGGCCGGCTGGCCGGCAGGAGATGACCGAGCCGTGCGACCTCGGTGCCCTGCTCGCCAAGATCAACGGACAAGCCGGTCCGACGAAGCCTTTGCCGGTGCGCTCGCCTTCGACGCGTTCGCCCGGCAGATCATCGCCTGCCGGCCGCTGAACCGGGACGACGCCACCGCAATCTTTCCCCGTCCCTGGGGCGACAACGACGAGATCCCTACCGCCGAATGGCTGCAGCTGCGCGGCATCAACATCGCCCCCGTCGTGGTCGGACGCGCCGTCTGTGCGGTCGCCGGCGAGCGGCGCATCCATCCGGTGCGGGACTGGCTCGACAACCTGCGCTGGGACGGGACACCCCGGCTCGAGGCCTGGACCAGCACCCATCTCGGCGCCGAGCCCACACCCCTGCACCACACGATCGGCGCACTCTGGCTGATCTCGGCCGTGGCCCGGATCTTTCGCCCCCGGGGTCAAGGCCGACCACATGCTCATCCTCGAAGAGCCGCAAGGAACGCGGAAGTCGACGGCGCTCAAGGTGCTGGCGGCCGAGCCCTGGTTCACCGACGAGCTGCCCGAGCTCGGCTCGAAGGACGCCGCCATCCAGTTGCAGGGTGTCTGGATCGTCGAGGTCGCCGAGCTCGATGCCATCGGCCGCGCCGAGGTGTCGTGGATCAAGCCCTTCGTCACCCGCATCAAGGATCGCTTCCGGCCGCCCTACGGTCGTCATGCCGTCGAGGTGCCGCGACAATGCGCCTTCGCCGGCACCGTCAACCCGGACACCTATCTCCGCGACGAGACCGCCAACCGGCGCTTCTGGCCGGTTCGCTGCGGCACCATCGACATCGCGTCATTGGCGCGGGACCGCGACCAGCTCTGGGCCGAGGCCGTCACCCGCTACAAGCAGGGTGCGATCTGGTGGATCAAGGAGCCGGCGCTGATCGAGGCAGGCGGCAGGGGAGGGCAGGAGCGCTTCCAGGCCGATGCCTGGGATGCCAGGATCGACCGTCGGCTCACCCACGTGCAGCAGCGCGTGAACTTGGGCTTCGGCCGGCTTCGACGACTGGCGCCAGGTCGAGACCGCGCGCACGACACCGCTCAGCGACGTCTCGGTCGAAGAAGTCCTCGAGCAGGCTCTCGGCATCGAGCCGGCACGCTGGAGCCGGCTCGAGCAGATGCGCGTCCGGCCTACTCGAAGAGCCGCGGCTGGGTCCGCTACCAGGCCAGGATCGGCTCGGGACGGTCCAGCACCCGTGAGTGGCGGTACACGCGCCAGGTCGGCACGCGCGCCACTGTCGGCGACCTGGCAGGACGACAGGCGTCCACCAAAGCTTGGCGGCTAGCCCGACCTCTGACGTGCGAGCACGATGGCCCCATTGGCCGGGATCCGCATCCGGGCACGCTGCGGATAGACGTGACCACCCACGGAATCGGCCCAGACGCCGCCGACATTGCCGACCGCGTCGGGGTTCGGGAACGGGTCATAGAAGTCGCTGTTGAACACCTCGTGCCAGCGCCCCGGCCACGGCAGCTCGACGGGGTAATGGTCGAGCGTGTGCTCGTTCAAGCTGGCAACGACGACCACGTCGCGCCCCTCGCCCTCGACCCAGCGGTGCATGACGATCACCCGATCCTGCTCGTGCACCTGCGGGATGCGCACGCCCTCGCCGCGCAGCGCCGGATAGTCTCGCCGGAGCCTTACCAAGTCCTGGGTGAAGCGCAGGAAGTCGCTCATCGCGCTGTCCTGCTCCACGCCATCCCACCAGACCAGGAAGCGCGACCAGAACCGGACGTCGTCGTGCCAGGGCTTGTCCTCGAGGATCTCCTGGCCCATGAACAGCATCGGAATGCCAGGCGCGGTCATCAAGAGCGTGGTCGCCACCCGTGACCGACTGCGGCCATACCACGATCGGGGAGCGGATGGGTCGGCCAGCGCGGGAACGCGTGGTGCACGGGGCTCATTCTTGTCGTAGTCCCAGCGCACGACGTCGTGGTTCTCCAGGCATTGCACCACCGTCCACGCGGCTGGAAAGCCAGGCGGCGGCAACAGCGCTTCCTTCAGCCGGTCCAGGTGAACCGGCGCGTCTCGGCCCTGCGACGCCTCGGCGATCGTTGACCGCAGCGCATCCCGAAGGCGATCGCCGAGTGCGGCGTCGAACCCGAGGCCGTCGGGCGCGGCCGTGACAGGGTAGGCGCGATCCCAATCCCAGTATTCCGCGATCTGGATCGCCTCGGGCTTGAGGAAGCGCAGCGTGCCCGTCAGGTCCCGGCAGAAGCGGTCACCCCCGTGGTGGTGCATCACCGTGACCTCGTCGTAGCGGATGCCGTCGGCGTGGTAGTCCTCGAGGAAGAAGCGCGCGTTGTCGATCAGGAACTGGCGAACCGGATCCTGCCAGTAGGCGAAAACCTTGCCGCCGGCCCAGCCCTTGTCGGTGAAGTAGAGGCTGCGGTTGTCGTCGCCGCCGGGCTGACGGTCGAAGTAGTACAGGCTGCGGTCGCCGAAGCCGCCACCGGCATGATTGAAGACGAGATCGACGATCACCGCCATGCCGTTGAGATGGCAGAGGTCGATCAGGCACTTGAGCTGGTTCGGTCCCGACACGAGATCGCGAAGGGTGAGCGGCGCCTGGTGCCGCTCCGCCAGCAGCGCATTGACGACGCCCAGATGCTGCGCCAGCTCCGCCTGGTCCTCGACCTGGTAGACCATCTCCGGCGAGAAGTAGTCCAGGCCGGCATAGCCGAGGCCAAAATCGCCGTCGTACTCCTGGATGGGCAAGAGCTGCACGGCGTTGACGCCGAGATCCCGCAGGTAGGGAAGCCGGGCAGCCACGTCGAGGAACTTGCCGTAGTGCGGCACCTCCGGATCGGCGCCCCAGAACACGCCGACATGCAGCTGGTAGATCATCAGATCGCGAAAGGCGGGCGGTCGCCAGCCCGCATCGTGCCACGGGTAGTCGTGCGCCGCACGGATGAGGCACGGGCAATCCGGGAAAGCCGGGTGGGTGCCGAGCTCCCGTGCAAAGGGATCCCGCTTGAAGCCTTCGCTCCCGCCTTCCGGTCCCCTGAGCCAGAACAGGTAGGGATCACCATCGGTGACTCCCGCGACGAAGCCGGCCCAGGTGCCGTCGCCCAACGGCTGCAGACGGGCGTTCTCCTCGGGGATCCAGTGCGACCAGTCGGCCGTCGCATGCGCGGCGGTCACGACATGGACATCCCGGGCCGCAGGCGCCCAGACGCGGAAGACGGCGCCGCCGTCGACGAGCGTGGCACCCATGGGCGTCTTTCTTCCGACCTCGAGATCCGCGTCCATCATCGCCTCCCTCCGATCCGGAGCCGGCCTTGCCTCGCCATGCAGGTGTGCGGCCGTGGCAAGGCGCTGCTGTGTCACCGTCCCCTTCCGGTGTCACCGGCCGTGGCCCACCGGTCGGTGACACCAAAAAACCTCGCTGCCTCAGGTGGTTGATCCAATGTGTCACCAACCTCTTGGCGTCACCAACCGCTTCCCACATCGTGCATCAAGAAACGAAAGGTACCCCGAATCGAGCCCCGCACCATGCATAATTGTCTATGGGCGGGTCTCGACGTCGGTTGGTGACACCGAGGTTGGTGACGCAAGGGTGCAAGGCCATGATTCACCACCATATCCTGCGTCACCAACGGGCTGCTGCAGACCGTTGGTGTCACCGACCTCGTCTTGACGGCAGCGGGCTCGCCCATCGGTCGGGGCCGGTGTCGATCGTCGTTGGTCCAGGTTCGACGCGCGTATAAGTTGAAGAAGCCCAAAGCCGAAATCCTATCATGCGTGAGCCTTCTCGATGCCCTCCAGCGCCGATCTGCCGGCAGAGCCGGCGATATCCACCACCGGACGGCCACCCTCATCCGGTGCTGCCGTCATGCTAGACCTTGATCTCGGCACCACCACCGGCTGGGCCCTGCGCTCGGCCGACCGGACGATGGTGTCCGGGACCGTGTCGTTCCGCCCGAGCCGCTACGATGGCGGCGGGATACGGTATGTCCGCTTCCGCGGTTGGCCCGATCGCCTGGACGAGGACGCCAGGGCGCTGACCCAGATCTACTTCGAGGGCGCTCCGGCAAGGTCGGGACGGCCGGGCGTTCCGGCGGGAGCAGGCCGAGGGGATGCTGATCGGCGCGCTCGATCTCTTGGCCGGGCATTGCGGGCTCGGGAAGCGGCGAACTGCATGACCGTCATGCACAGCAATCTCGCGCTCCTGGTTGACCACGGGCGCGGCGCCGGCGCGTTAGCAAGATCTTACTAATATCCCCACGTCATACCTGACTTTTCACGCGGCATAGCGGACGGCTGGCAGCGAGAAGTAGCTGTTGATCCGCTGCGGCGTTCTCTGGATGCGGCGCATGACGGAGCGGATGTTGGCCTGGAGCTGGTCCTTGGTCCCGGGCTGCGGCTGTTGTCGGAGTTGCTGCTTGAGATCATTGTTGAGGTGCTCGTCTGGGTCGTGCTCGGGAGCATAGGCCGGGAGGTAGACGAGCTCGATCTGGTGGCTGCACGCGGCGACCCAGGCCTTGACCTTCCGGGCGTGATGAACCTCGAGGTTATCGACGATGAGGAAGACCTTCCTCTTGGCGTCCTTGATCAGGCGACTGCCCGAAAGGATCTTGGTTTTCCTGGCAATGGAGAGTGGTTCTCGCGGAAATTTGTCTCAATGGGCCGGGATCAAACGGGCCGACTTGGGGTCGTGTCCCGGGTGGTGGTGTAGGAGCTGTGGGTAGGTGGCCTGCCGCAGC
>CAYWSB010000118.1:0-16281 GCA_964460465.1 uncultured Geminicoccaceae bacterium | reverse complement strand
GCCTGCTTCTGCGGGTAGTTGACGATCATCGCCGAGAGCGAGCCGATATTGACGATCACCCCGGCCTTCTGACGAATCATGAGCCGGCCGACGGCCTGCGAGCAGAGGAAGACCGAGGTGAGGTTGACGCGCAGCATGCGCTCCCATTCGGCCAGCGTCAGATCTTCGGCCGGCGCGTTGTGGGCTATGCCGGCGTTGTTGACCAGGATGTCGACGCGCCCGAAGCGGCGCTCGGCCTCCGCCGCGAGGCGCTCGACCGCCGCCGGATCGCCGACGTCGGCCTGCTGCGCGTAGGAGCCGACCCGGCCTATGGCGTGCAGCTCGGCGACGACTTCGAGCGCCCGGTCCTCGGCCTTCTCGTAGATCACGGCGACGTTCGCCCCGGCCTCGCCGAGCGCCCTGGCCAGGGCCCGGCCGATGCCGCGAGAGCCGCCGGTCACGACGGCGTTCCTGCCGTCGAGCTTGAAGCTGTCGAGAACCGTCCGCTCCGCCATCGTCTGCCTTGCTCCCCGGCGCGCCGATGCGGCGCTACTCCATGTTGGTGTGGTTGGCGCGCATGGCGTCGGGTGTCACGCCGAGCCGATCGCGCAGCTTCAGGATCATGACCTCGAACAGCACGAACAGGGCGCCCTCGTAGACGGAGCCCATCGGCAGCACCGAGCGCACGCTCGGCCCCTGGTCGTCGGCCATGGTCTGCGCCGGCAGCAAGAGCACGACGTCGGCGATCGCGGCGCAGCGCCCCTGCGGCTGGGCGGTGACGAACAGGATGGTGGCACCGGCCGTCTTGGCCACCTCCATCAGCGCCAGCGCGGTGGAGATGTAGCCAGGGCCAACCGTGACGACGAACAGGTCGCCCGGGCCGAGCGGCGGTGCCGTCATGTCGCCGACCACCGAGACGGGGCGGCCGAGATGGAAGAGCCGCATGGCGAAGCCGCGGATCTGCAGGCCCTCGCGCCCGCCACCGAAGACCATGATCCGCCGCGCCTCGGCGATCAGCGCGCAAGCCGCATCGACCGCGCTGTCGTCGATCCGGTCCGTCACCTGGCCGAGCTCGTCGAGCGCGGTCCGGTAGAGTGTCGTCATGTCGAACGATCCAGGTTTCTGCGTTGGGCGCGACGCCGGAGGGGCCGCCCGGGACAGGCCGGGCGGCCCAGCACGGCTAGCGCTCGAGGGTGCCGATCCCGGTGTAGCGGAACGCCTCCTGCTCGAGCGCATCGATCTCGTCGCGCGCCAGGCCCTTGTGGGCGATGGTGATGCGACCGAGGAAGACGAGCGGGATGTCGTCCTGGCGGCCCTCCAGGTCGGCCTTGATGATCTCAGCGATGGAGACGCCGAAATCGTCGCCCATGCGCATCGGGGTGGCATCGAGCAGGCCGTCGCGCAGCGCCTCGAGCTCGTCGCCGGTGCCGCCCCAGGCGGTGATGAAGATGTCGTCAAGCACGCCCAGCGCCTCGGCGGCCGAGAGCGAGCCCATGCCCATGGCGGTGTTGGCGTTGTGGATCATCGTCACCTCGGGATAGGCTGTGATGATCTGGTTGGTGCCGTCGTAGCCGCCCTCGCGCAGGAAATTGCCGTAGTGCTCGTAGGCGAGCTCCCAGTCGGAACGCTCGGCGACGCAGTCGCGGAAACCGCCCGAGCGCTGGTTGTCGACCGAGCCCGGCGTGCCACGGATCATCGCGTAGATGCCGGAGGTGCCGACGTTCTCGAGCACGTAGTCGCACATGATCAGGGCGCCGGCGAGATGCGAGAAGCCGGTGAAGGCGAGCGGCTGCTCGTCGCCCCATGCCTGCGGGACCTGGTCGTAGTTCAGGATGATGACCTTGAGGTCCGGGTGGTCGATCACCCGCTTGATGTTGTCCGCCTGCAGCGACAGCTCGGTCGGGCCGAAGACCACGTAGTCGAAGTCGTCCGCATCGAGCAGGATCTGGTCGACATAGGTGACCTGCAGCTCGTGGCCGTCCATGCCGCTCGCGAACTGCACGTCCTCGAACGGCACGTTCATCTCCTTCAGCCTCGCCGACATCGCGAGATAGGCGCGCAGCCAGGCATCCGAGACGTCCTGGCTCGGATACACCACGGCGATGCGGATCGGGGCATCGAGCTCGACCGCGAGCGGCTCGCCGGGAGCGCCTACGGCCGCCTGCATCCGCTCGAGGACGTCGAGATCGACGACCTCGTGGTACCACCAGAAATCCCGCTCGCCGACGTCGGGGTCCGGATTGAGCGGGTAGGTCTGCGCCAGCACCTGGCCGGCGACGAGCAGGCTCGCGCCCAGCAACGCACCACCGCCCAGCAATCGCCTGGTCGATCCCGTCCGATTCCGCATCTTTGCCTCCCTTGCTTGGTTTTCGTGCCCGCCGGATGACCGCGGCTCCCTGATCCGGACGCCACGCCCGCCCGGGTCAGCGCGTGCCACGCCCGCCGACGAGGCCCTGCCAGCCGCGCGAGATGCTGCCCGGCTTTTCCTGAATGTAGCTGTAGAACGCCACCGAGGTGATGATGATCAGGCCGGCCGCCACCTGCTGCCAGAAGAAGTCGAGGCGCAGGAGCACCAGCGCGTTGACCACCATCGAGAGCAAGAGCACGCCGACCAGCGCACCGGCCATCGAGCCGCGGCCGCCGAACAGCGAGGTGCCGCCGACGACGACGGCGGCGATGGTGTGCAGCGTCAGCCCCATGCCGGCGGTGGCCTGGATGGCGTTGAGCCGGCCGGTGAGCATCACCCCGGCGAGCCCGGCGAGACCGCCCAGGAGCATGTACTGGAAGATCTTGTGGCGGGTGACGTCGATGCCGGTGAGCAGCGCGGCCTCGGTGTTGCCGCCGATCGCCACGGCGTAGCGGCCGAGCGGCGTGTAGCGGTAGACGAAGAAGCCAACGAGCAGCACGATGAGGCCGACGATCGCCGCCACCGGCACCACCTCGAAGACGCGGCCGCGGCCGAGCCAGACGAGCGGGTCGGGGAAGCGGGCGAGGACGACGCCGGCCGCGAGCACCAGCGCGATGCCGCGAAAGACGAGGTCCATGGACAGCGTGGCGATGAGGTCGGGAACGCGCAGCTTGGTGATGACGACGCCGTTCATGAAGCCGCAGGTCAGGCCGACGACGATCGCCACCAGCATGGCGACGTAGACGTTCGCCCCGGCGTCCTTGATCAACATCGCCATGATCACCGCCGAGAGGGCGGCGATCGAGCCGATCGAGAGATCGATGCCACGGCCGGTGATCACCAGCGTCATGCCCATCGCCAGGACCATGTAGATCGACGCATCCTGCAGGATGATCATCAGATTCTGGACCCGGAAGAATCGCGGGTCGGCAAACGCCATGATGATGCAGAGCCCGACGATCATCACCAGCGGGCCAAGGATATTGACGTACCGCTCGATCCAGGGGATCTCGCGACGTCGCGACAATGGTCCGACCGGCGCGGATGCTGCGACAGCCATGCCTCTCCCTGCTCTTTTCTTCATTGATGCTAGGCGTAGTTATGCGAAGCTATTCATCCCCTGTAAACCCTCGACCGGCACAAATCGTCCGCGGATGCGGCGGCCGGCGCCGGCGGCGGTGCTGCCGGGCCACTCAGACACCGGCCTCGACCCGCGCCGCGCGGCGCTCGAGCTCGGTGACCTTGGCCCCGGTGATGTGCCCGACCACGTCCTCGGGCGAGGTTTCGGCGGTGACGAGGTCGGCCTGCACCCGCCCGTGGCGCAGCACCACGATCCGGTCGGACATGCGAAACACGTGCTGCAGGTTGTGGCTGACCACCAGCATCGGGATGCCCTGGCGCCGCAGATTGTCGATCGTCCGGAGCGCATGCTCGGATTCGTCGACGCCGAGCGCCGCGGTCGGCTCGTCGAGGATCAACAACCGCTTGCCCCAGAAGACCGTGCGCACGATCGCCGTCGCCTGGCGCTGGCCGCCCGACATCGAGCGCACCGGCCGGTCGATGTCCGGTACCCGGAGCTCGGCCTTCCTGAGCGCCTCGGCCGTCCGCTTGCGCATGCCGCCAAGATCGAGGGCGCCCAGGAACCTGCCGAGGCCGCCGCCGAAGGTGGCCTCCCGGCCGAGGAACATGTTGCCGGCGACGTCCAGCTCGTCGACCAGCGCCAGGTCCTGGTAGACCGTCTCGATCCCGGCATCGCGGGCGTCGCGCGGGCTCTGGAACGCGACCTCGCTTCCGTCGATCCGCATCGTCCCGGCCGAGGGCTGGATCACCCCCGACATGATGCCGACGAGCGTCGACTTGCCCGCCCCGTTGTCGCCGACCAGGGCCACCACCTCGCCGTCGTGGATGCTGAACGAGACGTCGGCCGCGGCCACCACGGCACCGTAGTTCTTGCCGATGTCGAGGAGCTCGAGGACGGGCTGCTTCGCAGATGCGCTCATGGAACTTCCGCCTGGACGACGAGACGACGAGGGCGGGCGGCCTGATCGGCCGCCCATGGTGATGACCGGCGCTACTGCTGCGTGGCGCGATAGGCTTCCCAGGTGGCCTGGTCGATCAGGTTCCTGAAGCCGTCGTTGTCGAGCATGGCGAACGGCACGTTCTCGAACACCGTGTCGCAGTCATAGAGGATCGGCAGCTCGGCGATCGTCACCTTCTCGACCTCGTCGGCCCGGCCGGCCGCATGCGCCATGATCGAATCGGCGGTGACGAAGCCCATGCGCTGGGCGTCGCGGAAGCCGGCGGCGGCGATGTCGCCGCGGCAGATCGCGGCCATCTCGTCGAGCTGCCCGCCCATGCCGAGGATCTTGGGGCCGCCCTCGAGCTGGCCCGAGGCCGCGAGGCCGTCCATGACGCCGAGTGCGGTGTTGCTGTTGGCGCCGATGATCAGGTCGAGGTCGGGATGGGCGGTGATGACGGTCTGGACGAGGTTGTAGGAGCGCTCGCGGTTGAAGTCGGCGAAGACCTCGTTCGCCACCTCGACCTCGGCGCCGCAGGCGGCGGTCACCTCGCGGATCGCCTCCATGGCCCCGCCCATGCGGAGCTGCGAGATCTCGGAGGCGGCCGTGCCGTTGAAGAGGGCGATCCTGATCGGGCTCGTGCCCTCCTCGCAGAAGCGCTCGGCGATCCAGGTGCCGCCGACGATCCCCATCCGGTGATGGTCGACCGCGACCCAGGTGAGCGGATCGACGACCGGCTCGTAGTCGAGCGAAGCGGGCAGCACGTCGATGACGATGACGGTGCTGCCGGCGTCCTGGATCTCCTTCACCCGGTCCATGATCAGCTCGAAGGACGCCCCGCCGACGACGGCGTAGTCAGGGCGGATGGTGGCGATGTCGGCGAGGATGCGGTCCATGCCGGCGAAATCGTCCGCCCCCTGCGGCGCTGCGGTGGTGATCCGGTAGTCGAAGCCCTCGGCCGCGAGCCGACGCTGCATGCCGCGCAGGATCTGGCCGTACATGTCGGTGATGTCCTGGGTGAAGGAGACGAAGGCGACGTGCTTCTCCTCCGCCTGGGCCGGTGCGCCGATGGCGAGCCCGATCGCCAGGGCCGAGGCGGCGAGGAGCGAGCGGCGGGTGGTGGTCATGGTCTCTTCTCCCTGATGGGTTCTTGGTTGGTTCGGTCGGGTCAACTGCGCGCGCGGCGGCGGTGGAAGTAGAGCTGGGTGCCCACGGACGCGATGATGAGGATGCCGAGGAAGATCTGCTGCCAGAAGAAGCCGGCCCCGGCGAGCAGGAGGCCGTTCTCCAGCACGCCGATGAGGATCATGCCGAGCGCCGTGCCGATGATGGTCCCGTAGCCGCCGAACAGCAGCGTGCCGCCGAGCACGACCCCGGCGATGATGTGCAGCTCCATGCCGATGCCGAAGCTCGGATGGGCCGAGTTCAGCCGGCCCATGAACAGGATCGCGGCGACGCCGACGAGGAAGCCCTGGAGCGCGAAGACGCCGATCTTCACCCGGTCGACATTGATGCCGGCGCGCGCCGCCGCCTGCTCGTTCGAGCCCACCGCGATGACGTGGCGGCCGAAGCGGGTGTGGCGGAGGACGAGAAAGCCCAGGATGGCGACCACCAGCGCGATCCAGACCGGCATCGGCACGCCGAGCCAGCTCCCCTGGCCGAGGAAGCGCAGGGAGTCGGGGAAGCGGACATGGTAGGAGCCGTACATGTATTCCTGCACGGCACCCCGATAGGTGACCAGGACGCCGAGCGTGGCGAGCAGGGCCGGGATCTTGAGCTTGGTGACGATCACCCCGTTCAGGGCGCCCATGGCGGCACCGAGCACGAGCGAGAGGGCGATGCCCGCGGTCACGCCGTAGCCGCCGAGCACCACCGTGCCGACCAGCGCCATGATCAGCGCCGCCATCGAGCCCACCGAAAGGTCGATATTGGCCGAGGTCATCACGAAGGTCTGGCCGACGCCGATGATGATGTAGATCGCGGCGAGGCGCAGGATGTTCTCGACGTTTTGCCCGGTGGCGAAATTGGGGGCCAGGAAAAACAGCGCCACGCAGATGAGAATCAAGGGCAGCAGCAGAAAGTTGCCGCCGAGCGAGGCGCGGAGCAGATGCGGCGGCAGCCGGCGTTCGACGTTTGTCATAGGAATACTCTAGCCTTACCCGATGGGATTGCCCGTCTGTTGCGGGCTGTCGATTGCTGCCAGTCTTCGTAACGATCGCCCGGCGGGTCAAGTGCCATGCACGGCACGGGCAAGGTCGCGGGTGGCCGCCGCCACGTCCGGCGCCTGCCAGACATTGCGGCCGAAGACGACGCCCCTGGCCCCGTCGCGCATCGCCTGCTCGACGCCGCGGAGGAACGCCCGGATGTCCTCGACCTTGGGTCCGCCCCGGATCAGCACCGGGGCCTCGACATTGCGGCAGATGGCCCCGATGGCGTCGGCACCCGGGTAGTCGATCTTCAGGAGGTCGGCACCCAGCTCGTAGGCGATGCGGGTGACCCGGTCGATCTCCCCGGCCTCGGTCAGCGTCTCGCCGCTGCCGCCCATCACCAGCGGCTCGATCATCACCGGCATGCCCAGCGCCCGGGCCTCGTGCAGGGCATGGGCGATACGCTCGATCATCGCGTGCTCCGCACCCGGATCGGCCGGGTCGTCCAGGAGGAAGACGACCACCGCATCGGCACCCGAGGCGACGGCATCGGGGATCGAGCAGATCATCGTGCCGCCGTAGCGTTGCGGCTTGGGCTTCCGGTAGGCGTTGGTGCTGTCGATCCGCAGGACCAGGGACGTCGCCGGCTTCGTCGTCAGGCTGCGGCCGATCCACTGGGCCGCCCGCGGACCCACCTGCAGCGCATCGGCGCCGTTCGCGGCCAGCACCTCCGCCACCGCGTCCAGGCGCTCGATGCCCGCGAGCGGGCCCATGAAGACGCCGTGGTCCATGGCGACGACGAGGCAGTTGCCGCTGTTGGGGTTGAAGAGGCGACCGAGGCGCGAGGCGAGGCCGAGAGCGGCGAGATGCGAGAAGGCTTCGGACATGAGATCAGCCTTTGAGCTTTTGGGCGAGGGAGCGGTAGGCGGCTTCGGGGTCCGGAGCGGCGAACACCGCGCTGCCGGTGACGACGATGTCGGGCCGGCCGGCCATGGCCGCCGCCATGGTCGCGTCCTTGATGCCGCCGTCGATCGCGACCAGCGGCGGCCGCGCCGCCGGCATCTGCCGGACCCGCCGGGCGCGCCGGGCGGCGGCATCGAGATCGGCCGGAGCGCGGTCGCGCGGGTCGAGTCCCAGGACCAGCACGAGGTCGACGCCCAGGGCCAGATGCGGTGCCAGCGCGTCGAGCGGGGTCCCCGGCATGATCGCCACCCCGGCCCGCACCGGCCGCTCGGCGGCACGCACCAGGGCCAGCGCCCGGGCGACGTCGGGCGCCTCGACCTGGACGCTCAGGATGTCGGCGCCGGCCGCCAGGAACGCCGGCACGTGGTGCAGCGGCGCCTCGACCATCAGATGGACGTCGGCCAGCCGGTCCCCCTTGAGCGCCCGGACGAAGGCCGCACCGGCGGTGAGCTGCGGCACGAACACCCCATCCATGACGTCGAAATGGAGCAGCGCCGCACCCCAGCCGCCGGCCGCCTCCGCGGCCGCGCCGAGGGCTCCTGGGTCGGCCGCGAAGATGCCGAGGCTCAGCGCCGGCAGGTCGAGGGCGGCCGGGCTCACCGGCCGAGCTCGTCCCGGCCGGGCAGCAGGAGGGTGTAGTACTCCTTCGAGCGCGGCCCCTCCATGAGCTCCTCGAGGCGGGCCGCCACCTCGCGGTAGTGCGCGGTCGCCCGGTGCGCCTCGACCGCGGCCGCGTCCTCGAAGACCTCGTAGATGGCGAAGTGGGTCGGCTCCTCGGGCTCCTGGAGCACGTCGAAGCGGATATTGCCCGGCTCCCGGCGGGTGCCGTCGTAGTTCCGGCGGAACACCTCGAGGAACTCGGCGATGCGGTCGGGCTTGATGCGGATATGGACGAGCTGGACGAACATGGCGTTTCCTTCCTCGATCAATCGATGCCGACCTTGCCGAGCTCGACATTGAGGCGGTGGCGCTCCTGCCAGCTCTCGGGGATCGTACCGCCCGTGTTGGCGAACCACTCGGCCACGGGAATGCCGGAGACGAGGGCGACGTTGCCCCAGGGCAGCCAGGCGCCGGTGCGCACGATCCACTTCGCCTGCCGGTAGCAGTCGCCGTGGAACCATTCGTTGGGCCGGGTGCCGGCCTTGGCGTCCGGAAAGATCGCCGCCACGCCCTCGCTGACCACGGGGTTGTAGGTGGCGGTGTCCTCGATCAGCGCGAACGCCTCGACCCACATCTCCCGGCGGATCGCCTTGAGGACGGTGAAGAGGTCGGGGATGCCCGGTACCAGCGCGAGGTCGATCACCCGGTCGTCGTAGCTGTGGTTGAAGCCGGCATCGGTCACCAGCATGATGTCGTCGTGGCCCATCTGGGCGACGGCGGTGGCGAGCTTGACGTTCAGGATGCCGCCGCGGCGCATGGTTCTCCCCTTCCCTTCGCTGTGTTCAGGCGTGGCCCTGGACGATGAGCGAGACGATCTCCTCGTGGCTGGTCGTGGCGATCTCCCGCACCCCGGCGAGCTTCCCCAGGTGCAAGATCGCGACCCGGTCGCAGACCCGCCGCACGTGGGCGAGGTCGTGGCTGACCATGACGACGCCGATGCCGGCTTCGGCGAGGTTCCGGACGATCGCCAGCACCTCCTCCCGCGCGGTCGGCGAGAGGGCCGAGGTGGGCTCATCCAGGATGACGTAGCGGCTGCCGAAGCCGATGGTCCGGGCGATGGCCGAGACCTGGCGCTGGCCGCCGGACAGCTCGCCCACCGGGCTGTCGACCGAGAACGGCCGGATCGAGAAACCGCCGACGATCTGCCTCGCCCGCCGCCGCATCTCGCCGTAGCGGAGAAAGCCCAGCCGGTTGGTGACCTCGCGGCCCATGAAGACGTTCATGACCACCGGCATGTCGTCGAACAGCGCGAGGTCCTGAAACAGCATCTCGATCCCGGCTTCCCTGGCCTCGACCGGGCTGCCGAAGCTCTGCGCGGTGCCGTCGACCGTGATCCGCCCGGCGTCCGGACGGACCGAGCCCGCCAGGATCTTCATCAGCGTCGACTTGCCGGCGCCATTGTCGCCCAGAAGGCCCACCACCTCGCCGTGCTCGACCGAGAAGTCGACCCCCTCGATCGCCTGGACGTGGCCATAGGCCTTGCTGATGCCTTCGAGCACGACTGCCATGTGAGCCCTTCACCCCTGTCGGCGACGCGCGGCGGCCCGCCGGGCGGCGCGATCCACCCGCCCGGCGATGCCTCTCTTCAGCGGTCGAGCTGGCCCGAATAGCGGAAGGCGTACTCGGTCTCGGCCGCGATCTCCTCGGGCGTCATCCGGTAGTCGATGGTCTTGATCGTGGCGGCGATCACCCGCGGGATCTCCTGCCCCTCGGCATGCGCCCGGATCGCCTCCGCCACGGCCACGCCCCAGTCGTCGTTGACGCGGAAGGCCGTGACCTTGAGCCCGCCGTCCTGGATCGAGGCCAGCTCGTCGCCGCCACCGCCCCAGCCGTTGATGATGACATCGTCGAGCACGCCCCGCTCGGTCGCGGCGGCGAGCGCCCCCAGCGCCACGGCGGTGCTGGCGGCGTGCAGCATGGTCACGTTCGGGTGCTTGCTGAGCAGCGCGTTGGCGCCGGTGAAGGCCAGCTCGCGGTCGCCGTTGGCATCGTACTCGTCGATGATCTGGATGTTCGAGCCCGCCTCGACGCATTCGGCGAAATGGTCCGAGCGCTGGCTGTCGATCAACCCCGGGATGTAGCGGACCAGCGCCACCGTCCCCTCCCCGCCGGTCTCCGCGATCAGCCAGTTGCAGAGCGCCTCGGCCCCCACGGTATGGTCGAAGCCCACATGGGTGAGCGGCATGCGGTCGGTGCCGAGGAGGTCGGTGAACGGATTGACCACGTTCATGACCATGACGTTGGTCTCCCCGGCCAGGCGCTCGAGATTGGCCTTCTGCACCTGGTACTCGGAGGGGCCGATGACGACGTAGTCGAAGTCCTGGGCGAGCGCCTGCTCGATCTGGGCGTGCTGGCGGTCGTGCTCGCCCGACTGGATCATGAACTCGGTCGCCGCGTAGGGCACCTGGAGCTCGTCGAGCCTGGAGCGCATGGCGATGTTGAGCCTCGCCCAGGCGTCCGAGGTCTCGAGGCTCGGGAACATCACGGCGACCTTAAGGGGCCGTTCGAAGCTGTGCGTCGTCGGCACCGCCGGCGCCTGGACCACGGCCAGCAGCTCGTCCATCAGCGCCTTGTCGCTCGGCTCGACGCTGTGCCACTCGGGCAGGAGGAAGAAGCCGCGCTCGACGGCCTCGGCCGGGATGTCGGCGGCAGTGGCCCCGCCGGCGAGCGCGAGGAGCGCCGTGCCGGCGAAGAGCGACGCCAAACGCGACGGGTAGGTGGTCCGCATCTCTAGCCCCCTTTCGGACTGATCGTTGTCGGTCATGGCGAGCCTCAGCCTTCCGCCTTGGTGGTGCGGCGGGAGTAGAGCCCGATGGTCAAGAGGATGACGACGCCGGCCGCCACGTGCTGCCAGAACGCCTCGAAGCCGAGCAGCACGACGGCGTTGGTGATGGTGGCGAGCAGCCAGGCGCCGAGGAAGGTGCCGATGATCGAGCCCCGGCCGCCGAAGAGATAGGTGCCGCCGACGATGACCGCGGCGATGGTGTTCAAGAGGATGGTGACGGCGCCCGAGGCCACCACCGCATCCAGTCGGCCCATCAGCAGGATGCCGCCGAGCGCCGCGATCACGCCCATAAGCACGTAGGCGGCGATCCGGTACTTGACCACGTTGACGCCGAGCCGCTGCGCCCCGACCGGGTTGCCGCCCACGGCATGGAGGCGCATGCCGATGCGGTGCCAGGCGAAGAAGGCATGCGCGACGATCACGGCGAGGATGGCGACGATCACCGGGATCGGCACCTCGAGGATGCGGCCGCGGCCGATCCACTTCACGAAGTCGGGAAAGCCGAAGAACACCGCCCCGCCGGCATAGACCAGGGCCAGGCCGCGAAAGACCAGCTCGGTGGAGAGCGTGACGATGAAGTCCGGCATCCTGAGCGTCGTGATCAGGACGCCGTTGGTGAGGCCGCAGAGCGCGCCCGTGGCCAGGCACAGTGTGAAGGCGAGCCACAAGGGGGCGCCGAAATCCTTCACCGCGGCGGCGAACACCACCGACGAGAGGATCATCATCGCCCCGATCGAAAGATCGATGCCGCGGGCGGTGATGACCACGGTCATGCCGACCCCGAGCAGCATGATGATCGAGGCATCGAGGGCGATGGCGCGGATGTTGCCGGTGGCGAAGAAGTTGGGCTGCCAGACCGCCATGACGGCAGTGATCAGCACCAGCATCGAGATGGGCGCGATGAGCGGCACGCGGGTCGGGCCGAGCAGCGGCGGCAGCCTGTCGCGCAGCCCCGCGGCAGGCGCCCGGCTGCCCTCGGCCAGCCGCTGGTCGTGCATCACCGCCAAGACGTCGCCTCCTGCCACCGGTCGCTCGCGGCGATCGGCAATCTGATCATTTGATCTCTGCCTGCGTGCTTGATCAGATCATTCGCGCAGCGCCACGGCTTGTCAATCCGCTTTCTGACTGCAAAAGCGAGCAGGCGACGACAGCCGATCGGCTTGTTGACGCGGCGGCCTCGGCGAACCAAAGTGCGGCCTGCATCAGGTGCGATCAGATGCACGGCACATGTCGAAGGATGGAGTGACGCTTGCTCGACGACCAGGGGCAGCTCGAGACCATCGGCCGGGCGGAGGAGGAGCAGCTCCTCGCCAAGGTCGCCTGGTACTACTACATCGACGGCCTGACCCAGGGCGAGATCGCCGACCGCTTCGGTCTCTCGCGCATCAAGGTCTCGCGGATGCTGGAGAAGGGGCGCCAGTCGGGGCTCATCCAGCTCACCATCAACTCGCCCTACGAGGGCTCGTTCCGCCTGCAGCAGGCCCTCTGCGAGCGCTTCGGCCTGGCCGACGCCCGCGTCGTCCCCGCCCTCGACGGCGGCTCGCCGCGCGAGCGGATCGCCCAGGCGGCGAGCCAGCTCCTGGCACGCAAGCTCGCCGCCGACGACCTGCTCGCGATCGGCTTCGGGGCGGCGGTGACGACCACGCTGCAGCGGCTGATCCCGGTGATCACCGCCCGCGACGTGTCGATCGTCGGGCTCACCGGCGGGGTGCACAACTATCTCGACGGCATCGGCTTCCGGCGCGAGCGCGGCAGCATCTACCTGATCCCCACCCCCCTGCGCCTGACCCTGCCCGCCGTCGTCGCCGGCCTGCGCGACGAGCCGCAGGTGCGCGAGGTGATCGCCATGGCCGAGACGGCGAAGCTGGCGCTGATCGGCATCGGTGCGGTGGACCGGCAGGCGACGCTGGTCGAGAAGGGCTACTGCACCGCGGCCGAGCTCGACCGCTACGTCCGCCAGGGCGCGGTCGGCGACGTGCTCGGCTACTTCTACGACCAGGACGGGCGGATCCTCGACCTCGAGCTGCACCGGCAGATGGTCTCGCTGCCGCCCGAGAACCTCAAGCGGCTGCCGACGGTGATCGGGGCCGCCGCCGGCGCCAACAAGGTGGCCCCGATCAGGGGGGCGCTCGCCGGCGGCTGGATCGACGTGCTGGTCACCGACGAGCCCACGGCCGAGGCGGTACTTCAGGGGGACTGAGCCGATGACGGGCTATCTCTTGGCGATCGATGCCGGCACCGGCAGCGGCCGGGCCGTGGTCTTCGACGACCGGGGCAACCAGCGGGGCGTCGGCCAGGAGGAGTGGACCCACTTGGCCGAGCCCGACGCCCCGGGCTCGATGACCTTCGACTGTGCGGCCAACTGGCCGCTGATCGGCCGCTGCGTCCGGGCCGCCCTGGCCGACGCCGGCATCGCCGCCCGCCAGGTGCTGGCCGTCTCGACCTGCAGCATGCGCGAGGGGATCGTCCTCTACGCCAAGGCCGGCACCGAGCTCTGGGCCTGCGCCAATGTCGACAGCCGGGCCGGCGCAGAGGTCGAGGCGCTCAAGGCCCGCCGCCCCGACCTCGAGCGGCGCTTCTATGCCGCCACCGGCCAGACCCTGGCACTCGGCATGCTGCCCCGGCTGATGTGGGTCGAGGCCAACCGCCCGGCACTGTGGGAAAAGGTGGCGCGGGTCTCGATGATCAACGACTGGGCGGCGGCCAGGCTCGCGGGCGAGATCGTGGCCGAGCCCTCGAACGGCGGCACCTCCGGGCTCATCGGCCTCGCCAGCCGCGACTGGGACGAGGCCGTGGTGGCCGAGGCCGGCCTCGACCGCGCCCTCCTGCCGCCCGTGGTCGAGCCCGGCACGGTCATCGGCCGGGTGACGGCGGCGGCCGCCGCCGAGACCGGGCTCGTCGCCGGCACGCCGGTCGTGGCCGGCGGCGGCGACGTGCAGCTCGGCACGGTCGGGCTCGGCGTCACCGGCAGCGGCGAGACCGCGATCCTTGGCGGCACCTTCTGGCAGCAGGTGGTCAACATCGAGGCCAGGACCGACCCGGCGATGCGGGTGCGGGTCAACCCGCACAGCGTCACCGGCCTCGCCCAGGCGGAGTGCATCAGCTTCTTCGTCGGCCTGGTCATGCGCTGGTTCCGCGACGTCTTCGGCACGACCGAGAAGGCCGAGGCCGCGCGCACCGGCGGCGACGCCTACCACCTCCTGGAGGCGCAGGCGGAGGCCGTGCCCGCCGGCAGCCACTTCATCCTGCCGATCTTCTCCGACGCCATGGACTTCGGCCGCTGGTACCACGCCGCACCATCGTTCCTCAACCTCACCCTCGACCCCGCCGTCACCAACAAGGGGAGCCTGTTTCGCGCGCTGCAGGAGAACGCCGCGATCGTCAGCGCGGTGAACCTCGAGCGCGTCGAGAGCTTCGCCGGCGTGGACGGCGCCGGCCCCGTGGTGTTCGCCGGCGGTGCCGCCAAGGGCCGGCTGTGGCCGCAGATCCTGGCCGATGTCCTCGGCCGCGAGGTCGCCATTCCGGCGGTCAAGGAGGCCACGGCGCTGGGCTGTGCGGCGGCGGCGGCCGTCGGCGCGGGCCTGTTCCCCGGCCTGGCCGAGGCGGGCAAGGCCTTCGCCCGAAGCGAGCGCACCCTCGAGCCGAGCGGGCGGAACCGGGCCGTCTACGCCGAGCTGCGCGAACGCTGGGAGGCCGCCTACGCCGCCCAGCGAGCCCTCGTCGACCAGGGCGTCACCGCGCCGATGTGGCGCGCCCCGGGCACCGCCTGAGCGGCTCGGCGCGACTCCCGGTCGCGACCGGCGATCAGCCGCATCACCAGGATCAGGCCGCCGAACAGGATGGCGCGGTAGCCGGGCGAGGCGTCGATCACCGTGATGAGTGCGGTCAGCGTCGCCACCAGGATGGTCCCGGCGATGGTGCCGGGATAGCCGCCGCGGCCGCCGAGGATCGAGGTGCCGCCGACCACGACCGCGGCGATGCTGCCCAAAAGGCAGGGCTCGCCGCGCCCGACATAGCCCTGCCGGTTCCTGCCGAGCAGCAGGAGTCCGGCGAGGCCGGCCGAGAAGCCCGAGAAGCCGTAGACCGCGATCAGGGTCATGGGCGCATCGACGTCGGCGAGCCGGCTGGCGCGGCCATTGGTGCCGCCGGCTCAGAGCCACCGGCCGAGGGCGCTGCCGACCAGGAGCAGGAGCGAGCCCCGCAGGATGGTGGCGATGGCGAGCGTGATGGTCAGCGGATGGACCCGCAGCACGGCGACGCCGATGCCGTTGACGACGCCGACGAGGCCCGTGATCACGAGCGCGATGCCGATAACCGCGGCGCGCTCGAGCAGGTCGCACAGATGACCGATCCGGGCGAAGCCCGGCTTCATGATCCCGGCCACGATCCAGACGGTGATGACGACGAGATAGACCAGGCTGACGGGGTGCAGCAGGCGGCTGGCACCGGGCAGCCGCTTCAGCGTGGCGCGCATCGCTCAGCGGTCGCGCGGCAGCCGCAGGCCCATCGCGATGACGATGACGAGGCCCATGAAAGGCCCGACCGAGATGTCGATGCCGCCGCGCCCGACCAGGATCGGCGGCATCGACGCGATGACTGGGAGGATCAGCGGGTCGGCGAGCCCGAGCGTGATGCCGAGCTTGGCCGGCGCGAAGCGCAGCGGGTTGAGCCCGAGATTGACCACGAGGAGGAGGACGAACAGCCCGGCCGCGAGGCGCAGCTCGGGGCGCTGGCCGAAGGTCGCGCTCATGGCGCCGCCACCTGGCCGAACATCGCAGCGATCACCCGGTCGAGCGAGACCTGGTCGCTGCCGGCTCGCGCGACACCGCTTGCTCGCGGATCACCGGCACGCGGTCGCAGGGCTGCAGGATCTCCTCGATCGCCGACTCCTCGACGGCCCTCAACGACGTGATCGAGGCGGCCTTCGACGCCGGCATCCCGATGGCCGCCACCGCCGGCGCGATCACCGGCCCCGACGCCTTCAACATCCAGCGCAACCACAGAGCCTGGGGCTACGACGTGGGGATCGGCGTCGCCTGGTTCCTCGACGGCCCGGGCGACGTGCAGATGGTCGAGGGCATCCCCGCGCGCCCCGTCGTCGAGCACGAGGTGGGCGGCGTGCGCAGCGAGGACATGATCAGGGTGACCGCCACCGCCAGCAGCGGGCCGGCGTCCGGCGGGAGCGCGGCGGTGCCGGCGGTGCCGGCGGTCAGGCCGGCGAGGTATCCGTTGGCCGAGGCGTGCGGCGGCGCTTGCCGGGCTCGGGCTCCGGCTCGGGCTGCGGGCGCTCCGCCGGGTCCCGGCTGTCGATGGGCGCGGCCT
>CAYWSB010000117.1:0-16373 GCA_964460465.1 uncultured Geminicoccaceae bacterium | reverse complement strand
ATCCCAAACAGGCAGATTCCACCTATGAGTGGCCCTAACTTCGGGGCTGGGTCAATTCGGCGCCGTCATCGTACGGAACGGGCAGATCGTCGGCGAGGGGCTGAACCGATCGGCGCTGTGCTTCGACCCGACCTCCCACGGTGAGACAGAGGCCATTCGTGACGCTTGCCAAAAGCTTCGCACGCTCGACCTGAGCGATTGCGAGCTATACACGTCCTGTGAACCCTGTGCCTTGTGTGTGGCGGCAATGACAATTGCCGGTATTCGCAAACTCTACTATGCAGCCTCGCTCGAGCAGTCCGGTGCGGCGTTCGCAACGTTGAGTCGGGCCGCCCGCCGTCCGATCGATGTTGAAGCGCTGCGTACCGAAACCGGTGCTAAAATCGACGCCAGGCGCATGCCAGCTCAGCAGGCTCTCGGCGATGAAGCCGTCCGGATCTTGGAGCAGTGGGTGGCCAATAAGACGGGCAGTTGATGCTCCTTGCGGTCGAGCGCGCCCCTTCGCTTGGACCACGTCGGGCGGCGGTTTAGCCGGGGGCGCGGGCGCTTCGGTTCGCGAGCCCGACGGGGCGGAGATCGCCCAAGGCGGAGGGCGATCGCCGCCGATCGTGGATGTCCGCGACAGATCGGGGTGGGCCCATTGAGACCTCCTCGCAGCTCTCGTCGTCCATGGCGCAGAGGCCCTCCACCTCGAGCGTCTGCAGGAAGCTCCAGACCTGCGGGCCGTCGCAAGGATGGCCGCGCCGAGCCGTCGAGGCCCTGCTTCGCCAGACGCGCACGATGCTCCTCGGCGGCGAGGTGCGCGTCGTCCCCCGGCCGCAGGCGGCCAGGCACCTCGGCCCGGCGTCGAGGATCAAGGCCACGTCGACGAAGCCCGCCGCGATGGTGCCGCCGACCGGGTCGGCTATCCCGACCCGGTCGGGCCCCTGGTGTCCCTGGCAATCAAGGGGAAGCTCGGGCTTTGATGGTCGCTGTCGGTTGTCCGGATCCAGCGCCGGCGCCGCCTCGGGTCGAGCTCGCGCGCCGTCGTCGGCCGGCGCGCCTTCTTGGTGCCGACGACACGTCCGCGCTGACGGAGCTCAGCGCCGACGCGTCGGCAGCCGAGGGTGACCAGTTCGGGCCCGGTGCAGCGGTCGATCACCAGGCTATCGACCTGCAGCTCGATCGACAGCCAGTCGTCGATCCGGAAGAGGCGGCCGATCAGCCCGGGCTGGGCGGTCGCGAGCAGAGCTGCCGACATCGTTCTTCTCGTGGATGGTGGCCTGCCGGGACGGTGGATAGGAATGGGGACGCCTGCCCGTTCTTGCACGCGCTCGAGCCGGCATTGCCGATCGTCTCGAGGTTGGATTGTACTACGTGCTCCTTTGCCAAAGGTGAAGGTCGGCGGTTGACCGTGCTTGGGTTCGACGTCACCCGCAGCAGTGCCGAGCGACCGCCCGAACGATGCGGTGAATCGCGAGGAGCGCCGGAGCAGGACTATGACGCGGACCGGAGGCGACAGCCTCGTCCGGCCGTCAGAGCACCAGCACACCGGCGAGGCTCAAGCCGAGGCCAGAATCGACTCCGACCTCCGTTACTACAGCGCCTTGACTGCGGGCTTTCGGGCCTGCTCCGCTGGGGCTGAGACGTTCATCACCTGCCTGAGGCGGGTGGCCTAGTAACCTGTGCCTTGGGTACCGAGTGGCCACGGCTTGGCATAATGGCAGGCTACTAACCTGCCGTCCGCCGCTGAATTAAGCTTTGGGATCTCGATCCGGCAGCGATCCTGGACGATCGGACAGCGCGGGTGAAAGCGGCAGCCCGGTGGGATCGCGGCCGGGCTCGGAGGGTCGCCCGGCAGGAGCACACGCTGCCTGCGCTTGCGCGGGTGGGCCGCCGGCACTGCCGAGAGCAGCGCCTCGCTATAGGGATGGTGGGGTGCTCGGAAGAAGTCGATCTTCGGCGCGAGCTCGACGATGCGCCCCAGATACATGACCGCGATGCGGTTTGCCATATGCCGCACCGTGGCCATGTCATGCGAGATGAAGAGGAAAGCCGAGCCTTTTTCCTCCTGCAGATCCTGTAGCAGGTTGATCACCTGCGAGCGCACCGAGACGTCGAGCGCCGAGACCGGCTCGTCGGCGATAATCAGGCGCGGCCCGAGCGCGAAGGCGCGGATGATGCCGAGCCGCTGCCGCTGTCCGCCAGAGAACTGGCGTGGCCACTGGTCGACATGCCGGGCGCTCAGCCCCACCGCTTCCAGCAGCCGAATCGCCGCCGCGCGCCGCTCGCGGCCCCAGGCGACGAGCCCGTGCACCGCCAGGGGCTCGGTCACGATCGGGCCCGCCCTCATTCGCGGGTCGAGCGACGAGAACGGGTCCTGGAAGACGAACTGCAGCTCCCGCCGCACCGCGCGCATCTCGCTCTTCGAGAGGCTAGTGAGCTCTCTGCCGTTGAACGCGATCCGCCCTGCGGTCGGCGTCTCGAGGCCGAGGATCAGCCGGGCCACGGTCGACTTGCCGCAGCCCGATTCGCCGACCAACGCCAGGATCTCGCCCTCCGCCAGGGCGAAGGAGGCGTCGTCCACCGCACGGATTCCGCCCGTGAACACCTTCTCGATGCCTGCAACCTCGAGGACGGTCCTGCTCACGATCGCCGGCTTCTCGCCCAGCAGGCCGCCCGCTGGCCTGCCCCGAACGCCTCGAGCTCGGGCATATTCTTGTCGCACGGATCGACCCGCTCGCCGCAACGCGGATGGAAGGCGCAGCCCAGGGGCGTGTCCGCCATGTGCGGCACAGCACCGCCGATCGCCGGCATGCGTCGCGTGAGCGGCATCTCCAGGGTGGGCGTGGAGGCGAGGAGGCCGCGCGAATAGGGGTGGAGCGGCCGGTCGAAGAGGTCGTTCACCGCCGCTTCCTCCACGACCCGCCCGCCATACATCACGCAGACCCGATGGGCGAGCTCGGCGATGACGCCGAAATCGTGGGTGATGATGATGACGGCGAGGTCCAGCTCCTCTTGCAGTTTGCGCAGGAGGTCTAGGATCTGCGCCTGGATGGTAACGTCGAGCGCCGTGGTCGGCTCGTCGGCGATGAGCAGGCGGGGCTCGCAGGCGAGCGCCATGGCGATCATCACCCGTTGGCGCATGCCGCCGGAGAGCTGGTGCGGGAAGGCGTCCACCCGTCGTCCCGGATCGGGAATGCCGACGAAGGCGAGCTGCTCTATCGCCCGCTCGCGCGCCGCTTTGCGCGACAGGCCCAGATGCTTGCGAACCGGTGCCGCGATCTGCTCGCCCACCCGCATCACCGGGTTGAGCGCCGTCATCGGCTCCTGGAAGATCATGGCCATCCGCCGGCCGCGCAGCAGCTCGAGCGCGGCCTCAGGCTCCCGGGTGAGGTCGACCCCGTCGAACCTGACCTGGCCTGCAGTGCGCACGGCACCGGACGGCAGCAGACCCATGACGGCGAGCGCGGTCAAGCTCTTGCCCGATCCGGATTCGCCGATCAGCCCCAGGCACTCCCGGGCGCTGACCTGGAGGTCGATGCCGCGCAGAGCCTTGAGCTCGCCCTGTCCAGCACGGAAGGCCACTTCCAGTCCCGAAACCTCGAGCAACGGTCCGTTCATCGCCGCAGGAGGTCCGGATCGAAGCGGTCGCGCAAGGCGTCGCCGATGATGTTGAAGGAGAGGACGGTGAGCGTGATCGCGAGCCCGGCGAAGAGGGCCGGCAAAGGCGAGTTGAAGATGCTGGATGCGCCGTCGCGCACAATGTTGCCCCAGGACGGGGTCGGCGGCTGGGCGCCGAGGCCGATGAAGCTCAAGGCCGCCTCGAGGCCGATGGCGGTGCCGATCCAGATCGTCGTCATGACGATCAAGGGCCCTGAGATGTTCGGCAGGACATGCAGGAAGATCGTGCCGAGGCTGCGCCGGCCCATGGCGATCGAGGCGTCGACATAGCCTTCCTGGCGGACCGAGAGCGCCGTCGCCCGGGCGAGCCGGATATAGGAGGGGACGAGCGCTGCCGCGATCGCGATCGAGAGGTTCTGGATGCCGGGGCCCAGCATGGCGACAACGAGCACGCCGAGCAGGAGCGGGTCGAACGACATCATGACGTCGGTGGTCCGCGCCACCACCCGCTCGATCCAACCGCCGAAGAAGGCGGCGGCGATGCCGAGCGTGGTGCCCACGGCCCCGGCCACCAGCGGCGCCACCACGCCGATGGTCAAGGACAGCCTGGCCCCTTCGACCAGCCGCGAGAACACGTCCCGGCCGAGATTGTCGGTGCCGAGCCAGTGCGCGGCGCTCGGCGGCAACTGCGCCGCGCGGACGTTCTGTCGGAGCGGGTCGTGCGGCTGCAGCCAGTCGCCGAGGACGAAGACGACGGCGAGCGTCGCCAGGAAGAGGATAGCGAAGCCCAGAAAGACGCGGTCGGCCATGTCAGCCTACCCGCACGCGCGGATCGATCACCGCATAGAGGAGATCGGTCAACAGGTTGACGGTGACGACGATGAGCGAGAGCACGACGAGCCCGCCCTGGATCAGCGTGTAGTCGCGCGACGTGATCGCCCCCACCAGGAGTTGGCCGATGCCCGGCCGGTTGAAGACGAGCTCGATCGCGATGGTGCCGCCGAGCGTCGCGATGATCCCGAGTGAGAGGTGGGTGGTGATCGGCAGAAGCGCGTTGCGGAAGATGTGCCGCCAGACCACGGTCTGCCCGGACAGGCCCAAGGCACGAGCGGTTCGTACGTAATCCCGCCCGGCGACGTCGATCACCGCGGTCCGCGTCAGCCGCATCATGCCGAAGCCCTTGAGCATGCCGAGCGCCATGGCCGGCATCGCGAGATAGCGGAGGTCGAAGGGATGCTCGCCGCCGCCCAATAGCGGGAACCAGCGCAGATGAAGGCCGAAGAAGAGAAGGAAGATGAGCCCGACGTAGAAGTTGGGGAAGGCCGAGCCGAACAGGGCCAGGATCCGGTTGCCGTGGTCGACCAAGGTGCCGGCGCGCATCGCCGACCAGACGCCCAAAGGAATGCCGAAGCTGACGCCGACGATGGTCGACGCCACGGTCAGCGCCACGGTGTAGGGGAGGTTGCGGCCGAGAATGGAGGCGATGTCGGCGCCGTTGGTCAGCGATCGTCCGAGGTCGAGATTGAGCAGCCCCCAGAGAAAGCGGCCATACTGCACGAGGATCGGCTCGTGCAGACCGAGCGAGCGGCGGACGTTCTCGATCGTCTCCGTACCCGCGCGGTCGCCGAGCATCGCAACTACTGGGTCGCCCGGGAGGATGCGCATGGCGAAGAAGACGACGCTGAAGACGATGAACGCCGTCAGGAGCGCGTCGAAGCTTCGCTTGAGGACGAATTTCAGCATGTCGAAGCTCTGCCTGGGAAGCCGATACCGCCGGGTGACGCCGCCAGAGCGGCCCACCCGGCAGGCCCGGCACTCAGTCGCGTACGCGCCGCGCTGTCGCATACTCGTGCTGGCCGAAGCCGCTGATCGGCTCGTAGCCGAAATCGATGTCGCCCTGCCTGATGCTGACGAGCGGTGCGGTTTGCAGCGGCAGGACCGGCAGATCGGCCAGCACCTGGAGCTGCGCCTGCTTCAAGAGCTCTTGCTGACGCCCGAGGTCAGTCTCCTGGACGGCCTCGGCCACCAGATCGTCGATGCTGCCGACGACCTCGCCATAGTGCGAGAAGTTGCGCAGGGACGACGGTTTGCCGACGGCGGCTGCCGAATGCAGGAACTCGTTGAGCACCGCTGGCGCGGTCGGGGCAATCGCCGTCGAGAGCATGACGATGGTGCCCCGGTCTTCGCGGATGTTGGCATGGTAGGTCGCATGGTCGATCACCTGGAGGTCGATCTCGATGCCGATCTGCCTGAGCATGTCCTGGGTCATCAGCATCGCCGTTAGGTAGTCCTGCCGCTCGCTGCTGATCGCGTCGATGCGGAAGCCGTCGGGGTAGCCCGCCTCGGCCAAGAGCGCTTTGGCCTTATCTGGGTCATAGGCGTAACGGTATTCCTCCGGAATGTCCTCGGGCCGGAGTGCCCCATAGAAGACGTCCGGCACGATCGCCGGCAGGGGACCGCTCAGGATGCCGTAGGCGTCGGGCCATGCCGATCGATCAATGCCATAGGCGATTGCTTGGCGCACCAGCAGGTTGTCCAAAGGCTCGACCGTGAGATTGAAATGGAGGAACTGCAGGCTGCCCGGCTGCAGCGTGATGATCTCGGCGTCGGGCTTGGCGAGCTGCATCTGTTCGACCCATTGCGGCGTGCGGTCGCCGCCCGTGACGTCGAGCTCGTCGGCGATGAAGGCCACGGTCGCCGCGTTGTTGTCGGGGATGTAGCGGAGCCTTAGCTCGTCGGTGGGCGGCCGGCCCAGGAAGTAGTCGTCGAAGGCGCGGAGGATCACCATCTCCTGCGGCCGGTACTCGACGAACTCGAAGGGCCCGCTCCCCACCGGTGCGAAGTTGAACTGGTCGCCCAGCTCCTCGACCGCCCGCTTGGGCACGATGAACCGGCCGAAGCCCGGCGTCAGCGCCTGGGCATGAAAGAACGCGTTCGGCTGGTGGAGGTGGAAGCGGACGGTCAGGTCGTCGACGACCTCGATGCTCTCGATGTCTTTGAAGGCGGCGCCATGTACGCCGCCCGTCGCCGGGTCGAGCTGGCGCTCGTAGGAGAACTTGACATCCTCGGCCGTCACCTCGCCATAGCCCTTATGCCACTTGACCCCCGGGCGGAGGTGGAAGGTCCAGGTCGTGAGGTCGTCCGAGATCTCCCAGCTCTCGGCGAGCGCCGGCTGAAGCTGGTCGAGATTGACGTCGAGCGTGCCGCGCGGCGTGGTGACCAGGGAGTTGAAGATCTGCAGTACCACCGTCTCGTCGTCGCCCGTCTTGGTCTGGGCCGGATCGATCGAGCCGATGTCCCGGGCCCCCAGCCGGATGTTCAAGACCTCGTCGGCGGCCAGTGGCGCCGTTACGAGGACGGTCGAGGCCAGCGCTGCGGCCAGGACCGTCATTCTCATGTGCTTCATCGGTCAGCTTCCCTGCAGTGTTCGGGTTGGGTCGGTTATTGGACGACCTCGTGGCGGATCGTCTTCTTCTTGATGAGGTCCCAGTCGTACTGGACACCAAGGCCGGGTCCCTCGGGCACCGGCACGCAGCCGTCGGCGCCGATCGCCTCGAGCCGATCGCTGTAGCCGCAGGCATAGTGGGTGGTGGTCGGACCGCCGCGCGACGGCCCGACGAGGCCGAGCTCGTAATAGTTGGTATTGCGGATCGCCGACATGGTGGCGCGATGCGCCGGCCCACAGCCGTGCAGCTCGACATCGAGGCCCAGGGCCTCGGCCAGGTGGGCGATCTTCATGGTGCCGGTGATACCCATGTCGAGATTGGGATCGGCGCGGACGAAATCGGTGCCGTCGGCGAGGATCAGCGTCGCCACGGATTCCACACAGCGCACGTGCTCGCCGAGCAGGAGAGGCGTCTTGATCAGCTCGCGCAGTCGGCGATGCGCGTGGGCAGCGAGCCCACCATCGCTGTAGGGGTCCTCATACCAGAAGAAACCGGCCTCGTCGCAGGCCCGGCCGCAGGCGAGCGCATCGGCGAAGGTGGTGAGATGGCACGCACTGTCGTGCATCAGCGCCATCCGGCCGGCGAAGCGCTTGCCGAGGAGGCGGATGGCGGCCGCGTCGCGCTCGGGCCGGCCGTCGGTCCAGCCGTGCATCTTGAAGGCGCGATAGCCGGACTCGAAGCATTCCTCCGCGAAGTCGGCGAAGGCCTCGGGCGTGGCGAGCCCGCCGCCGTCGCCGCCGAACCAGCTGCTGGCATAGGTCGGCAGGCGCCTCGCCGTGCCGCCGAGCAGCCGGCTCACGGAGACGCCGCCGCGCTTGCCGGCGAGGTCCCAGAGCGCATTGTCGATCGGGCAGAGGCCGATCCGGTCCTCCTTGCGCAGCATCCGGCGGAGCTTCTGGTAGATCGCCTCGCGGGCGAAGCAGTTCTCGCCGATCGACCACTTGGCCCCGAAGAGCGTTTGGGGCAGGGCGATCACCCGGCCGCCGACAAACTCGCCCCGGGCCCCGTCTTTGGTGTGAACGATCGTGGCGATCCGGCTCTGGGTCGTTCTGGCGCCAGGCATGTCGATGCCGCTCGGGTTGACGTCGAAGGCGACGTTCTCGACCTCGTGCGTGAAGATGTAGATCTCGATCCGCTCGATCGGCGAGCCGCGGTCGCCCGCCACCGCCTCGCCCTCTTGCTCGCTCATTGATCCCGCCATCCCCGTCTACTCGACCACCACGTGCGACTTCGCACTTCGCTCGATCCGCTCCCAGTCATAGGCCACGCCCAGGCCCGGCCCATCCGGCACCGGAAAGCAGCCGTCGGGGCCCACATCGTCGAGCCGATCGGAATAGCCGCAGGCATAGACCGGCGCGTTGAAATCGCCGCGCGAGGGGCCCACCATCGAGAGCTCGTAGTAGTTGGTGTTGCGGATTGCGGCCATGCAGTGACGGTGCGCCGGCCCGGGGGCGTGCAGCTCGACATCGAGGCCCAGGGCCTCGGCCAGCCTCGCGATTTTCATGGTGCCGGTAATGCCGATGTCGAAATCGGGGTCGGCGCGGACGAAGTCGGTGCCGTCGGCGAGGATAAGGGTCGCCACCGATTCGAGCCCTCGGACATGCTCGCCCAAGAGGATCGGGGTCTTGATCATTTCCCGCAGCCGCCGGTGGGCGTGGGCGGCGAGGCCGCCATCGGCATAAGGGTCCTCGTACCAGAAGAATCCGGCCTCGTCGCAGGCCCGGCCGACGGCCAGTGCATCGGCGAAGGTGGTGAGGTGGCAGGCGGCGTCGTGCATCAGCGCCATGCGATCGCCGACCCGCCGGCCGAGCAGGCGGATGGCGGCCATGTCGCGCTCGATCCGGCCGTCGGTCCAGCCGTGCATCTTGAACGCCCGGCAGCCGAGCGCATGGCACTCCTCGGCGAACTCGGCGAACGCCTCGGGTGTGGCGAGCCCGCCGCCGTCGCCGCCGAACCAGGTGCTGGCGTAGACCGGCAGCCGCCTGGCCGTGCCGCCCAGCATGTGGGTGACCGACTGGCCGAGCCGCTTGCCGGCGAGGTCCCAAAGCGCGATGTCGATCACCCCAGCCCCCATTCGGTCCTCCTTCCGGAGTTGCCGGCGGATCGCCTGGTAGATGTGCTCGCGCGCAAAGCAGTCGCGGCCGAGCACCAGCCGCGCGCAAGCGATCGCCTGGGCCAGCGCGTTGGCCTGCCCGCCGACATAGGCGCCCACCGCCCCGTCCCTGGTCACCATTCGGACAGCGAGCCTCGAGCGCTCGGACCGGCCGCCCGGCAGGTCGATCCCACCCGGACCGACGCCGACCATCGGATAGGCGAACAGCCAAAGGTCGATCCGCACGACCTCCGTCGCTCGCGAAGCTGGCAGGTCCCGCTCTCCGGGCATCAACGCATCAGGCTCGCTCAAGTATCGTCTCCATGATCAATCACCGCGCCGCCGTCGGCGGGGCAAGCGCCGGACGTCTTTCCTTCATTCGCTCATGGCCTTGGCCGCCCCTCGAAGAAGTCGTGGATGTGGCGAAGGTCGAGGCGGCTGCCGGGATCGCGGGCGAGCGCCGCATTGGCACGGACCTCCTCTGGCGTGGTCATGCCGACGAGCGCGCTGTCGACCTCTGGCGTCGAGAGGGCGAAGCGGATGGCGAGGCGCGTGATCCGGGCTGGGTCGAGCTCGGGAAACTCGACCCGCAGCAGCCGCTGCAACACGCCCGAGGTCGCCGTACGCATCGTCAGGATGCCCATACCGCGTGCCCGGGCACGCGGTATGACGCCGAAGGGCGCGCGCTGGTAGTCGCAGGCACCCTGGTAGATGACGCTATAGGCCATCTGCAGGACATCGAAGCCGCCACTGTCGATCAGCCGCTCGAGCCCGCCCGATGAGGCCTCGGCGGTAATGCCTACTGCCTTTGCCAGCCCGTCGGCCTTGACCCGGCGGAGCCAGTCGAGTGCCTTGCCCTCGAGGACCCAGTCGGCGAGATCGTCAGGCCAGGAGAGGCCGTGGAGCTGCAGGAGATCGACCCGCCCGGTGCGCAGCCGGTCGAGGCTGGCCTCGAGGCTGCGCTGCCATTCGCCGGGACCGTCGCCGGGCTGCATCTTGACCTTGGTCGCAAGCACGACTGAGTCGCGATGCGGCTCGAGCAGCTCGCCGAGGAGCCGTTCGGAGCGGCCGTTGCCATAGCCCGGTGCAGTGTCGAAAAGCGTGATGCCGGCGTCGAGGGCGGCTGCCACCGCGGCCGCGGCCCGCTCGCGAAAGGCGTCGCTGTCCCGTCGGACCGCCGTGAGATAGCCCTCGATGCCCAGGGGCGCCCCGCCGAAGCCGATCGGCGAGACGGCGAGGCCGGTATTGCCGAGCGGGCGGATCCAGGCGCTCATCCCGGCAGGTCCGGCAGGGCGCCGTCCAGGACCTCGGCCAGATAGGTGCCAAGGGGACCTCGGTCCTCGCCACCCCAGGCGAGCCAGCCGGCGACCAGTCGTCCGGCGATGTCGGTGGGGACCGCGACGCCGAAGGGCCACATCGGCGCTGGCCTCGCACTCAACCGCTGCAGCGGATCGAACGGCAGGTCGAGCGAGGCCAGTGCAGGGGCCGGCCGGGAAAAGATCAGCCGTTCGGCATTGCCCGCGAGGAAATCGGCTCGCTCGGCGGCCGAGGGTGCGAAGCGCTCGATCCAGTGCGGTGTCGCCTTGACCGGCTCGTCGCGCCAAAAAATGACCGGCACCTCGCTGCCCCAGAGCAGCCGCCGCCAACCGATGCGCTCGATGAGGGCGCGCATCCAGGGCTCGACGAGGTCGGCCGGGAAATGCCCCTGGCGCGAGCAGACGACGGCGAAGCGCGGATGCTCGACAAGCGGCCGTAGCGGCGCCTCGCCCAGCACGAGCGGCTCGCCCGGTGCCGAGAAATGCCCGCCGAGCACAAGGCCGTCCGAATGACGTTCAAGATAGCCTAGCAGCGGTTCGGCCACGGGCCCAAGATCGCCAACGACCAATACAAGGCCACCGCGCTCGCCCAGCTGGTCGAGCAGCCAGGGCTGGGCCGCCACGTCTGCAGCCGTCACTCTGAGCCCGGCGAAGCCCGCATCGAGCTGGGCCTCGACGCAACGGCGTATCGTGTCCCGCCCATCGCCGAGCGGCAGGCCGAGGCCGCGGAAGGCGGTGCCGTCCGGGCCCGAGAAGGCGCGGTGGATCATGGCCAGGTCGGGACAGGAATCGAACGAGGCGAGCAGCGCCTTTCGGATGCCCAGCCAGTCCATGACTTGGCGATAGGCGTCGAGGCTCATGAACCGCGGCAGGCCGACATGCGCGTAGGCGTCGATCATCGGCTCACCCCTTCATCGCTCCGGCCGTCAGCCCCTCGACCAGGTAGCGCTGGAAGAAGAGAAAGAAGACGACGACCGGCAACGTGGTCAGGATGCCCGCAGCATTGAGCCCGCCCCACTGGGTGTAGCCCTGGCCGATCATCAGGCCGAGGGCGGCGGGCAGGGTGCGCACGCTGTCCGAGGTCGTGAGCACGGTCGCATAGAGGAACTCGTTCCAGGACAGGATGAAGCAGAACACACCGGTGGCGACCAGGGCCGGTACCGAGAGCGGCAGGATGATGCGCCAGAGCACCTCGAGCCGCGTGCAGCCGTCGATGATCGCCGCCTCCTCGATCTCCTTGGGGATGGTGTCGAAGAAGCCCTTCAGCATCCAGGTGCAGAACGGGATGGTGAAGGCGACGTAGGCGATCAGGAGCGCCCAGTAGGTGTTGATGATGCCGAGCCTGGAGAAGACGAGGTAGAGCGGGATGATGCCCGTCACCAGCGGGAACATCTGGGTGGCGATGATGAGGAAGGCGATCAGCCCGCGGCCGCGATAGCGAAAGCGGGAGAAGCTGTAGGCGGCGAGCGCCGAGACGCCGACGCTGGTGAGCGTGGTGACGACCGCGACAAGGAGGCTGTTCAGGAAATAGCGGTGATAGGGGATGAAATCGAAGATCATCCGATAGTTGGCGAGGGTCGGCGCCTGGGGGAAGAGGGTGAGGTCGCGGGCGAAGATCTCGGCCTCCGGCTTGAACGAGATCGAGACCATCCAGACGAACGGGGCCAGGACATAGACGCAGAACAGCGTCACCCCGACCCAGCGCAGGAGGTCCAGCGCCGACCAGGCCCTCATGGGTCGGGGCCTCGCGCCTTGAGATAGGCCCAGCAGATCAGCGCGGTGACGATGGTCAGGATGACGGCGATCGCCGAGGCACGGCCGAAGGCGTACTCGGCAAACGCCGTGTGGTAGGCGTGGAAGGCGATGACCTTGGTGCTGTTCGCCGGCCCGCCATAGGTCATGATGTATTGAAAATCGATGCCCTTGAGCGAGAAGATGGTGGCGAGCAGGACGGCGATGACCATCACGCCGCGCAGCCCCGGCAGGGTGATGTAGCGGAACCGCTGCCAGGGTCCGGCGCCGTCGATCGCGGCGGCCTCGTAGAGCTCCTTCGGGATCGACTGCAGACCCGCCAGGATGACGACGCAGATGAACGGAAACGACTTCCAGACATGCGCCATGATCAGGGTCGGCATGGCCCAGGAGGTGCTCGAGAGGAACGGGATCTGCTCGCTGATCAGCCCGGCGCGGAGCAAAAGCTCGTTCAGGATCCCGTTGGCGTGGAAGATGGTCGAGAAGACGATGGCGACGAGCACCGTCGGCACCGCCCAGGGGATCAGGATCACCGCCCGGGCGATGGCGCGGCCGGCGAAGGTCTGGTTCAGCAGCAGTGCACCGCAGAGCCCGAGCAGCACCTCGCCGCCCACCGAGCCTAGGGTCCAGTAGAGGGTCAGGCCGAAGGAGCGGTAGAAGAAAGGATCGGCCAGCAGCCGCTCGAAATTGCCGAAGCCCACAAAGCGCATGCCACGCCAGGGCTGGGTGATGTTGTAGTCGTGCAGGCTCAACCAAACGCTGTGGCCCAGGGGATAAAGGAAGACCAGGGCGAGGACGGTGAGGGCAGGCAGCACCAGGAGATAGGGGAAGGGATCGAAGCGCCTGGAGCCGCGTCTGGAAGCCGATCGGCCCGCGGGCGCCGAGGCGAGGGCGCCGGTGGTTTGCCCGCGGGCCATTGTCGGCGCCTATTCGCCGAGATAATCGGCGAGCGAGGCGTGCATCTGCCGCACGGCATCGGCGATTGGCACGTCGCCGGCCAGCATCTGCTGGTAGAGCGGTGTCCAGACACTGTCAAAATGCGCCGAGCTGCCGCGCAGGCTCATCCATTTCGGCGAATGCAGATCGGCCGAGCCGATCGTGTCGAGAAACACCTGGTAGTAGGGATCCTCCGAGTAATACGGATCCGCGAGCGCCTCGCGATTGGCCGGGATCATGCCGTTGGTCTGCATGTAGAGACTGAGGCCCTCCGCCGAGGTGTAGAAGCGGAGATACTCGATGGCCTCGTCGACATGGCTCGACTGCGAGAAGAGCCCGAGAGCCCCGATATACATGAACTCGCCCCGGCCGCCAGGACCCTCGGGAAAGCGGAAGAGCCCCCACTCCCAGCCATTCTCCTCGAACACCTCGCGGGTCGCGGCCATCTCCCAGGGGCCCATGAAGGCCATCGCGACCCGGCCGGCGCGGAAGTTGTTGGCGACGTCGCGCACGGTGTCGGAGATGGTGGACGGCGGCGAGTAGCCCTCTCGGTAGAGGTCGACCAGCCACTCGAAACCGGCCACCGTCTCGGGGCTGTCCCAGGTGATCGGATCGCCGGACTCGCTGTCGGCATAGCGGCCCTCGACCAGCTGCCCGCCAAAGCTCTTCGCTGCCATCAGATATTGCCGCCAGGGGCCGCCCTCGGCCCCGGCGGTCAGGCTCACGCCCCACTGGTCGACGCGGCCGTCGCCCGTGGTGTCGCGAGTGAGCTGGCGTGCCATCTCGGTGAATTCCTCGACCGTCTGAGGTGGTTGATCGGGGTCGAGCCCGGCCTCCTCGAACATCGTCTTGTTGTAGAACCAGACTTCGGTCGCCAGCATCTTGGGCACGCCCCAAATATGCGGCTCCGCCTGGCCCTCGAGCGGGAACGTCGCATCGGCCCAGGCAGTCTCGACGATCTGCTCCTTCCACTCGTCATCGATGAATGCATCCAGCGGCCTGACGAAGCCGATGTTGGCGGCTTGCCCGAGATCGCCGATGCGCCCGACATCGGGGAGCCCGCTGCCGGCTGTGTGGGCGGCCAGCACCTTCTGGTTGTGGGTGGCCCAGGGTGTCGCTTCGATCTGGATGCGGATGCCCGGATGGGTTTCCTCGAAGCGCTTCACGAGCTTCTCGATGCCTTCGATGTCGGGCGGACGGAGGTTGGTCTGCCACTGGTTCAAGGTGACGTCGGCGGCGACCGGATCGGCGATTCCGGCCAGGGCGAGCACCGAAACGCCGATGATGAACGCGCGGCGGACAGGCTCCAAGGCGGACATTCGTTGCAACCTCCCTGCTTGGCGCCGTCGCGACGGCGGCGGCGACGATTGATCGAACGATATAAGATTATCTATAATCTATCAAGCAAGGCGTTGCGCGATCGTCGTGGTGGCCGCATGACCGAGATTGCCGGAGAGCGGCAGCGTGCGCGGAGGAAGCGATGACCAGCGAGCGAAAGCCGTCGAACGGCGACGTGACCAGTCTGCACGAGCTCGGCTTCGACCTCGGGCAAGCCTCACCTGAGCGCTTGTGGAACTTCGGCGACACCAACTATCACCGGGTGCGTGACGCCATTCGCCTCGACATTGTGCGCGGCATCCTGCCTCAGGGTCAGCGGCTCAAGGTGGTTGAGCTCGCCACCCGCTATGGTCTGAGCCCGGCGCCGATCCGCGAGGCCCTGAACCAGCTCGAGGGCGAGGGGCTCGTGGTCATTCGTCCCAATCGTGGTGCCATCGTCCGCACTCTCGAGGCGGATTTCATCCGCGAGCTCTTCGAGATCCGCCTCGCGCTCGAGCCCTTTCTGGTCGGCAAGTGTGCGGCCCTTGCAACCGATCAGCACATCAAGGCCATCGAGGCCATCCAGCGCCATTTCGAGGAGGCGGTGGAGCGGCATGACCTCGCTGCCATCATTCAGCGAAACGGCGTCTTCCACGCCACCATCTACCGCATTCGGCCGAACATCGAAGCCCTGCGGCTGATGTCCCGGCATTCGGCGCTCATGGGCACCATCCGTCACCGCTATGGCTTTGCGCCCGCGAGACTGCCGCAGATCGTGGCGGAGCATCACGAGCTCATCGAGGCCCTTCGCCGCCGTGACAGTGCCGCCGCCGAGGCGATCGAGCGTCGCCACATCCAGCACTCAATCGAGGACATCATCAACCGCTATGATGAGCTCGAGAGTCGTGCGTCGGAAGTTCGCGGCGGTCCAGGTTGAGAAGCAGCTGCGAGTGCACGTTGCTCGGGTCGTCGGGGACTGAGCAGGAGCTTAAGCGTGGCTCATGTTTAGACCATCAGCGTCCCGACTAGGCTGAACCCCACGTGTGCGACGGTCGTATCCGCCGTCGCCGGCCCGACCACACTCAGCACGTCGCCCGGCTCGAGCACGGTCTCGCTGGCGGCGATGAAGGTGGCGGTGTCGGCGCCGGCAACGAAGCGCATGGTGGCGAAGCTGGTGCCGTTGCGGCGGATGTCGAAGTCGGTTTCTGCGGTAGCTGCGGTGCCGGCGCTGCCCCGGCTGCCGACCAAGTCAACGCCGAGGCGGGTGCGACGGGCGATGGGCACACGTAGCAGCACCTCGCCGGCCGCGGGCTGGCCGGGCTTGAAGCCGACGATGTCCGCCGGCGGGTCGGCGGCGTCGGTGGTCTCGACGACCTCGAGGGCGAGCCAGGAGCGGCTGTTGGCGAGGACGGCGTTCCAGGAGGGGCTGGTGAAGTTCACCCGGAGCTGGAACCAGTCGCCGGCGCTGACCGGCAGGACGGCGGTGAAGGTGGCGAAGTCGTTGTTGGTGTAGCCCGTGCTGCCCTGGCGGAAGGTGGCGGCGGCAGCGCCGATGACGTCGGCGGCACCGTTCTTCTCGAAGCTGAGGAAGACACCGCCGGAGACGCTGCTGGCCAAGAGGGCGAGCGAGGCCGAGAGCCGGACCTTGGTGATGCCGGCGGGGATGGTGAGCCGGGTGGGGCTGCCGGCGTCCCAGAAGCCGTCGGTGTCGTAGGAGGCTTCCTGCCAGGGAACGGCGATCGGCGGGCTGACGCTGGTGAGGTTGCTGGTGCGGCGGACGAGGACTCCCTTGAACGGCAGCATCGTGCGCTGCAGGATGCCGCTGCCCAGAGGCCCCCAGAGCGCGCCGTCGAAGCGCAGGAGATCGCCACTGAGCGCACCGGCGACGTCGACATCGTCGAGCCCGGCCAG
>CAYWSB010000116.1:0-16379 GCA_964460465.1 uncultured Geminicoccaceae bacterium | reverse complement strand
AGCTCCGACATCTCCAGGCACTCGTGCACCACGCCCTGACCGGCGAAGGCGGCGTCGCCGTGCAGCAGGATGCCCATCACCCGCGAGCGCTCGGCGTCGCCCTTCTGCCGCTGCTTGGCCCGGACCTTGCCCATGACCACAGGGTTCACCGCCTCGAGGTGGGAGGGGTTGGCGGTGAGCGAGAGGTGAATCTCGCGGCCGTCGGGCAGCACCCGGTCGGTGGAGGTCCCAAGATGATACTTCACGTCGCCCGAGCCGAGCACGTCGTCGTGGCTGGCACCGCCCTGGAACTCGCTGAAGATGGCCGAGTACGGCTTGCCCATGACGTTGGCCAGCACGTTGAGCCGGCCGCGATGCGGCATGCCGATGGCGATCTCCTCGACCCCGAGCTCGGCGCTCCGACGGATCACCGTCTCCATGGCGGCGATGGCGCTCTCGCCGCCGTCCAGGCCGAACCGCTTGGTGCCCGGGAACTTGACGTGGAGGAACTGCTCGAAGCCCTCGGTCTCGGTCAGATGCTCGAGGATCGCGCGCTTCTCCTCGGCATCGGTGTCGAAGAGGCCGCCGGCAGTCTCGATCCGCTGCTGCAGCCAGCTCTTCTGCTCGGGATCCTGGATGTGCAGGAACTCGATGCCGACGGTCGAGCTGTAGGTCTTCTGCAGCACGTCCATCACCTGCCGGAGCGTCGCGGTCTCCAGGCCGAGCACGAAGTCGAGGTAGAACGGGCGGTCGAGGTCGGCGTCGGTGAAGCCGTAGGAGCGATAGTCGAGCTCCGGGTGGTGCGGCTTGCTGGCGAGCGCCAGCGGGTCGAGCTTGGCGATCAGGTGGCCGCGCACGCGGTAGGCGCGGATCAGCATGATGATCCGCAGGTGGTCACGGATCAGCGCCTTGGTCGACTCGTCGCCGAGCGCGGTCGAGGCGGGGGCGCGGTTGAGGTTGGCGGGCTCGGCGAAGCCCTGCGGTCGCGGCTGCAGCGCGGCCCTGGCGCGATTGAAGAGCGCCCGGTCGTCGGCGTCGAGCGTGTCGAAGTAGCCGCGCCAGGAGGGCTCGACGCTGGCCGGATCGCTCAGGTAGCGGGCGTAGAGCTCCTCGATGAAGCTCGAGTTGCCACCGTAGAGAAAGCTCGTCTGCTCGAGCTCCTTGCGCGACGCCATCGCCCCCTCCTGCCTGACGCTCCGTGCCGGGATGGGCCCGCCACCCCGGCGCCGTCGTTGCCGGCCGGCCACGCGCGGCCGGCCATGCTCAGCCTTAGCGCTTGCCGAGCGCTTCCACCATTGCCTTGCCGATGGTCGCGGGATTTTCCGCGATCACGATGCCGGCAGAGCGCATCGCCTCGAGCTTCTCCTCGGCCCCGCCCTTGCCGCCCGAGATGATCGCCCCGGCGTGGCCCATCCGCCGCCCGGGCGGGGCGGTGCGCCCGGCGATGAAGCCGGCGACCGGCTTCTTGACCTTCTCGGCGCTCAGGAACGCGGCCGCATCCTCCTCGGCCGTGCCGCCGATCTCGCCGATCATGATGATGCCCTGGGTCTCGTCGTCGGCGAGAAAGAGCTCGAGGACGTCGATGAACTCCATGCCCTTGACCGGGTCGCCGCCGATGCCGACGCAGGTCGACTGGCCGAGCCCGGCCGCCGTCGTCTGGGCCACGGCCTCGTAGGTCAAGGTGCCCGAGCGCGAGACGATGCCGATCTTGCCGGGCTTGTGGATATGGCCCGGCATGATGCCGATCTTGCACTGGCCCGGGGTGATGACGCCGGGGCAGTTCGGCCCGACCAGGGTCGTCCGCGAGCCGACCATGGCCCGCTTGACCTTGATCATGTCGAGCACCGGGATGCCCTCCGTGATGCAGACGACGAGGTCGATCCCGGCCTCCACCGCCTCGAGGATCGCATCGGCGGCGAAGGGGGCGGGCACGTAGATGACGCTGGCATCGGCGCCGGTCGCCTCCCGGGCCGCGGCCACGGTGTCGAAGACCGGCAGGCCCAGATGCTGCTCGCCGCCCTTGCCGGGGGTCACGCCGCCGACCATCCGGGTGCCGTAGGCGATCGCCTGCTCGGAGTGGAAGGTGCCCTGCGCCCCGGTGAAGCCCTGGCAGATGACCCTGGTATCCTTGTTGATCAGAACGGCCATCAGCCTGCCCTCTCGACGGCGGCGACGATCTTCTGGGCGGCGTCCGCCAGATCGTCGGCGGGGGTGATCGAAAGCCCGGAGTCGCTCAGGATCTGCTTGCCCAGCTCGACGTTGGTGCCCTCCAGGCGGACGACGAGCGGGACGTGCAGATTGACCTCGCGGGCGGCGGCCACGACACCCTCGGCGATGACGTCGCAGCGCATGATGCCGCCGAAGATGTTGACCAGCACGCCTTCCACGTTGGGGTCGGCGAGCAGCAGCTTGAAGGCCGCGGTCACCCGCTCCTTGGTCGCCCCGCCGCCGACGTCGAGGAAGTTGGCGGGCTCGCCGCCGAACAGCTTGATGATGTCCATGGTCGCCATGGCCAGCCCGGCGCCGTTGACCATGCAGGCGATGTTGCCGTCGAGCTTGATGTAGTTGAGCTCGTGGCGGGAGGCCTCGATCTCCTGCTGGTCCTCCTCGTCGAGGTCGCGCAGCTCGACGACCTTCGGCTGGCGGTAGAGGGCGTTGCTGTCGAAGTTCATCTTGGCGTCGAGGGCGACGACGTCGCCGGCCCCGGTGACGACGAGCGGGTTGATCTCGACCAGGCTGGCGTCGCGCTCGACGATGCAGCGATAGAGGCCGAGCATGAAGGCCACGGCCTTCTTGACCGCATTGCCCTCGAGCCCGAGGCCGTAGGCGAGCTGGCGGCCATGGAACGGCATGAAGCCGGTGACCGGGTCGATCGCCACCTTGATGATCTTCTCCGGATGGGTCGCCGCCACCTCCTCGATCTCCACGCCGCCTTCCGTGGAGGCCATGAAGGTGATCCGCGACGTCGCCCGGTCGATCACGGCACCCAGATAGAGCTCGCGGGCGATGTCGCAGCCGTCCTCGATATAGACCCGCTTCACCAGCCGCCCCTCCGGGCCGGTCTGGTGGGTCACCAGGGTCATGCCGAGAATCCGGTCGGCGAGCTGGCGGACCTCCTCGATCGAGCGGGCCAGCTTGACGCCGCCGCCCTTGCCGCGCCCGCCGGCATGGATCTGCGCCTTGACGACCCAGACGGGCCCGCCCAGCGCCCGCGCCGCCTGCTCGGCCTCCTCGGGCGTGTAGGCCACCCGGCCCTGGAGCACCGCGACGCCGTAGTCGGCGAGCAGCGCCTTGGCCTGGTATTCGTGGATGTTCATCGGTCCCGGCCCTTCCCGAGCTAGAGCTTGACGGCGGCGCAGAGGTCCCGGACGGCGGCGACCGACTTGTCGAACGCGGCCTGCTCGGCGTGATCGAGGGTGATCTCGACCACCCGCTCGACCCCACCGGCACCGATCACGACCGGCACCCCGACATAGAGGTCGTCGACGCCGTACTGGCCGGTGAGGTGCGCGGCGCAGGGGAGGACGCGCTTCTTGTCGCGGAGATAGCTCTCGGCCATGGCGATGGCCGAGGCGGCCGGGGCATAGAAGGCCGACCCCGTCTTCAGCAGCCCGACGATCTCGGCCCCGCCGTCGCGGGTCCGCTGGACGATCGCATCCAGCTTCGCCTGGGTCGTCCAGCCCATCTTCACGAGATCGGGCAGCGGGATGCCGGCGACGGTCGAGTAGCGCACCAGCGGCACCATGGTGTCACCGTGGCCACCGAGCACGAACGCGGTGACGTCCTCGACGGAGACGCCGAACTCCTCGGCGAGGAAGCAGCGGAAGCGGGCACTGTCGAGGACGCCGGCCATGCCGACGACCTTGGCCGGCGGCAGGCCCGAGACCTTCTGCATCGCCCAGACCATGGCATCCAGGGGATTGGTGATGACGATGACGAAGGCGTCCGGGCAGTGCTGCCTGATCGCCTCGCCCACGGTCTTGATGATGCCGGCGTTGGTGGCGATCAGGTCGTCGCGGCTCATCCCGGGCTTCCTGGGGATGCCGGCGGTGACGATCACCACGTCGGCGCCGGCGATCGCCGCATAGTCGTTGGCGCCGGACAGTGCCGCATCGAAGCCCTCGACCGGCGCGGTCTGCGCCAGGTCCAGCGCCTTGCCGGCCGGCATGCCCTCGGCGACGTCGAAGAGGACGACGTCGCCCAGCTCCTTCAGCCCGGCGAGCAGGGCCAGGGTTCCGCCGATCTGGCCGGCTCCGACGAGTGCGATCTTGTTGCGCGCCATGGCGACTGGAACTCCCCCTCTGCCTTCTGGGCTGCCGTCGGTCTTTCGGGCCCTTCTGTACCGGCAGAGCGGCGGCCCATCAAGGCGCCGGCAATGTCGCAGGCGACGGTCTCTGGGCGAGGTGGGCGGAGGGCGCGACGCCGGCATCCGCGAGGCGGATGCCGGTCATCGAGACGGCGCCGGGGAGGTCCGGGCGTGGGCTCGCGGCCGCTGTCCCGGTCCTCAGACCACGACCGGGTCGTCGGCCGGCGTGATGACGAAGGTCGAGGGATCGGTCGCCGCGGTCACCCCGGTCGGGCTCTGCAGGATGGCGACGTCGACGAAGCCGGTATTGCTGCCCGGCCCGTCGAGATCGACCTGCACCTTGACACCGCCGCCGATGGCCGCGGTGCGCACGAAGGCGTCGAAGTTGGCGTCGGTGATGGCGCTGTCGCGCAGGAGAACGGTGAGGTCGAGCTTGTCGCCCTCGGTGGCGTTGAAGTTGCGGATGGTGTCCGTGCCGTCGGCGAGGCCGAAGATGCGGACGATGTCGGCGCCGGGCCCGAGGATGATGGTGTCGGGCTGTGGCCCGCCGATGACGATGTTCTCGCCCGGCAGGCTGACGTCGATGGTGTCGCGGCCGTCGCCACCGCTGATGAAGTCGTTGCCACCGCGCCCGTCGATCTGGTCGTCGCCGCCGCGTCCGGCGATCACGTCGTCGCCCGGCGTGCCGACGAGCACGTCGTTGCCCGGCGTGCCGGCGATCAGGTCGTTGTTCACCGTGAAGGTGGTCGACGAGGTGCCGGTGTTGCCGTCCGGGTCCTCGACCGTGACGTTGACCGTCCGCGTGCCGAGGATCGGCTGGCCGACATTGACGTCGATCGAGGCGGCGCTGATCACCTTCTCGTAGTTCTCGATCGCGGACGGGCCCGTGAGCCTGAGCTCCGTGGCGCTCACCTGCTGGATGGTGATGCCGGTGCCGGCCGCCACCGCCGGGTCGAGCACCAGCCGGTCGCCGGCGAAGCCGGTGAGCGTGATGGTGGCGGCCGCCATCTCGGTATTGTCGGCATCGGTGATGGTCGCGCCGAGGCCACGGCCCCCCTCGGTCACCAGGATCGGCTGCTCGGTCGAGCCGAAGCGGATGGCGAAGACGAGATCGTTGAAGTCGTTGTCCTTGACGCGGCTCGGCACGGTCTCGGCGTTGGCGCCCCAGCGGTCCTCGACGCCGACCACCAGGATGCCCTGCTCGGCGTCCCAGCCGGAGACGTAGTGCCCCTCGCCGTCGGCGTTGAGCCGGTTGCTGTTGGGCGTCTGCTGGCTGGCGTCGGCCGAGAAGACCAGCCGCTCGTCGATCACCGTCTCGGTGCCGTCGGGTGCGATGTGCACGAGGATCGGCACGCCGGTCGGGTCCTGCGTCGAGCCGTCGGTGATCTTGCTGATCGCACCGGTCTTCGGGTTGCGGAACTCGAGCGTGCCGGTCTCCCAGATGCTGAGCGGCCGGCCCTCGAAGCCGTGGTTGACGAGCACGAAGCCGAGTCGCGTGCCGGCCGCGACGACACCGAGCGAGACCTCAGTCCCGGGCTCGATCGAGATCTCCGAGGAGAGACGGTCACCCGGCTTGTTGGCACCGGGGAACACCGTGCGGACGTTGACGATCCGGCCCTGGGCGTCGATCTCGTGCACCAGCAGCGTGTCGACCGAGACCGAGGTCTCGTCGATGAAGCGGATGAACACCTCGCGGTCGGCGTCGAGCGTGGCGTTGCGCTGGTCGACGTTGTTGATCTCGTTGGCCGGGATCTGCCGGCCTTCGCCGCGGATCGGCAGGTTCGGCGTGGTGATCGGGTTGAAGCCCGGGCCGGGCTGCTCGCCGATGGTCCCGTCGAACGGTGCGCGCAGCGTGACCTCCGGCGCCGCAGGCACCGGCGGCGGCGGTCCGTTGCCGTCGCCGTCGTCGACGAAGAGGGTGGAGGTGAGCTCGGGCGACGGCAGGCCGAAGCCGAGCGCCGTGGGCCCGAGCGGGCCGAGCGGATTCAGGCCGTCGCCGATGTCGCCCTGATCGTAAGCGCGGAAGTCGCTGGCGCCGCCGATCGGCGGGCCGATCACGACGTCGCCGATGTCGTCGTCGTCGACATCCTGCACCTCCTCGGCACGCGCCAAGAGCTGACCGGGCGTGCTCGCCGGGCCGCCCAGCACGCTGAGTTGCGGCGGTGCCTCGCTGGCGGCGAAGAAATTGGTGAGCACCAGCACGCCGCCGTTGGCGAGGGTGACCACGAGGTCGTTGCCGTCCACCCGGTAGACGGCGCCGGCCGGATCGAAGGCCGGGTCGTTCAACGTCACCAGCGTGCCCGGCGGCACCTCGATCACCCGCCGCTCGCCCGTGGCGAGCGGCGGGATGTCGAGCTCTCCGGCGGCCGTGGCGGCCACCGGGCCGGGGCCACTTTCGGTCGTCTCGGCGGTCGTCTCGGCGGTCGTCTCGGCGGTCGTCTCGGCGGTCGTCTCGGCCGTCGTCGCCTGCGGGCCGGCCGCCGGCTCCGGGGCGGCAGCGGCCTCGGGCGTGCCGATCACTTCCTCGACCTCGACCAGGTCACGCGGCAGGGTCGTGGCCTGCGGCTCGGCGGCGGCCGTCGGATCGAGCGGGCCCGTCGGCTCCAGCGGCCCGGTCGGCGACAAGCCGGCCGGGGCGTCGGCCTGGGCCAGTGTGATCCCGATGCCCTGATCGGTCGCGTCATCCGCCGATTGCGACCACGCCCGTTCCGTCATGAGCGACTCCTGGTTGAGATGCGAGAGGACAGTTTCTTCGTTCATGTTAACCGAAATCTAACCTATCGAGCGCATTTACTCTTCTCAATCGGAAAGCGGATGCAAGGCGTGTATCATGGTGCGTACGAACGCGAGCCGTGGGGACTCTGCAACATGATTCGAAAGACCATGCGGATCGGCGAGGTCCGTACCTCCATCAAGCTCGAGAGCGAGTTCTGGGACTACCTCAAGGCGATCGCCACCCAGCGGCACCTACGCCTTTCGGGGCTGGTCAACGAGGTGGCGGCGGCGAGCCCGGAACGCACCAACCTGGCCTCGACCCTGCGCACCTACGCCCTGGTGCATGCCCGGCTGCGCACCGAGGCGATGCAGCGCGAGATGGACAAGCTGGCGCTCGCCGGCAACACGCAGGACCTGGCCCGGGTGCTGGAGGCCTGCCCGCTGCCGGCGCTGACCATGGACGGCGATCGGGCGATCCGCCAGTTCAACCGAGCGTTTGCACTCTGGCTCAACCTGGACGGCAAAGCGACCATCGGCCAGCGCCTCGACAACATCATGATCCTGCGCGGCCCCGGCATGCGCGACATGTGGTCGAGCCTGCTCGACGGCCGGCTGGCGCGGGCCGGCTTCAACGCCACCTACGTCTCGCCCGGCAAGGTCAGGACCGCCCAGGCGATCGCCGTCGCCCTCTCGGCCCCGGCCAACGACCCGGACAAGCGCGGCTGCGTGGTGATGTTCGAGACCCTGGCCGGCCGCACCTGAGCAGCGGCGCGGCCGCGATCCCCCGGGAGCCGTGCCCGCTCCGCCGGCGTCCGATGGCGCGGCCGGCGCACCACCGACCGCAGCAACGGTTGCTCACGGCCGCCGCCGGCGCACCCGGCGATAGAAGTCGTTGCCCTTGTCGTCGACGACGAGAAAGGCGGGCAGGCCGCGCACCTTGATCCGCCACGCCGCCTCCATGCCGAACCGCTCGAAGTCGATGACCTCGGCCGCCTCGATCATGTCGCGGCCGAGCCGCGCCGCCGCCCCGCCGATGGTGGCGAGATAGAAGCCGCCATGCGCCTTGCAGCTGTCCGTGACGGCAGCGCTCCGATTGCCCTTGGCGAGCGTGACCAGGGCCGTCCCGGCCGCCTGGAAGGCCGGCATGTAGGCGTCCATGCGCGCGGCCGTGGTCGGCCCGAAGCTGCCCGAGGCGTGCCCCTCGGGCGTCCTGGCCGGCCCCGCATAGTAGACCGGGTGGTCCTGGAGATAGGCCGGCAGCGGTGCACCCCGCTCCAGCCGCTCCGCCAGCGCCGCATGGACCAGATCGCGGGCGACGACCAGCGTGCCCGAGAGCAGCACCGGCGCACCGACCTCGAGCCGCCCGAGATCGGCGCGAATGGCCGCCATCGGCCGGTCGAGATCGATGGCCACGGCGGCGCCGATGTCGATCGCGGCCTCGGGCAGGAATCGTGCCGGATCCTCCTCGAGCTGCTCGAGGAAGCTGCCGTCGGCGGTGATCCGCGCCTTGATCTGCCGGTCGGCCGAGCAGGAGACGCCGATCCCGACCGGCAGCGAGCCGTTGTGCCGGGGCAGCCGGACGATGCGCACGTCGTGGCAAAAATGCCGGCCGCCGAACTGCGCCCCGATGCCGAGTCCGCGGGTCATCGCCAGCACCTCGGCCTCGAGGGCGCGGTCGCGGAACGCTTGGCCCTGCGGCGTGCCCCGGTCGGGCAACCCATCGAGGGCGCGGGTCGAGGCGAGCTTGACCGCCTTCAGGCATTGCTCGGCCGAGAGCCCGCCGACGACGATCGCCAGGTGGTAGGGTGGGCAGGCGGTGGTGCCGAGCAGCGCCACCTTCTCCTCCAGCCAGGCCAGCAGCCGCTCCCGATCGAGCAGCCGGCGGGTCTCCTGGTAGAGGAAGGTCTTGTTGGCCGAGCCGCCGCCCTTGGCGATCATCAGGAGGTCGAAGGCCTCGCCCGGCACCGCCTCGATCTCGATCTGCGCCGGCAGGTTGGTGCCGGTGTCGACCTCCTCGGTCATGGTCAAGGGGGCGAGCTGGCTGAAGCGAAGGTTGTAGCGCGCGTAGGTGCTGCGGATGCCCTGCGACAGCGGCTCGCGGTCGTCGCCGGCGGTCAGCACCTGCTGGCCCTTCCTGGCCACGACGATGGCCGTGCCGGTGTCCTGGCAGGAGGGGAAGACACGGGCCGAGGCGATCACCGCGTTCTTGAGAAGCTCGAGGCCGACGAAGCGGTCAGCGGGCGAGCTTTCGGGATCCAGCACAACGCCTCGCAATTGCTCCAGGTGGCTGGTGCGGAACAGGTGCTGGAGATCGAAGAACGCGACCTGGGCGAGCCCTTCGAGGGTTGCCGCCGGCACCTCGAGAAACCGGCGGCCGCCGAGGTCGAGGGTTCTCGACGCCGGCAGGTCGAGCCGGCGATAGACCGTGACGTCGGGCCCGAGCGGGAAGAGCGGCCGGTAGGCCGGCCCCTCGGCTCCAGGGTCGGGGGACCACGTCGTGGCGTCGCTCACCGCCTGCACTCCGCCTTGCCCGCTGTCGCCCCGGCCACGGCGGCATGCGCTCGCGCCGCCGATCCGCCGGTGTGCCATGCCCGCCAGCATAGCGCGCAACGGGGGCTCGCGGTCAATGCACCAGCACCGGCGGCGGGCGCCCGTCGGTTCATCGCCTCGGCCGCGATGGTCGGACGCCCGCCCGACCTGCTGCAGCTGGCATGCCGGCGCCGATCAGGGCGCGATCCCCGCCGGCACCGCCCGGTGCACCAATACCCGGACAAGCATGAGAAGGAGGAGGCAGAGGGCGACCATGCCGGCCGCGAGGGCGAAGGCCGCGTCCACGGTGCCGATGGTCTCGGCCAGGCTGCCGGCAGCGGCCGGTGCGACGAGCATCGTCGCGTAGTAGAGTGTATGGAACACGCCCATCCCGTGCGCCCGGTTGCCGGGCGACAGGACGTCGCCGGGCAGGCTCATGATCGGGCCGGCGGCGAGGCCGCCCATGAGCCCAAGGGCGATGACCGTCGGCACCATGTGCGAGGTGCGCGGGGCGAGCAGCAGCAGCGCGGCGAAGGCGACGAGCCCGAGAACCAGCACCCGATCCCGGCCGAGCCTTCTGGCAATCACGCCGCCGAGCGGCACCGAGACGGCGACCATCCAAAGGGCCAGGCTCGTGGTCGAGCTGGCAGCCGCGGCACTCCAGCCGCGCTCGACCAGCAGCAACGGGCCGAAGGCGAAGATCACGCCGAGGCCGGCATTGTAGAGCGCCCAGATGCTGCCCGCGAGGAGCACGCAGCCGAGCACCGGGCCATGCAGTCGGGCGGGCGCCGCTGCCGCCGCGAGCGGGGCTCGGGACGCCGGCCGCGGCAGGGTGAGGAGCAGCAAGAGGCCGACCAGCACGAGCCCGACAACCGTGCCGAGGGCCACCTCGAGGCCGAGCCGGGCGGCGATCGGCGGCAGCACGAGGAGGGCCAGGGCGATGCCGACCGGCCAGGAATTGACGAAGATGCCCATGGCGGCAGCGAGGCCCGGCCCCTGGAAGCGGTCGATCACCATTTTTGACATCAGCACGTTGAGCAGGATGCCACCGACGCCGGCGACGACCCGGCCGGCGATCTGCACCTCCCAGGCCGGAACCAGTGCGATCGCGAGCCCACCCGCCAGCATCAGGAGCATGCCGAAGGCCACCGTCCGCTCGTCGCCGAAGCGGCGCCCGATGGCCGCACCCGGCATGGCGACCAGGACTCCTGGCGCGAAGTAGAGCCCGATGAGCAGGCCGATATCGGCAAGGCCGATGGCGAACCTGTCCATCAGGAAGGGCGACAACGCTGCCACCGCCTGGAACTGAAACGCCATGCTGAAGCGCGCGGCGAACAAGAGTGCGAGAACGGTCCACCGATTGCCCATGGCCGGCTCCAGCTGGAGGATGGCCGCCCGCGGGACACGGGCGGCCGGTTGCCGGACGCCTCAGAACGCGGCCTTCCACTGCTCGGTGTCGATGAACCAGCGCTCCTCCTTCACCTTGTCGCCGGTGAAGCGGAAGAGGACGGCGAGCTGGCTGCCGCCCGGGCACTCGTCGCTGGTCCAGTCGATGATCGAGACGACCTCGTCGCCGTCGCCGATCTGGCGCAGTCCCTTGATGGCGAAGCCGGGCGGCAGGGCGGCACCGATGTTGTCGAGCGCCTGGCGAAAGGCGGCCTTGCCGTGCAGCACGTCGGCCTGGCCGGGCATCACGAAGATCATGTCGCCGGTGTAGTCGGCGACCAGACCATCCCAGTCGCCCCGACCCACGGCCTCCCAGCCGCGCTGCACGATCTCTGCGTTGCTCACCGTCATCGTGTCGACCATTGGCTTCGCTCCTTGGCGTTGATTGTGCGCTCAGGGTAGCGCCGCTAGGCTCGCCCCGGTATCGGGCGGCTGCTGTAAAATCACTACGGCAGATGCAGTAGTCGCGCCCGGGCAGGTGCAGGAGGAAGGGCATGGCGGCGGCGCAGGACGGGCAGCTCAGCCTCAGGGAAAGCGAGATCGCCCGGGCCTTCGCCGCGGGCGAGACCTATCAGCAGATCGCCGATCGACTGTGCCTGGCCCCCTCCACCGTCCGCACCCACCTCACCACGGTCTACCGCAAGCTCGGCGTCTCCTCGAAGCTCGACCTGCACAAGCATTTCGCGACCGGCGCCAGCGGTTCCGAGCGGCCACGACCGCAGCGCCCCGACAAGCCCTCGATCGCCGTGCTCGCCTTCGAGAACATGTCGGACGATCCCGACCAGGACTACTTCTCCAATGGCGTCACCCTCGAGATCATCACCGCCCTCTCCCGCTCGCCCTGGCTGTTCGTCATCGCCCGCAACACGACCTTCACCTACAAGGGCGCCAGTGTCGACGTCCGGCAGGTCGCCGACGAGCTCGGCGTCCGCTACGTGCTCGAGGGCAGCGTGCGGCGGTCAGGCGAGCGGATCAGGGTCACCGCCCAGCTGATCGACGGCACGACGGGCGGGCATGTCTGGTCCGAGCGCTACGACGGCCTGGTCGCCGACGTCTTCGACCTCCAGGACGAGATCACCCGCGGCGTCGTCGCCTCGATCCTGACGAGCGTGCATCTTACGGCCAGTGCTGCCCCGATCGAGCGCGGCCAGCGCCCCGACCTGACGGTCTGGGAGCTGACGATGCGCGCCTGGCACCTGCTCTACGACTTCACGCCCGCGAGCTTCGCCGCGGCCGAGGCGCTCCTGGAGCGCGCCCTCGCCCGCGATCCGGAGAGTGCGGAGGCCACGCTGGTCCTCTCGCTGATCCAGCATCATACCTCGCTCATGGGCTTCGCCCGGGATTTCGTCCCGGTGATGACCAGGGCGCACGCATTGGCACGGCGGGCGACGCAGCTCGACACCCGCAACGAGTACGCGCACTGGGCGCTCGGCATCAGCGCCTGGGGCCTCCACCGCCACGACGAGGCGATCGCTGCCCTCGAGCGGGCGGTCGAGATCAACCCGAACTGCTCGGTCGCCTATGGCAGCCTCGGCACCGCCCTGGCGCTGGTGGGCCGCAGCGAGGAGGCGATCGCGATGCAGGACATCGCGATCCGCTCGAACCCGCGCGACCCGAGCATCTTCTTCCGCTTCACCGGGATTGCGCTCGCCCACCACCTGGCAGGCCGCTTCGATCAAGCGATCGACTGGGCCGAACGGGCGGTGCACCGGATGCCGTCATGGTTCTACGGCCACTTCCTCCTGGCCGCGAGCCAGTTCGAGGCCGGCCGCGAGGCGGAGGCAGAGGCGGCCATCGCCCGTTGCCGCGAGGCCCTGCCGGGTGCCTCCCTCCGGCTGCTGGAGCGCTTCCCGCTCAAGGACCCGGACAGGATGGAACGGCTCCGCCACGGCCTGCGACAGGCCGGATTGCAGGGCTGACACGCAAGGCCTGACGGGGCGTGGGGAAGATCGTCTTCCCCGCATGGGCTTCTTCTTCTGCCCTGCCCGCCGCGGCTCAGACGCAGCGGCCGCCGTCGACCTCGAGCACCACGCCGGTGATGAAGGCGGCGTCGTCGGAGGCGAGCCAGAGGGCGGCGTTGGCGATATCCTGGGGCTGGCTCATGCGGCCGAGCGGGATGGTGGAAACGAACTTCGCCCGGTTCTCGGGCGTGTCCGGCATGCCCATGAAGGTCTCGAGGAGTGCCGTCTCACCCATCACCGGGGCGAGCGCGCAGACCCGGATGCGGTCGGGGGCCAGCTCGACGGCCATCGACTTGCTCATGAGATTGGCCGCACCCTTGGACGCATTGTACCAGGTGAGGCCGGGCCTGGGGCGGATGCCGGCCGTGGAGCCAACATTGATGATGACGCCGCCGCCGGAAGCGCGGAAATGGGGGACGACGGCGTGGGCCATGTGGAAGATGGCCTTGACGTTGACGCTGAAGACGCGGTCGAACTCGGCCTCGTCGACCTCGAGCATCGGCCGGTTCTTGTGGCTGACCCCGGCATTGTTGACGACGATGTCGAGGCCGCCGAACGCCTTCAGGGCCTGGTCGACCGCGGCCTTGACCTCTTCGCCCCTGGCGACGTCGCAGGTGATCGGGATCGCCCGCTCGCCGATCCGGAGCGCGGCCGCCTCGGCCGCGTCGCCGTTGATGTCGACGACGGCGACCTTCGCGCCCTCGCGCACATAGGTTTCGGCGATCGCCCGCCCGAAGCCGGATGCCGCCCCGGTGACGAGGGCCCGCTTGCCTTTCAGCCGCATGGTCTGGTGCTCCCCTGATTCTGTGCCACGAGATGATGCCGAGGCACCAATTGTTGTCAGGAGCGAGGCCGTGTGCTCGCACGGTCCCGCAGTTGCTGCGCAAAGATCGTGCGATAGATCCTGCGCTCGTCGTCTGTCAAATCGCGACCCAGCCGAAGCCGGAGGGTGCCGAGGCTGGGACGATCCAGCTCCGGTGGGATGCGCTCCCGATTTGCCGCGAGATGGTCCACCGCCTGTTTGAGACGAAGCTCATCAAGGTCCTTAAGAACGTCTTCGACGACACTATTCACGACATCGGCGAGAACCGCCGTTTGCGTTCCCGGCACCGGCGCCGTGGGCAGTGCCGCGGGCGGGGGCTCGGCTCTGACGACAAGCCAGCGACCGACGCCCTCGGCAGACCATTCATGATGCGTATCGGCTTCCTGGATCAGATCGGGTGACTGGGAGCCTCGCGCCGGCTTGATGCCCAGCAGATGGGTTCGCACGCCGAATGTCTGGGCGACTTGAACACCAATACGGATATCCTCGTCGCCGGACACGATCAGGGCGTCGCTGATTGCAGAGTTTCTCGCGAGATCGATCAGATCCGTGACGATCAGCGAATCCACGCCCTTTTGCTGTCCGCGACTGTTGATCATGCCGAGTCGCAACTTGACATTGGGCGAATGAGCAATCTGCGTCTGCTCGGCAGTCAGTTGGCCACCACGAAGGATCCCGTCATACCAATATATGCGCAGAAGCCGCCCGTCTGGCTCGACCTCAAGGGCCAGCCCGATCAGCTCTCTCAGCAGACTATCGACATTCAGCTCGATGGTCGCACGCGGCTGCTTTTGCCCGGCCATGAGGGCCGAGCCTTGCGCGTACAGATAGCCGGCATCGACGAAGACCGCGATCTGCCGCAACGCGCTTCTCCAGCAGAGACTAAGTGGGGCGCCCGAAGGCGCCCCTAGATACCGGCGATCAGCACGGCTAACCGGCGTCCCGCTCACAAGTATATATGCACGTTCGACGAGTTCGTTTCAACTCTGATGGACGCGGAGAAACCCCGCCCCCTCAGCCGTGGCGGATGGCGATCGTCTTGAGCTGGCTGAACTCGTAGAGCGCCTCGAAGCCCTTCTCGCGGCCGTGGCCGGAACGCTTGACGCCGCCGAAGGGGAGCTCGATGCCGCCGCCGGCACCGTAGCCGTTGACATAGACCTGGCCGGCCTTGAGGCGCCGGGCGACACGAAGCTGACGGCCGCCGTCCCGGGTCCAGACGCCGGCGACGAGGCCGTAGGCGGTGCCGTTGGCGATGCGGATGGCATCCGCCTCGTCGGTGAACGGGATGGCGACGAGGACCGGGCCGAAGACCTCCTCCTGGGCGAGGTGGTGGTCGGGCGGCACGGGGCCGTAGAGCCTGGGCGTGGCGTAGTACCCGCCCACGGGCAGGTCGGGCTCGAGGCTGCCCTCGGCGAGCAGCTCGAGATCGCCGGCGCGCTCGACGAAGCGCGCGACGCGGTCCAGCTGCTGCCGGTTGATCAGCGGGCCGAGGTCGAGGTCCTGGGCGTGGGTCCCGACGCGAAGCGCCTTGAAGCGCTCGGCGAGGCGGCCAGCCACGGCCGCGAAGACCGAGGCTTCGATCAACACGCGGGAGCCGGCGGAGCAGGTCTGGCCGGCGTTCTGGATGATGGCGTTGGTGATGATCGGCAAGGCGTGGTCGAGATCGGCGTCGGCGAAGACCACTTGCGCCGACTTGCCGCCCAGCTCGAGGGTGCAGCCGATGGTCCGCTCGGCCGCGGCCTTCTGGATCAGCGTGCCGACCTCGGGGCTGCCGGTGAAGGAGATGAAGTCGATGTCGGGGTGATGCGCCAAGGCGGCGCCGGCCTCCTCGCCCAGGCCCGTCACGACGTTCAAGGCCCCTGGCGGCAGGCCGCACTCGAGCGCCAGCTTCGCGACCTCGAGGCAGGTGAGGCCGGCATCCTCGGCGGGCTTGAGGACGCAGGCATTGCCCATGGCGATGGCCGCCCCCACCGAGCGGCCGAAGATCTGCGCCGGGTAGTTCCAGGGAATGATGTGGGCGGTCACCCCGTGCGGCTCGCGAATGCCGGTGACGAGCCAATCGTTCAGGAACGGGATCTGCAGCCCGTGCACCTTGTCGGCGGCGCCGCCGTAGAACTCGAGGTAGCGGGCGAGGCAGGTGATGTCGGTGGCGGCCTGCCTCGTCGGTTTGCCGCAGTCCATGGCCTCGATCGCCGTCAGGTCGGCATGTCGGTCCCTGACGGCCTCGCCCATGCGGGAGAGGACGCGGCCGCGCTCGGTCGCGGTCATCCGGCCGTAGTCGCCGGCCTCGAGCGCCCGGCGGGCGGCCATCACCGCGGCGTCGACCTCGGCCTTGCCGCCGCGGGCGACCGTCGCGATGGGCTTGCCGTCGGATGGGCAGACCATCTCGAAGCGGCGGCCGTCGGCCGCCGCAACGTCGCGACCGTCGATCAGGCATTCGTAGGTGCGCATCCCCTGCCTCCCCATCGATCCTTGCGAAAACGGCCCTGTTGTGGCTGCTGCGGGGTCGATGAGCAAGGACTTGCCATGGACGAGAGCCGCGTGAAGGATCTGGACGGTTTCCTGGTGGTCAGCGTCGAGCAGGCGGTGGCGGCACCCTATGCCAGCGGCCGGCTCGCCG
>CAYWSB010000115.1:0-16732 GCA_964460465.1 uncultured Geminicoccaceae bacterium | reverse complement strand
GTGGTCGACGCCGGCTGGATCACGAAGGACGCCCTCTGCCAGGGGGTGAGCGGCGACGTCCCCGCCGCCTGCCGCTAGCGAGACCCCGAAGCCGATGGCGGCCGGGACGGCACGGCTCGCGCGGAGCCCCGGCGCGCTCGTCCGGCAAAGCGGGATCGACACCCGCCTCGCCGGCATGCTCGCCGTCCTGGCCGCCATCTGGCTCGTCTTCGACGTTCTCTCGGGCGGGGTCTTCCTGACCGCCCGCAACCTCTTCAACCTGTCGCTCCAGGTGGCGGTCGTCGGCATCATGGCGACCGGCATGGTCCTGGTCATCGTCGCCCGCCACATCGACCTCTCGGTCGGCTCGCTCCTGGGCTTCGTCGGCGTCTTCGGGGCGCTCCTGCAGACCGGCTGGCTGCCCATGGGGGGCCCGCACACCTGGTGGCTCACGGCACTCGCCATGCTCGCCCTGGGAACGGCGATCGGCGCCGCCCAGGGTGCACTCGTCGCCTTCGCCGGCATTCCCGCCTTCGTCGTCACCCTGGGCGGCCTGCTGTTCTTCAGGAACGCTGCCTGGCAGATCAACGAGGGCCGCACCATCGCCCCGCTGGACCCCACCTTCCAGCTCCTGGGCGGCGGCATCGACGGCACGATCGGCGCCTTCTGGAGCTGGGTGCTGGGCCTGCTCGCGGTGGCCGCCCTCGTCCTCCTGACCCTGCGCACCCGACGCCGCCGGCAGCTCTTCGCCATGGCGCAGCGCCCCTGGCCGCTCGAGCTTCTGCTCTTGGCCCTCTGGACGGCCTTGATCCTGGGCTTCGTCGCGGTGATGAACGCCTACGAGCGGCCGCGCTCGGGCGAGCCCATGGGGGTGCCGATCCCGGTCCTGATCCTGATCGCCGTCACCATCCTGATGACCGTGCTCGCCCGTCGCCACCGCTTCGGCCGGCACGTCTTCGCCATGGGCAGCAACCCCGACAGCGCGGCCCTTGCCGGCATCGACACCCGCCGGCTGACCCTCCAGGTCTTCGCCCTCATGGGCCTGCTCGCCGGCCTCGCCTCGGTGGTGATGACCGCGCGTCTGAATGCCGGGGCCAGTGTGACCGGCACCATGACCGAGCTCAACGTCATCGCCGCCGCCGTCATCGGCGGCACCTCGCTCGCCGGTGGCATCGGCACGATCTACGGCGCCGTGCTGGGGGCCGTCATCATGCAGAGCCTGGAGAGCGGCATGGTCCTTCTGGGCGTGCCGACACCCTTGCAGAAGATGATCCTGGCGCTCGTCCTCATCCTCGCCGTCTGGCTCGACATGGCCTACCGCCGGCGGCACCGGCCGTGACCACGCCACTGGTCAAGCTCTGCGGCATCGAGAAGGCCTTCGGCGGGGTCAAGGCCGTGGCCGGGGTCGACCTCGACCTCATGCCGGGCGAGGTCCTGGGCCTGCTCGGCCACAACGGCGCCGGCAAGTCGACGCTGATCAAGATCCTCTCGGGCGTCTTTCCGGCCGATGCCGGGGAGATCCGCCTCGCCGGCACGCCCGTCCAGATCCGAAGCCCGCGCGACGCCAAGGCGCTCGGCATCGAGACCATCTACCAGAACCTCGCGCTGGCCGAGAACCTCGATGCCGTGGCCAACCTCTTCCTCGGCCGCGAGATCTCCGACGCCCTCGGCCTGCTCGACGACGAGGCCATGGAGCACGCCGCCACCGCCACGCTCGCCCGCATGAAGCTTCGCCTGCCGTCGCTCCGCGCACCGGTGGCCAGCCTCTCCGGCGGCCAGCGCCAGGCCGTGGCCATCGCGCGTGCCGTCCACTTCGACGCACGCGTGCTGATCATGGACGAGCCCACCGCCGCCCTTGGACCCGAGGAAACCCGGAAGGTGGGCGCGCTGATCCGCGAGCTGGCTGGCGCCGGCATCGGCATCTTCCTGATCAGCCACGACCTGCACGACGTCCTCGGCCTCGCCCATCGGCTCGCCGTCATGAAGGGCGGACGCCTCGTCGCCACCTGCCGGCCCGACGCCGTGAGCCAGGACGACGTGCTGGCGATGATCATCGCCGGCACCGTGCCCGCCGGCCTCGCGCCGTGATCGTCGACGCCCACATCCACTTCTGGCGGATGGCCAGGGGTGACAATGCGGCCGTCCGGCAATTCCTCCAGCCGCTCGCCCGCGACATCGAGATGGCGGAGCTCGCCCCGCTGCTCGACGCCGCCGGCATCGACCGGATTCTCCTCGTCCAGGCGGCCGAGACCCTGGCCGAGACCCTCTACACGCTGGGCCTGGCCCTGGCCGACCCGCGGATCGCCGGCGTCGTTGGCTGGTGCGATCCGGCCTCGCCTTCGCTCGCCGAGGAGGTGAGGGCGCTCCGGGCGACCGGCAGGCTCAAGGGCTTCCGCCCGGTCAGGGGCGACAACGGCTCGATCGCCTGGCTGCTCGACGCGCGCCTCGTCCCCGGCCTCGAGCTCCTGGCCGAGGCCGGGCTGGTCGTCGACATCCTCTTGCAGAACCCGGACGAGCTGCCGCTGGTGACCCATCTGGCCACCCGCCACCCGCACCTCGCGCTCGTCCTCGATCACGCCGGCAAGCCCGACATCGGCAGCGGCCGGCTCGAGCCCTGGGCCGGCGACATCGCCGCGCTGGCGGCCCGCCGCAACGTCGCCTGCAAGCTCTCGGGCCTGCTCAACTGCGGCGCCCCCGGCGCCGGTGCCGCCGAACTTCGCCCCTTCGTCGATTGTCTCCTCGCCACCTTCGGGCCCGAGCGGCTGATCTGGGCCAGCGACTGGCCGCCACTGGAACTCGCGGGCCCTTATGCCCGCTGGTGCGCGGTGACGGCCGAGCTGCTGGCCGGACTCGACGATGCGGCCCAGGCGGCGATCCGGGGCGGCAACGCCGTCCGGATCTACGGCCTCGATGCCTAGCGGGTCAGGCGTCGAGCACACGCCAGAGGGCTTCGGGGATCGGCTGGGCCATCCAGCCGGCCGCCTGGACGACCTCGGCCACGCTCATCAACCCCGGGATCACCGTGGCCACGGCGGGGTGGCGCAGCGGGAACTGCAATGCCGCCGCCGGCAGCGGCACCCCGAACCGCCGGCACACCGCCTCGATGGTGCGTACCTTCTCGAGAATGGCGTCCGGTGCCGGCCGGTAGTCGTGCCAGGCACCCGGCACGGCTCCCGTCGCCAGGATGCCGCTGTTGAACACACCGCCCGCCACGACGGCGATGCCGCGCTCGGCACAGAACGGCAGGAACCGCTCGCCCGCCCTGCGCTCGAGCAGCGTCCAGCGACCGGCGAGCAGCACCACGTCGAGCGGCAGCCGCTCGGCGATCGCCAGCGCCGGCTGCCACTCGTTGAGGCCGACGCCCACCGCCCGGACGACGCCCGCGGCCTTGAGGTCGAGAAGGGCCGGCAGCGCCTCGTCGAGCACTTGCCGCAGCACCGCCGGCTGGCCGTCGCCATGCGTCCAGCGGTCCGGGTCGTGCACCAGGGCTATGTCGACGCGCTCGAGCCCCAGCCGCCCGAGGCTTGCCTCGAGCGAGCGCCGCACGCCGTCCCGGCCGTAGTCGAAGACCACCTCGAGGTTCGGCGTATCGACGAAGCCGTGCCTGTCGAAGTCGGCCCGCGTGGCCGGCCGGAGCAGCCGCCCCACCTTGGTCGCCAGCACGAATGCGTCGCGCGGCTTGGCCGCCAGGAACCGGCCGAGCCGTGTTTCCGACCGGCCGTGGCCGTAGAGCGGGGCCGTGTCGACATAGCGGAGGCCGCGTGCCCACGCGGCCTCCAGCACCGCCAGGGCCTCGGCGTCGTCGATCGCCCGGCGCAGATTGCCGAGCGGCCCGCCACCGAAGCCCAGGCGGGTGGCGCGAAGGCCGGTGCGGCCGAGCGGGTGCGTGGCGAGAAGGTCGGTCATGCCGGCTTCATGCCGTGCGGCACCGGGCAGGACAAGCAGCAGTGACGACGGGGGAAGGGATGGACATGCGGATCGAAGCCCGGGCGCTCGAGGCGCTGGTCGGGGCGATCTTCGAACGGGCCGGGTGCGAGAGCGCGGAGGCGCGGGTGCTGGCCGCGCACCTGGTCCTGGCCAATCTCGTCGGCCACGACTCGCACGGCGTGATCCGCCTGCGCGAGTACCTGCCCTGGCTCGCCGAGGGCAAGGTCCGGGCCAACCGTCAGGCCCGGGTCGTCCACGAGACCCCGGTCTCTGTCCTGGTCGACGGCGATCTCGGCTTCGGCCAGGTGGTGGGCGAGGCGGCCATCGACCTCGTCGCCGAGAAGGCCGTGGCCACGGGCATGGCGATCCTCGGCCTCTGCAACACCGGCCATGTCGGCCGGGTCGGCCACTTCGCCGAGCGGGCGGCCGGGCGCGGCCTCGTCTCGCTGCATTTCGTCAACACCACGGGCTTCGGCGTGCTCGTCGCCCCGGTCGGCGGCCGCGAGGCCCGGCTCTCCGCCAACCCGCTCGCCATCGGCGTGCCGCGCGGCGAGGCGCCTGCCTGGATCCTCGACATCAGCACCGCCAGCATCGCCGAGGGCAAGATCAAGGTGGCGCGCAACGCCAAGAAGGCCCTGCCCGAGGGCACGGTCACCGACGCCGGGGGCCGGCCCACCACCGACCCGGCCGCCTTCTACGGGCCGCCCCGCGGCGCCATCCTGCCCTTCGGCGGGCACAAGGGCTACGCGCTCTCGGTGATGATCGAAGCACTGGCAGGCGCCCTCTCCGGTGCCGGCTGCACCGGCGACACACCCGAGCGCAGGGCGGCGCTGGTCAACAACATGACCTCGATCCTGATCCGTCCGGACGTCCTGGGTGCGGGCGAGACCATGGCGGCCGAGCTCGCCGCCTTCGAGGCCTGGCTCAAGTCCGCCACGCCCACGGACGCCGGCACGCCGATCCTGGTGCCGGGCGAGCTCGAGCGCCGCACCCGGGCCGAGCGCGAGGCCCACGGCATCCCGATCGACGCGCAGACCCTGGCCGAGCTGGCGGACGCCGCAGGCCGCCTCGGCCTCGCCGACGCCGTCGCCGCCCTCGCCGGCTAGATCAGGCCGACCCGCCGGGCGGCCACGACCCGGTAGAGCCGGTCGCCGTAGACCTCGGCCTCGACCCTGGCACTCCACACGAGCGACAGGTCGTGCTCGTCGTTCGAGGCCACCGCCGCCCGGGCGATCTCGGTCCACTCGGGGCAGGGCCATCGGGCCATGGCAGCTGCGGCCGCGGCGTCCAGCGGGGCCGGAAAGTCGATCTTGGGGTAGAGCGCCGCGATCGCCTGCCAGAACGCCCTTATCAGGGGCTCCGGCCGCTCGCAATGCGGCAGGACGAGGCGCAACCAGTGCGTGCCGGTGACCGCGTGGAGGGCCGAGAAGTCCATCGTCGCGGCATAGAGACGGAGCGAATCCCGGGCCATCCGGGGTATCGTGTCGGGTCCCACCTCGAGCCAGTCGTGGACCGGGGCGAACTCGGGAATGGCACCCATGCGCTCCATGAAGCGCCAGAGCAGCGTGCTCTCGCAGCTCACGCCCCGAAACGCAGGCTCCCCGGCCATCAGTGCCAGCACCCCGCCAGGGTCCGCCGTGCGCGGGGCCGCCCCGACACCCTGGCCGAGCGGCAGCCAAGTCGCGGCGGCATAGGCGAGTGACGTCGCCACCTCCTCGGGGCTCGCGGCGTTGAGCGCGTAGGCCAGGCGCATCAGCGCGTGCAAGGCGCTCGCGGCGATGCCGGGCACCAGCGGCGGCAGGTAGCGGGCGAGCAGCGCCGCCTCGCCCAGCCGGGCCGACTCGGCCGCGAAGAAGCCGCGATAGGCGGCCTCGAAGCGGCGGTCGCCGAGCCGTGCCGTCCAGGCGGCAGGCTCGATCGGCGCGGGCGAGGGCAGGGGCCGGCGGCAGCCATTGGCCGCGACATAGGCGGAAGCGAGGCGGGCGGCGTCGGCTTCGTCGCCACCCAGGCGGTGCTGCGCCCAGAGCACCATCGGCAGGTGGTTGGCGAGGTCGGTGCCGAACTCGACCGAAAGCGCGCGCGCCTCGGCCAGGGTCGCGGCGAAGGTCGGTGGCGCCAGGGTCGTCCTCATCGGCAGGGCTCCATGGCCGGCGCCGCCTCGGGCGTCAGCCGCACGCCTTCGTCATAGGCCAGAAGATCGTCGAACAGCCGGTCCGCCTCGTCGAGAAAGAGCCCGCGCACCACCCCGGCCACCAGTTTCGGCACGCCATACTTGAGCCCGGTGATGCCGTTGCAGACCGGCCCGAGGCTCGGCACCGCCCCGGTGTTGAAGTTGTGCACGTGGCGCAGCCAGGGTGCCGTGCCGGGTGTCCGCTCGGTGAAGGCGAAGCTCCGGTCGAGATAGGGAAAGTCGGCGATCGGCAGATCCGCCTCGCCGGCCGGCGGGGTAAAGCGGTCCCGCCACAGGGCGGCGTGCGGGCGGACGAAGTCCAGCTCCGGCCGTAGTGCCAGATCGACCACGTAGCCGCTGCCGAGCAGCAGGATGTCGGCACGCACCGTCATCGCCCCGGCCCGCAGGACGATGGCGTCGCCGGCCGTGGCCACGTCGTCGAGTGCCGCACCGAGATGCAGCCGGAAGCGCGGATCGGCCACGGCCTCGGCGAAGGCGGCCTCGACCGGCGGGGCCTGCAGCTCGAAGATGCGCTTCATGAAGCGCCAGCGCCGGGCGTCGTCCAGCTCCGAGAAATGCCCGAGGAACCCCGGAAAGTTGGTCCAGGCCAGCACCTCCGCATGTGGCAGCACCCGGCGCCGCGCGACGAGATCGACGGCGGCCGCCCCGTGCCGAAGCGCCGTCACCGCGCAGTCGAAGGCCGAGGCCGCGGCCCCCAGCACCGCGACCCGCCGGCCGCGCAGGCGCTCGGGATCGAGGTGCTCGCCGCTGTGCACCCAGCGCTCCCTGGGCACGTTTCGCGCCACCAGCGGCGGCACGTAGAGGCCGCCATTGCCCTCGATGCCGGTCGCCAGCACCACCTTGCGGGCCAGGATGGCGTCGCTTCGCCCCGGCGTCTCGACCGCGAGCCGCAGCCCCGCCGCGTGCGGCTCGATCCGGGTGAGCCGGGTGGCATTCTCGACCCGGATGCCGAGCGTGCGACGATACCAGCCGAGATAGTCCGCCCACTCCACCCGACCGATCTTGTCGAGGGCGGCGAAGGCATCGGCGCCGTTGATCGCCTCGTACCAGGCGCGAAAGGTCAGGCTGGCGATGCCGAGATCGGGGCCCGTCAGCGTCTTGGGCGAGCGCAGCGTGTCCATCCGGGCGGTGCTGAGCCAGGGGCCCTCGTCGCCGCGCAGGGCCTGGTCGATCAGCCTGACGTCGGTCACCCCCTGCCGCAGCAGCCCGAAGACGATGGTCAGCCCCGACAGCCCGGCGCCGACCACGACCACGTCGTGCACCGCCTGCCCGTCTGCCCCCCGGCGCTGCAGCCAGGGGCGCGGCGGGTGCTCGATGGCGGCAAGATCGGCGCGCACGCGGGCTTCGAGATCGGCGAGCATGGCCACTCCCCCAGGACCGCTCGAGAATCGGTCAACGCCCGCCTCGATGCAAGTGGCATGCCGCTTGCTCCGCACGGCCCATCGATGATCTACCACCCGGCAGGCAATCGGGAGACGGCACGGTCATGAAGACGAAGGACGCAACCCTGGTGCTCCGCGACGCCCGCCTCGACTGGGGGCGGGCCGTGGACATCCGGCTGGCGCATGGCGTGATCCGGGCGGTCGAGCCCGCCGGCACGCTGCCGGACGATGGTGCTCCCGCCATCGATCTCGCCGGGGCCCTGGTCCTGCCGGGACTGATCGACGGGCACATCCATCTCGACAAGACGCATCTCGGCCTGCCCTGGATGCCGCACCGGCCGGGCGGCGGCGTGCGCGAGCGGATCGAGGCCGAGAAGGCCGTCCGCCGCGGGCTCGAGGAGCCGATGGCCGTCCGCGCCCGGCGCATGGTCGACCATGTCGTCGCCCGCGGCACTACCGCCCTGCGCAGCCATGTCGACATCGACACCGAGATCGGCCTCGCCGGCGTGGCCGCCCTGCTCGAGCTGCGCGCGGCCGTCCGCGACCTGATCGACATCCAGCTCGTGGCCTTTCCGCAGTCCGGCGTGGTCAGCCACCCTGGGGCGGCCGAGCTCATGGACGAGGCCCTGGCCATGGGCGTCGACGTCGTCGGCGGGCTCGACCCGGCCGGCATCGACGGCGCCGTCGACGCCCAGCTCGACATCGTCTTCGGCCTCGCGGCGAAGCACGGCAAGCCGATCGACATCCACCTGCACGATCCCGGGGCGCTCGGCTGCTACGAGCTGCAGCAGATCGCCGCCCGCGCCCGGGCCACGGGGATGCAGGGCCGGGTCGCGGTCGGCCACGCTTTCGCGCTCGGTGCGGTCGACGGCGACCTGTTGCGCCGGACCGCCGACGCCCTGGCCCTGGGCGGGGTCGCGATCATGACCAACGGCCCCGGCCCCGAGACCATCCCGCCGGTCAAGCTGCTGGACGCCCACGGGGTCACGGTCTTCGTCGGCTCCGACAACATTCGCGATGCCTGGTCGCCCTACGGCAACGGCGACATGCTCGATCGTGCCCGCCTCGTCGGCTACCGCACCGCGCTCATGACCGACGAGGAGCTGCGCCTCGCCTTCGACCTCGTCACCATCCACGCGGCCGAGGTCATGGGCCGGCCGCTGCCCGAGATCGCGCCGGGTGCCGCGGCCGATCTCGTCGTCGTCGAGGCCGCCCACGTGCCCGAGGCAGTGGCGACGGCGGCCCCGCGCCGGCTGGTGATCAAGGCCGGAAGGATCGTCGCCCGGGACGGCCGGCCGGTTACTTGAGCCCCTGGGTCCAGCCCTGGACGAAATAGCGGTTCAAGAGCAGCGTGATGGCGATCATCGGCAGGACGAGGAAATGGGCCAGCGCCCCCATCGTCCCCCAGGTTATGTCCTTGGTCCCGTAGGCCGAGAGCAGCGCCACCGAGAGCGGCTTGGCGTCCGCCCCGGTGAGGAAGGCCGGGAAGAGGAAGTTGTTCCAGGACAGGATCACGCAGAAGATCGACGACGCGATGATCCCGGGGACCACCATGGGCAGGGCGATCCTGAGGAACGCGCCCAGATGCCCGCAGCCGTCGACGAGGGCCGCCTCCTCGAGCTCGCGCGGCACGGCGCGGAAATAGGTGAACATCATCCAGACGACGAAGGCCGTGTTGAAGACCGTGTTGATGAGGATGACGCCCCACCAGCCGCCCAGAAGGCCGAGGTCGCGCATCCACAAGTAGAAGGGGATGAGGGTGACCACTGGCGGCACCATGCGCACCACGAGGAAAAAATAGGCAATGCCGGCGGCGAAGCGCCAGCCGGACCGGGCCAGCGCATAGCCCGCCGGGACACCCAGCAGGAGCGAGAGCAGCGTCGACAGCCCGGCGATGACGACCGAGTTCCAGAACAGCTCGCCCACCTTGAAGATCGCGAAGATCTGCTCGAAATTGGCCAGCGTCGGCGCGAAGGTGAGGGTCGGCGGCACCGAGAAGACGTCGCGCGCCGGCTTGTAGCCGGTCACCAGCAGCCAGGCGATCGGCGCGAGGAAGACGCCGAGCGTCAGCACGAGCGTCGCCCGCTCCAGGGCCAGCCGGGCGCCGGCGACGGGCCGGCTCACGACCAGGCCTTCTCGTCGCTGCGCCGCACGATCAGCACGAACAGCACGGCGAAGAGGCCCATGCAGGCCAGCATGACGGTCGAGATCGCCGACGCGTAGCCGATGTTGAAGAACTCGAGCCCTTCCTTCACGGCGTAGAACATCAAGACGTAGGTCGAATCGCCGGGCCCGCCCTTGGTGGTGACGAAGACGCTGTCGAAGACGCGAAACGCGTCCATGGTCCGCAGGGTCAATGCCAGGAAGATCGCCGGCAGCATCAAGGGGAGGATGATGCGGAAGAGCCGCTGCACGCCAGAAGCGCCGTCCACCTCGGCGGCCTCCAGGATGTCCGGCGGCAGCGACTTGAGCCCGGCCAAAAGGATCAGCGCCATCAAGGGCGTCCACTGCCAGACGTCGATGAGGACGAGTGCTGCCATGGCACCGGACGCGGTGGCGAAGAGCCCGCGCGGATCGCTCAGCCCCGCCTGGGCGAGGTGGTAGCCGACAATGCCGAAATCGGCCTGCAAGAGCGCGTTGAAGACCAGCCCCACGGCGAGCGGCGTGATCGACAGCGGGACCAGGATCAGCGCCAGGGCCAGCCGGTTGAAGAGATCGTCGCGCCAGAGCAGGAGCGCGACGGCGAAGCCCAGGACCAGCTCGATCGTCACGGCGGCGATGGTGAAGACGAAGGTGTTGACGACCGCACGTCGGGCGGTCGGGTCGTCCAGCAGCCGGACGTAGTTCTCGAGTCCGATGAAGGCCGTCCGGTGCGGCCGGATCAGGTTGTAGTCCCAGAGCGAGAACCAGAGCCCCTGGGCGATCGGCCAGACGGCGACGACGACCACGTAGACCAGGGCCGGCAACCCGAGGCAGGCCATGAAGAGCCGGCGCCGGGCGGCGAAGCTCAGCCCCGGGGCCCGAGCGGCGCCGCCCGCGGCGGTGCGAAGGCCGAGCTTGCCCGTGGTGGCGGCCAGCGCCGGTCCTCCTAGAACAGCCGCTCGGCCTGCACCTGGGCCCGGTCGAGCGCCTCCTGCGGGTCGGCGTCACCGACCAGCACGGCATTGACCGCCGTGCCGAGGAAGTCCTGGATCTCCGGGTACTGCGGAATGCGCGGCCGGTAGTCGCCGTTGCCGTTCAGGAACGAGGTGTGGATGATCGGCATGAAGGGGAACTTCTCGACCACCGCGGGATCGCTCGTGGTGCTGAAGCGGATGATCGCGCCCGAGCCCGCCAGCGCCATCTCCTTGTGCACCTCCGGGCCGGTGATCCACTTGATCCAGGTCCAGGCCGCCTCCTGCTGCGCCTCGTCGATGTCGGCGTTGATGGCCAATCCCCAGCCGCCGAAGCCGTAGGTGGGCGCCATCCCCTCGGCCACCGGGGCGAGGGCGATTCCGGCCTTGCCCACGACCCTGGACTGCTCGGGGTTGTCGTAGCTCGCCGCGCCGACCGACCAGCTCTGCATGTTGGCCACCAGCCCCTGGCGGAAGCTCTCCTCGCGCCCGCCCCAGTCGTAGCTGACGGCACCTGGAGGGGCCGTCTCGTCGAACAGCTCCTTGTAGACCCTGAGGCTCTCGACATTGGCCGGCGAATTCAGCGCCGGCTCGCCGTCCGGGGTCAGGATCGAGCCGCCGAGCTGGGCGTTGTACTGCATCCAGTCCTGCGCCACGGCCGGTCCGCGCTGGCCGTTGGCGACGAAGCCGAACTGGCCCTTGTCCTTGTCGGTCAGCGCCCGGGCCGCGGCCTTGAACTCCTCCATCGTCGTCGGCACCGCGAGCCCGGCCGCCTCGTAGAGATCCTTGCGGTAGGCCAGCACGTTGGCGTAGCCGGCAAACGGATAGGCGATCTGGTCGCCGTCGTACTGGCCGAGTGCGGTCATCGCGATCGGATAGATGTCGTCGAGCGCCAGCTCCGCGGCGTCGCGGGCGATCAGCTCGGACAGCTCGAGCGTGTAGCCGGCCTCGTGGAACTGGCCGGCCCAGACGATGTCCATCGTGGCGACGTCGTAGCTCTTCGTGTTGCCGACGAAATCGGCGGTGATCTTGGTCAGGAGCTCGGGATAGCTGAGGATATCGACGGTGACCTCGGCGCCCGTCAGCTCCTTGAACTGCGGTGCCAGGCGGGCGAGGTGGGCGGCGTAGCCGTCGTTCATCGAGGCTACGTTGAGGCGCACCCCCTGGAGCGGCAGCGACTGTGCCGCGGCCGGCGCCACGGCCAGGGCGACCAGGGCGGTGGCGGAGGAAAGGCAGGCAAGGATTCGGGTCACGGCGGGCAGCTCCTTCGGGCAAGGGAAGCGCGGCAAGTCGGCCGCCATCGACGACGATCAGTGTAAAGCAATTTCGATGCCAGGGTCAGGTCCCTTCGCGCAGGCGCTCGACGAAGACGGCGCTCGACGCCACCGTGCCGAACACGCCGCCCTGCATCTTGATCATCTGGATGGCCGCCTCGTGGTTGGCCTTGTCGGTGGCACCGCAGCAGTCCTCGAGCAGCAGGCACTCGAAGCCCCGGTCGTTGGCCTCGCGCATCGTCGTGTGCACGCAGACATCCGTGGTGATCCCGGTGAGCACGAGGTTGCGGATGCCCCGCTGCCGCAGGATCAACTCGAGATCGGTGGCGCAGAAGCTGCCCTTGCCCGGCTTGTCGACGACGATCTCGCCGGGCAGCGGCGCCAGCTCCGGGATGATCTCCCAGCCGGGCTCGCCCCTGACCAGGATGCGGCCGCAAGGGCCCGGATCGCCGATCCCGGCGCCGATCCGCTGCGACCGCCAGCGCTTGTTGGCGGGCAGGTCGGACAGGTCCGGCCGGTGCCCCTCGCGGGTATGGATCACCGTCCAGCCCAGGCCGCGAACGGCCTCGAGCACCGCCCGGAGCGGCGCGATCGGAGCCCGGGTGAGCGCGAGGTCGTAGCCCATCGCGTCGACATAGCCGCCCGGCCCGCAGAAATCGGTCTGCATGTCGATGACGACGAGTGCCGTATTGGCGGCCCTCAGGTCGCCGTCGAACGGCCAGTCGTAGGGATCGGCCGGGATGCTGCCGGTCGTCATGCCCGTGCCCCGGGGACCGGGTTGCCCGTGGCTCCCATGGTCCCGCCGCGTAGGCGCTGGAAGGCGTGCGCCAGGCCGGCGATCCGGCTGTCGGCCAGCGGTGCGCCCACGATCATCAGCCCCTGCGGCAGCCCGTCGGCGCGGAATCCCGCCGGCACCGAGATGGCACAGAGATCGAGCAGGTTCACGTAGTTGGTGTAGGTCCCCATGATCGCGTTGCGGCCGATATTGTCCGCCGCGAGCTCGGCCTTGGTGAAGGTCGTGGGCGTGGTCGGGGTCACGATGAAGGGCGCATCGCGGAACACCTCGAGCGCCTGCTGCTTGGTGCCGGCCATGACGTACTGCGCGCGGAACAGGTCGACCGCCGAATAGCCCTTGCCCCAGGACAGGATCTCCGCCGTCGCCGGGTGCAGCGCGCCCGGATGGGCCTCGTGGAACGGGCCGAAATTGGCGTAGCGTTGGGCGATGAAGGGCCCCTCGTAGAGCACCCTGGCCGCGGTCAGGAACGGGGTGAAGTCGATCGGCACGCGCACCCCACCCATGGCCTCGAGATCGCGGCAGGCCGCCTCGAACAGCAGCGCCGCCTCGCCGTCGCCGGCGAAGGTCAGCGTGCGGCCGTCCGGGACGGCGAAGCGGAAAATCGGGGGCGGCGGCTCGAGGACGAGCTCGAACGTGGCGGCCGCAGGCTTGGAGAAGGGATCGCCGGGATCGTAGCCGATCATCAGCCGCGTCGCCTCCACGGCATCGGCCACGGTGAGGGTCAGCAGCGAATGCGAGCCGACCATTCCCGCCGCCGACCGCTCGCCGGTGTTGGGCACGAGCCCTGGCGTCGGCTTCAGCCCGACGATGTTGTTCAAGGCCGCCGGCACCCGGCCCGAGCCCGCGGCGTCGCCACCCAGCGCCAGGCCCACGAGCCCGGCCGCCACCGCCACCCCGCCGCCCGAGGTCGACCCGCCCGAGATGTAGGCCGGATCGAACACGCAGGACGGGATGCCGAAATCGGTGCGCACGCCGACGAGGCCGATGCCGAACTGGTCCATGTTGTTCTTGCCGATCGGGATCGCCCCGGCATCGAGCAGCCGCTGGACGAGCGGCGTCGTCCGCTCGGCCGTCCGCGTCCAGGCCCGGCAGCCCATGGTGGTCGGCAGGCCTTCGAGGTCGAAGTTGTCCTTGATCCCGATCGGCACCCCGTAGAGCGGCAGGCCCTCCCGGTACCCGGCCTCGGCCAGCGCCTTGGCCCGGGCCAGGGCCTTCTCCGGCGGGACCAGGGTGATCCAGGCGGGGTCCGGGCCGCGCGCGTCGATCCGCCCGTAGACCGCCTCGACCACCTCCACGGGCGTCACCTCGCCCGCCGCATAGACCCGGCGCAGGGTGCCGAGATCGAGGCTGCCGGTCGCCACCGACCAGGCCATGCTCAAAGGCCGAGCTCGGCCACCAGCGGCGGCAGCTTGTCGGCCCAGGGGCTGGCCTGCTCGAAGGCGCGCGACGCCTTGAGCACCAAGGGATCGTCGAGATGCCGGCCGACGATGTGCAGACCCACCGGCAGCGCGTCCCTGGTGAAGCCGGCGGGCACCGTCGCCGCCGGCTGGCCGGTCATGTTGATCGGCAGGGTGAAGCAGAGCCACTGCACCGGGTGGACGATCCGCCCCTCGACCTTCTCCGGGCCCTGCATGTGCACCGGGAAGGGCGGCACGGCCAGGGTCGGCGTCAGCAGCAGGTCGTAGTTGGCCATGAACTTCGCCATCCGGGTGCACAAGGCCTTTCGGGCGATGTTGGCGTTGGTCAGGTCCTCGGCCGTCCACGGGCGCTGCAGGAAGTCGACCAGATGCGGCGACATGTGATGCGCGTGCTCGGGCAGCCAGGCACGCATCCCGGCGAGATCGCTCTCCAGGGCCACGAGGCCCCAGAAGGCCATGTAGGGGTCCTCCCAGCCCGGATCGGCTGCCTCGACATGGCAGCCGAGGTCGCGCTCGAACACCTTGACGGCCTCCCTGACCACCCGGCGCACCTCGGGATCGACCGCGGCATAGCCCCAGTCCTCGCTGTAGGCGATCTTCAGCCCGCGGATGTCGCCGTTCAGGACCTCGAGCCAGTCGAACTCCGCCTTGGGCAGGGTGTGCCGGTCGCGCATGTCCGGACCGGCGATGACGCTCAGCATCAGGGCGGAGTCGGTCACCGTCCTGCTCATCGGCCCGATATGCTCGAGCGATTCCCAGCTCGACACGCCGGGGTAGCGGGCGTCGCGGCAGCCGGGATAGAGCGGCACCCGGCCCATCGACGCCTTGATGCCGTAGAGCCCGCAATGCGCCGAGGGAATGCGGATCGAGCCGCCGCCGTCGCTGCCGATGGCGAACGGGGTCACCCCGCAGGCGACCGAGGCGCCGGACCCGGCGCTCGAGCCCCCGGGCGTGAGGTCCAGGTTCCAGGGGTTGCGGGTCGTCTCGAAGACGGGGTTGTGGCCGACCCCGCTATAGCCGAACTCCGGCACGTTGGTCTTGCCGACGATGACCGCACCCGCCGCCTTGAGCCGCTCGACGACGATGTCGTCCTCCTCGGGCAGGAAGTCCTCGTAGAGCTTCGAGCCCATGGCGGTGACGAGATCCTTGGTCGCCACGAGGTCCTTGATGCCGATCGGCACGCCGGCCAGCGGGCCCGGATCCTCGCCCCGGGCGATCGCCGCGTCCACCGCCGTCGCAGTCCGCCGGGCGAGGTCGTGGCCGGGCGTGCAGAAGGCATGGATGTAGGGCTCGAACGCGTCCATCCGGTCGAGCGCGGCCGCCGTCACCTCGACGGCGCTCAGCTCCCTGGTCCTTACCTTCTGCGCGATCTCGACGGCGGTCATCCGACCGATCTCGGTCTTGCTGACGGACATGGCTTCCTCCTCAGGGCTGCAAGGCGGCAGCGCGCTCGTGCGGCTGCTCTCTCGGTTCTGCGTCGACTTCCGGCCGCGCCAGATGACAGGCGGCGAGATGCGCCGTCGGCGCTGCGCCCGGGCCGATCGGCCGCAGGAGCGGCATCTCGGCGGCACAGCGGGCGACCCCCACCGGGCAGCGACCGTGGAACCGGCACATGGTGGGCGAGGGATCGACCGGGCTCTGCGGCTCGCCGGCCAGCCGCCGCTCGCTTGCGCGGATCGCCCCGAAGCCCTTGGGGATCGAATCGATCAGCGCCTGGGTGTAGGGGTGCGCCGGGTGCCGGAAGAGCGCCTCGGTGGGTGCCGTCTCGATGATCTTGCCGAGATACATCACCACCACCCGGCTGCAGACCAGCCGCACGACGTTGAGGTCGTGGCTGACGAAGAGATAGCTCATCCCGAGCCGGGCCCGGAGATCGGCCAAGAGATGCAGGATCACCGCCTGCACCGAGACGTCGAGGGCCGAGGTCGGCTCGTCCAGGATCAGGAGCTTGGGACGCACGACGATCGCCCGGGCGATGCCGACCCGGGCCTTCTGGCCGCCCGAGAGCTGGTGCGGGTAGCGGACCAGGAGCTCGCGCGGCAGGCCGACGAGATCGGCCGCCTCGCCGACGCGGGCGGCGAGCTCCGCCGGGCGGCTGACCTGCAGCAGCCGGCGCAGCGGGTCGGCGATGCTGTCGAAGGCGCGGAACTGCGGGTTCAGGCTCTCCGTCGGGTCCTGGAACACGACCTGCACCTGGGCGCGCTCCGGCAGGGTGCCGAAGCGCTTGGTGTCGATCTGGCCGATCTCCTTGCCGTCCAGCAGGATCGAGCCTTCGGTCGGATCGATCAGTCGGCTGACGAGGCGCACCACCGTCGACTTGCCGCAGCCGGACTCGCCGACGAGCCCGACGCTCTCGCCGGCCGCGATGGCGAGGTCGATGCCGTCCACCGCGTGCAGCATCGCCCGCCGGCGGCCGGTGCGGATCGGGTAGAGCTTGCGCAGCCCCTTGACGTCGAGCAGCGAAGTCATGCCAGCGGCCTCCGGCAGGCCACGGCGTGCTCGCCGAGCCGGTCCGCCGCCGCCACCGCCGCGAGCGCCAGCCGGGGCTGGGCGCAGGCCTCGACCTTGCGCTCGCAGCGGCCGCTGAAGCGGCAGGGCGGCAGCTCGCCGCGGAGGTCCGGGAGCTGGCCCGGGATCGCCTGGAGATCGGCC
>CAYWSB010000114.1:0-16916 GCA_964460465.1 uncultured Geminicoccaceae bacterium | reverse complement strand
CCAGGACCTTCTCCGCCCTGGGCGTGCAGGACTTCATGAAGCGCACCAGCCTCGGGCACATCACGCGCGCGGGCTTCGCCGAGCCCGCCCGCCACGCCCGCGTTCTCGCCACCTACGAGGGCTTCGAGGCGCACGCCCAGGCGCTCTCCGAGATTCGCGAGCGTTTCCGGCCCTGACCCGAACCTTAATTCGGGGGACACATGACGCAATTAACCCTTTGCGCCCTCGAGTACGATCAAGACCGATCGTCGCTGCTGCCGCCGGCTCCGTCAGCGACCCGGGTGGCGATCGGCCGCGCCACAAGTCAATTACGTTACGTGTCCCCCGAATTAGTACCACAAGTCAATTACGTTACGTGTCCCCCGAATTAGTACCTGATCGCTTTCCGAGCCGTCGCGATGCCGGGCCGCGGGGCGGCCGGGCAAAGCGCCGCTGCGGGGCGTTTGGTCGCTGCACCGCGGGTGCGGCCGGCGATAGTATCCGCGGTGCTTGATCCGAGAGCGGTGGCGATGCGGCAGCGATGGCGGCGGCGGGCGGGACGGTGGGCGTTGGGCGCGCTGCTGCTGCAACTCGCCCTGCCGTTCCTCACCCTCCAGCATGCGATCGCCCGGCCGGACCTCGACGCCGCCTTTGTCATCTGCACCGGCGCTGGCCCCGTCTGGGTCAGGCCGGACGGAACGCCGGCCGAGCGCGGCCCGGACGAGCCGCAACCCGGCCACCACTGCCCCGTCTGCCTCGGCCAGCAGCTCGCCGCGACAGCACTCCTGCCGGCATCGTCGCCGCTGTTCCTGCCACAGCACCGCGCCGCCGGCATCACGGCTCCGGCGGTCCGCGGGCTGTCGACGGCGGCCGGCGCCGCCCCGCCGCTGCCGGCGCGCGGTCCGCCGCGGCACGGCTGAGCCCACGACCACCGTCTTCATCCCGCCGACAAGCCGGGCACCATCGCCGCATCGGCGCGCCCGGTCATCGGAGACAAGCCATGTTGCGCTTCCACACAAGCATCCTGTCCACCATCGCCGGGCTCGTGGCCCTCGGCGCCGCCGGCACGACCCTCGCGCACGACCACGCGGCCGGCGATCCGCTCATCGACCACCCCTGGGCGCGGGCGACCGCACCGCAGCAGCAGAACGGCGCGGCGTACTTCACCGTCACCAACAACGGCGCCACCGCCGACCGCATCGTCGCGGCAGAGAGCCCCGTCGCCGGGCGGGTCGAGCTGCACACCCACGACGTCGACAGCGCGGGGGTGATGCGCATGCGGCAGGTCGAGGCGATCGAGCTGCCGCCGGGCGAGACGGTGGCGCTGCGCCCGGGCGGGCTCCACGTCATGCTGATCGGCCTCGAGGACCGCCTGGTCGAGGGGGCGGCGTTCCCGCTGACGATCGTCTTCGAGGCGGCGGGAGCGGTCGAGGTCGAGGTCAGGGTCGAGGCCGTGACCTACGGCATCGGCGACGCGCCGGCGATGGGCGCAGGGCACGGCCACGGGCACGGCAACTGACGGACGCGGGGATCGCGCCTGTCGGGCGCGGTCCCCGCACTGCCGTCAGGCCGCCCGCTTGCGGCCGGTGAGCATGCCGCGCACCAGGTTCTCGCCGTGCACGACGCTGGAGAAGAGCACGCCCGCCACATGCAGGGCGATCAGCAGCAGCATGCCGTTCGCCGCCACCTCGTGCACCTCCTCGAGCCACTCGCTCTCGCCGCCGCCGGTCAGCAGCCAGCCGGTCCCGGCGGTGGTCAGGAGCCCGGCGATCAGCAGCAGCACCATCACCCCGCCCAGGGGGTTGTGGCCGATATAGCGCCTCGCCTTGCCGGCGATCGTGTCCCGCGCATAGGCCAGGACGGTGGTCGGCGCGAAGACGAAGTTGCGAAAACGCGCATGCTCGCTGCCGACGAAACCCCAGACGATCCGTGCCACCAGCAACGCGATGATCGCGTAGCCCAGGAGCTCGTGCGCCCGGTCGAGCTCGTCGCCGGTGAGATACGCGGCGGCGAACAGCAGGACGAGCGACCAGTGGAACAGCCTGACGAACGGATCCCACACCCTGACCATGGTGGACCCGGCCGAGGCCGGCGGCTGCGCGCCGCCGACCTCCGCACTGCCGACCGTGCTGGCGGTCACGAACGACCCCGCGGCGGCACGATCTCGCCGGTCTTCGGGTTGACATAGGCCTCGAACTTCACGCCGTTGGCGTCCGTGCCCTCGACCTCGTAGCAGTTGTGCTCCGCCTCGATCTTCTGCACCCGGTAGCCCATGGTGCCCAGCTTGGCCTCGATCTCGCCCATGCCCAGCCACTCCGCACGGGGCACCTCGGGGCAGCTTGCCTCGTTCTCGTCGTCGGAGGCGAGGGCCGGGAGGGCCAGGGCGAGGGGGGCGAGGGCGGCGGCGAGGATGACGAGCTTGCGCATGAGAAGGTCTCCGTCTCTGGTTGTGAGCCGATCCCGTGATCGACACGAGCGGTCATACGCCGCCTGCCCTGACCGCAGCCTGACGCCGCTCGTCAGCGAATTGTCAGGCGGCGGGGTGCAGGATCGGACCATGCTCCAGCCTCGCCACGTCCTTGCCGGACTTGTCCTCCTCGCGGCTGCAGCGGCGCCTGCAGCGGCCGGCGACCGCGACCACGAGCGGGCGCGCGCCGCGCTCGAGCGCGGCGAGGTGCTGCCGCTCCGGACGATCCTCGAGCGCCTGGGGCCGGCCATCGACGGCGAGATCGTCGAGGCCGAGCTCGACCGCGAGAAGCGCGGCTGGGTCTACGAGCTCAAGCTGATCGACGGGCGCGGCCGGCTGGTCGAGCTCGAGGTCGACGCGGCGACCGGTGCGCTCCTCGAGCGGGAGGTCGACGATTGAGGGTGCTGCTCGTCGAGGACGACCGGCGCATCGCCGCCGCCGTCCGCAGCTATCTGGAGACGCAGGGCTATCGCGTCGAGGTGGCGAGCGACGGCGAGGACGCCTGGTTCCGGGGCGACGTCGAGGATTACGCCGCCGTGGTGCTGGATCTCGGCCTGCCCGGGATGGACGGGCTGGCCGTGCTCCGCCGCTGGCGGGAGAACGGCCGCACCATGCCGGTCCTGGTGCTCTCCGCCCGCGGCACCTGGAAGGAGCGGGTCGAGGGGATCGAGGCCGGGGCCGACGACTACCTGCCGAAGCCCTTTGAGCCGGCCGAGCTCGGCGCCCGGCTCCGGGCGATCATTCGCCGCGCCGCCGGCCACGCCCGGCCGGTTCTCGCGATCGGCGAGGTGGTGCTCGATCCACGCGCCATGCGGGTGACCGTGGCCGGCGTGCCCAGGGCGCTCTCGCCGCAGGAGTACCGGCTGCTCGACTACCTGATGCTGCAGGCGGGCCGCGTGGTGCCGCCGAGCGAGCTGATCGACCAGCTCTACGGCGAGGACGAGGACGTCTCGACCAACACCATCGAGGTGCTGGTCGGCCGGCTCCGCCGGAAGCTCGGCGTCGAGCTGATCCAGACCCGGCGCGGCTTCGGCTACACCATCGAGCCGCCCGGGCCGGCGCCTTGACCCGCCAGTCGCTGCGCCTGCGCCTGGTCCTGGCCCAGGCGGCGACCATCGCGCTCGCCCTGTTGCTGGCCGGATTGGGCCTCGTGCTGCTCTTCGAATGGCACCTCGAGCGGCGGGTCCAGGACGAGCTCACGACGCATCTGCGCCAGCTCGCCGCCGGCCTCGTGGTCACCGTGGACGGTGCGCTCGCGGTCGAGGGCGAGCTCGCCGATCCCCGGTTCGAGCGCCCCCTCGGCGGGCTCTACTGGCAGATCCAGGCGTTGCCCGACGGGCCGATGCTGCGCTCGCGCTCACTCTGGGACGGTGTCCTGCCGCTGCCCGCGGATGCGCTCGAGCCGGGGGTGGTGCACACCCACGACCTCGAGGGTCCCGATGGCGTGGCCCTGCTGGCGCAGGAGCGGCTGCTGCTGCTGCCGGGGCCGGCTGGCGAGCTGCCGGTCAGGGTGGCGGTCGCGGTCGAGCGGGCGACGCTGACCGCCGCCCTGGCGGCCTACGTGCCGCAGCTCGCCCTGGCCCTCGCCCTCTTGGCGCTGGCCCTGGTCGCCGCGGGTGGGGCGCAAGCGTGGTTCGCGCTGCGCCCGCTCGAGCAGGTCCGCCGCGCCGTCGAGGCCGTCCGCCGGCACCGGGCGAGGAAGCTCGAAGGCCGCTTTCCCGACGAGATCGGCCCCCTGGTTGACGAGGTCGATGCCCTGCTCCTGGCGCAGGAGCAGGCGATCGCCGCGGCCCGGGCGCGGGCGGGCGACCTGGCGCACGGGCTCAAGACGCCGCTCACCGTGCTCGAGACCGAGGCCCGCCGCCTCGCCGCGTCGGGCGACGCCGAGACCGCCCGCACGCTGGGCGGGATCGCCCGCGACATCCGCCGCCACGTCGACCGCGAGCTGGCGCGAACGCGGCTGGCCACCGCCGGCGGCCGGGTGGCGCCGACGCCGTTGCGGCTGGCGGTCGACCAGGTCGTGCGCACGCTCGAGCGCACGCCGGCTGGCGATGCGCTGGCCTGGACGGTCGCGGTCGACGCCGGCCTTCGGGTCGCGGTCGACGCCGACGACCTTCTGGAGCTCTTGGGCAATCTTCTCGACAACGCCGCCAAGTGGGCGGAGGGGGCGGTCGAGGTCGCTGCCGCGGCCGCGGAGGGGATGGTCACCCTGTCCATCGAGGACGACGGACCGGGCGTGCCCGAGGCCGACCGTGCCCGGCTCGGCAGCCGCGGGGTACGGCTCGACGAGGCGGTGCCCGGCCATGGCATCGGCCTCGCCATCGCCCGCGACATCGTCCAGGCCTATGGCGGGGGGATCGACTTCTCGGCCGCGGCATCCGGCGGCCTCGCGGTGACGGTGCGGCTGCCGGCCGGGGATCAGGCCTCGATCGGCCACGCCTCCATGCGGTAGGCGCTGTCCCAGAACAGCCACTCGTACTGGGCCGAGCGGATGAAGGCCCTGGCCATGGCGCGGCGCTCGGCCGCACCCGCGGCCGCGGCGGCCCGGTCGGTGATGCCGATCACGTCGTGCACGGATTCGGCGAAGCCCGGCGCCGCATAGGTGTCGATCCAGGGCTGGTAGAAGTTGCCCTCGACGGTGTGGGCGGCGATGCGCGTGCCGACGTCGTGGTAGATCCAAAAGCAGGGCAGGATCGCCGCGACCAGCACGGGCCAGGAATCCTGATGCGCCGTCGCCAGGAGGAAGTTGGTGTAGGCGAGGCAGGAGGGCGAGGGCTCGGCCGCCGCCAGCTCCGCGTCCGTGACCCCGAACTGTGCCAGGAACTGCCCGTGCAGCGCCCGCTCGACCGCGAGCGCACCGATCGCCGAGCCGGTGAACTTGTCGGTGGCGTCCAGGTCCGGCGCCTTCGCCGCGGCGATCGCCAGCGTGCGCGCGTACTGGTCGAGATAGAGCTTGTCCTGCTTCATGTAGAAGCAGAACCGCTCGTGGCTCAGCGTGCCCGCCGCCAATTCGCGATTGAAGGGCAGCTCGTCGATCGCCCGGCGCAGCGCCGCGGTCTGCTCCCAGATGTCGGTCGTGAAGATTGTCATGCCTGCCCTGTCCTCGTCGCGTGGCCGTCTCGACGGGACATGCGTTCGCGTGGGACGATCGTCCAGCCCGAACCGTCGTTCATGATCGAGTGCGACCGGCTGCGTCACGGTATAGAGTGGTTCGACAACCGGGCCGGGAGCTCTCGATGGAAACGGTGCACGTCGACGCCAGCGACCCTATCCTGAAGCGACTCGGCCTGGACCGGGTCGCTTTGGAGGCGCTCTGCCGCGCCAGCGGGGTTCGCCATCTGGCCGTGTTCGGCTCCGCGGTGCGTGACGATTTCGACGCCGAGCGTTCCGATCTGGACATTGTCGCCGCGCTCGATGCTCCGTCCGCCTCGACCTATGCGGACCGCTACTTCATGCTCAAGGAAGGCCTCGAGCGCTTGACCGGTCGGCCCGTCGACTTGTTGACGGAGCCGTCGATCACCAATCCCCATCTGGCACGGCACATCGCTGCCGAGAGGGTCACGCTCTATGCGGCGTGACGCCAAGGTCCTGCTCGTCGACGTGCTGACGGCGCTCGAACGGCTGAGGCGCTTCACCCACGACAAGGGCTTCGACGACTACGCGGCGGACGAGATCCTGCGCTCCGCGGTCGAACGGCAGCTCGCGATCGTCGGCGAAGCCCTCTGGCGCTTGCGAACTGTCGACCCGAAGTCGGCGAACCGCATCGGCGACATCGATCGCATCGTCGCCTTTAGGCACGTTCTGGTGCACCGCTACGCGACGGTCGACGATCGCTTGGTCTGGGGCATCGTCGAGGGCAGGCTCGCGCATCTCTCCGCCGATGCAAAGTCTTGCCTCGACGCGCTCGCCGCCGGCGATTCCTAGACCGCCGCCAGCAGCCGCCGCAGCACCGCGGCGAAGCGGACCGCGATCCGCTCGCCTGCCACGTGCCGGCCGGCTTCGACCACCCGCCTGCCGGCGGCGTAGACCGAGGCCACGGGCGACCTGCCGGCGGCGAAGAGCCAGCCGTCGAGCAGGTCGTCCCCCGTCTTGCCGGCGAGCGTCGGGTGCGCCGCGTCGAGGGTGACGATGTCGGCCCGCCTGCCGGGGGCGAGCGAGCCCATCGGCTGCTGCAGGGCCTGGGCCCCGCCGGTGCCGGCGGCGTCGAGAACCGTGCGGCCGACCGAGGCCCCGGGGGCGGCGAGGCGGTTGCGGCGCCGGTCGCGCAGCCGCTGGCTGTATTCGAGCGAGCGCAGCTCGTCCGCGAGATCGACCCGGATGTGGCTGTCGGAGCCCACGCCGAGGCGCCCGCCTGCGGCACGGAAGTCGATGGCGCGGAAGATGCCGTCGCCGAGATTGGCCTCGGTCACCGGGCACAAGCCGGCGACCGCCCCCGAAGCGGCGAGGCCCTGCACCTCGCCGTCGTCCAGATGGGTGCAGTGGATCAGGCACCAGCGCTCGCCGAGCCCCACCTCGTCGAGCAGCCAGCGCACCGGCCGACGCCCCGACCAGGCGAGACAATCCTCGACCTCCTTGACCTGCTCGGCCGCGTGGATGTGCAGCGGGCCTTCGGGCGTGCCGGCGACGACGGCCGCGAGGGTGTCCGGTGTCACCGCCCGCAGCGAGTGCGGGGCCATGCCGACGACGAGGCCCGGATGCCGCGCCCGCAGCGTCTGCGCCAGATGCAGGACCGCGTCCGGGGTCATGACGAAGCGCCGCTGGCCGGCGGTCGGCGGGGCGGCGCCGAAGCCGCCCTGGTGGTAGAGCACGGGCAACAGGGTCAGGCCGATGCCGGTGGCCGAGGCGGCCGCCACGATCCGCTCGGCGAGCTCCGCCGGATCGGCGTAGGAGTGGCCGTCCACGTCGTTGTGCAGATAGTGGAACTCGCCCACGGCGGTGAACCCGGCCTCCAGCATCTCGGCGTAGAGCTGGCAGGCGATCGCCTCGACGTCCTCGGGCGAGAGCCGGTCGAGGAAATGGTACATCACCTCGCGCCAGGTCCAGAAGCTGTCGTCGCTGCCCCCCGCCCGCTCCGCCAGCCCCGCCATGCCGCGCTGGAAGGCGTGGCTGTGGACGTTGGCCGTGCCGGGGACGGCAACGGCCTCGCGGGTCGCATCGGCCGCCGGTTCGGTGTCCGCCTCGACCGCCTGGACCAGTCCATCGTCGCCCACGTGGATCGAGACGTTGCGGGCCCAGCCGGCGGGCAGGAGCGCCGTATCGAAAAAGAGCTTGATCATCGCCACCTCCCGGCCAACCCTGCGCCGAATGGCGCCAGCGGCACAAGCCGCAAAGCGCCGTGCCGGTCGGGGAACACATGGTCGAAGCAGGAACGCTGACCCTCACCAACGCCCGCGTCGCCACGATGCAGCCCGGAGGCGCGCCCTACGGCGCCCTCGAGAACGCCGCCATCCTGATCGAGAACGGCCGTATCGCCTGGGTCGGGCCAACGGCCGACGCGCCCGGGGCCGCGGAGACCGCGGACCTCGCCGGCCGCTGGGTCCTGCCCGGCCTGATCGACTGCCACACCCACATCGTCCATGGCGGCAACCGGGCGCGCGAGTTCGAGCTCCGCCTCGAGGGTGCCAGCTACGAGGAGATCGCCAGGGCCGGCGGCGGTATCCTCTCGACGGTGACGGCCACCCGCGCCGCCGGCGTCGACGCGCTGGTCGCCTCGGCACTTCCCCGCCTCGATCATCTTCTGGCAGAGGGGGTGACCACCATCGAGATCAAGTCGGGCTACGGGCTCGAGCTCGACACCGAGGTGAAGATGCTCCAGGCGGCCCGCCGCCTGGGTGCCGAGCGCGACGTCGACGTGCAGACCTCGCTCCTGGCCGCCCACGCGGTCCCGCCCGAGCACAAGGCCGACCCCGACCGCTACGTCCGGATCGTCACCGACGAGATCATCCCGGCCGTGCGCAAGGCCGGGCTCGCCGACGCCGTCGACGGCTTCTGCGAAGGCATCGCCTTCAGCCCGGACCAGATCCGCCGCGTCTTCGCCAAGGCCAAGGCGGTCGATCTTCCGGTCAAGCTCCACGCCGAGCAGCTCTCCGACCTCAAGGGTGCGATCCTGGCCGCCGAGTTTGACGCCCTTTCCGCCGACCACCTCGAGTACCTCCAGGAGGATGGCGTCATCGCCATGGCCAGGGCCGGGACCACGGCCGTGCTGCTCCCGGGCGCCTTCTATACGCTCCGGGAAGAGCAGCTCCCGCCGGTCGATCTCCTTCGCCGGCACGGCGTGCCGATCGCCATCGCCACCGACTGCAACCCCGGCTCCTCGCCCGTGACCTCGCTTCTCCTCATGCTCAACATGGCGGCCACGCTCTTCCGCCTGACGCCGGAGGAGGCCCTGGCCGGCGTCACCCGCAATGCCGCCCGCGCCCTCGGCCTCGAGGACGAGATCGGCACCATCGCTCCCGGCAAGCGCGCCGATCTCGCCGTCTTCGACATCGAGACCCCGGCCGAGCTCGCCTACCGGGTCGGCTACAACCCGCTCTTCGCGGTGCTCCGGGAGGGACGATGGCGGAAATGGTGACCCTCCGGCCGGGTGCGGCCACGCTCGCCGACTGGCGCGCCATTCTCGACGGCGCCGCCGTCGGCCTCGATGCCGCCTGCCGCCCGGCCATCCGCAAGAGTGCGGCCGCGATCCAGGCGATCGTCGCCGAGGAGCGGGTCGTCTACGGCGTCAACACCGGCTTCGGCAAGCTCGCCTCCACGCACATCGCCAAGGCCGACCTGGAGACGCTGCAGCAGAATCTCGTCCTCTCGCACGCCACTGGTACCGGTGCGCCACTCGCCGCCGCGATCACCCGCCTCGTCATGGCGATGAAGGCGGCGAGCCTCGCGCGCGGCTATTCCGGCATCACCGAAGCCACGCTCGACCAGCTCATGGCCATGCTCGAGCGGGGCGTCCTCCCCATCATCCCCGAGAAGGGCTCCGTCGGCGCTTCCGGCGACCTCGCACCCTTGGCCCACATGACGGCCGCCATGCTCGGCGTGGGCGACGCCCGCCTCGACGGCCAGACGCTCACGGCCGCCGAGGCGCTGGCCCGGGCCGGCCTCGCCCCTGTCACCCTCCACCCCAAGGAGGGCCTGGCGCTCCTCAACGGGACCCAGGTCTCGACCTCCCTGGCGCTCGCCGCCCTCATCCGCGTCGAGCGCCTGTTCCAGACGGCCCTCGTCACCGGGGCGATGAGCGTCGACGCCGCCAGGGGCTCCGATGCTCCCTTCGATGCCCGCATCCACGCCATTCGTGGCCACAAGGGCCAGATCGAGGTCGCCGCCAGCTTCCGTCACCTCGTCGAGGGCAGCGCCATCCGCGAAAGCCACCTCGACTGCGGCAAGGTCCAGGACCCGTACAGCCTGCGCTGCCAGCCGCAGGTCATGGGGGCCGTTCTCGACCAGCTCCGCATGGCATGCTCGGTTATCCTCACCGAGGCCAACGCCGTGAGCGATAACCCGCTGGTCTTCGCCGAGGAGGGTGATGTCCTGAGTGGCGGCAATTTCCACGCCGAGCCCATCGCCCTCGCCGCCGACCAGATCGCGATTGCGACCTCGGAGATCGCCGCCATGGCCGAGCGCCGCATCGCCATGCTCACCGACGGCTCGATCTCCGGCCTGCCGCCCTTCCTGGTCGAGGACCCCGGCCTCAACTCCGGCTTCATGATCGCCCATGTCACGGCCGCGGCCCTGGCCTGCGAGATCAAGCAGCGCGCCATGCCGGCCAGCGTCGACAGTCTGCCTACCTCGGCCAACCAGGAGGACCACGTCTCGATGGCGACCCACGCCGCCCGCCGGCTCTTCGCCATGGCCGACGACCTCGAGGCCATCCTCGCGATCGAGCTGCTCGCGGCCGGCCAGGGGCTCGACGTCCACGCCCCCGTCCTGACCTCGCCCCGCCTCCAGGAACCCCACCGGGCTCTGCGCGCCGAGGTCGCGACCTACACCACCGACCGCTTCTTCGCCCCCGACATCGAAGCCGCCCGAGCCCTCGTCGCCGCCGGCAGCATCGTCGCCCAGAACCACGACATCCTCCCCGGCCTGGAGACCGTGCCATGACCACCGTCCGCGTGGAGGAGCACGCCAGCGCGCTCGTCCTCAGCCTGCCGCACAGCGGCACGGAGCTGCCCGACGGGCTGCGCCGCCGGCTGACCGAGCTCGGCCGCGCGCTGCCGGACACCGACTGGCACGTCGACCGGCTCTACGCCTTCGCGGAGAACCTGCCGGCGACCACCGTCCAGGCCGTCTTCTCCCGCTACGTCATCGACGTGAACCGCGACCCCTCGGGCGCCTCGCTCTATCCGGGCAAGGCCACGACCGGGCTCGTCCCCACCACCACCTTCGCGGGGGACCCGCTCTATCTGGAGGGCCAGGAGCCCGACGCGGCCGAGATCGAGGAGCGCCGCCGGACCTGCTTCGACGCCTACCACCAGGCCCTGGCGGCACAGATCGAGCGGGTGAAGGCCGCGCACGGCTACGCCCTCCTCTACGACTGCCATTCGATCCGGAGCCGCGTCCCCCGCCTGTTCGAGGGCGAGCTTCCCACCCTCAACCTCGGCACCAACGACGGCAAGTCCTGTGCCGCGGCGCTGCAACAGGCGCTGGAAGCCGCCATGGCCAGGAGCCCCCATACCCACGTCACCAACGGCCGCTTCAAGGGCGGCTGGATCACCCGCCACTACGGCGACCCTGCCGCCGGCGTCCACGCCGTGCAGATGGAGCTGGCGCAGCACGCCTACATGCACGAGGACCCGCCCTACGCCTACGACCACGACAAGGCCCAGGCGCTGCAGCCGACGCTCCTGACCCTGCTCGAAACCATGCTGGTTTTCGGAGAGAAGCCATGACCGGCCGCCTCGACAACAGCCGCAAGATCAAGTCGCCGACCGGCGCCACGCTCCGGGCCAAGTCCTGGCTCACCGAAGCCCCCTTGCGCATGCTCATGAACAATCTCGACCCCGAGGTGGCCGAGCACCCCGAGGCGCTGGTGGTCTATGGCGGCATCGGCCGCGCCGCCCGCGACTGGCAGAGCTTCGACCGGATCGTCGCCTCGCTCGAGCAGCTCGAGGACGACGAGACGCTCCTGGTCCAGTCCGGCAAGCCGGTCGGCATCTTCAAAACCCATGCCGACGCGCCGCGCGTGCTGATCGCCAATTCCAATCTCGTGCCGCACTGGGCCGACTGGGACCATTTCAACAAGCTCGATAAGCTCGGGCTCATGATGTACGGCCAGATGACCGCCGGCTCCTGGATCTATATCGGCAGCCAAGGCATCGTGCAGGGCACGTACGAGACCTTCGTCGAGGTCGGGCGGCGGCACTACGGCGGCCATCTGGAGGGCCGCTGGATCCTGACCGGCGGCCTCGGCGGCATGGGCGGGGCGCAGCCACTGGCCGCCACCATGGCGGGCGCCTCCATGCTCGCCGTCGAATGCCAGCCGTCCAGGATCGAGATGCGGCTCAAGACCGGCTATCTCGACGTGGCGTCCGAGAATCTCGACGAGGCGCTGGAGCTCATCGAGCGGTCGACCCGACAGAAGAAGCCCCTGTCCGTCGGCCTCCTCGGCAACGCCGCCGAGATCTTCCCGGAACTCGTCAGGCGCGGGGTCAAGCCCGACGCCGTCACCGACCAGACCTCGGCCCACGATCCGCTGCACGGCTACCTGCCGGCTGGCTGGACCCTGGACCAATGGTTCGACCGCCAGGAAAAGGACCCGGACTCCGTCGCCAAGGCCGCGAAGCAGAGCATGGTGCTGCAGGTTCAGGCGATGCTCGACTTCCACCACCAGGGCATCCCGACCCTCGACTACGGCAACAACATCCGCCAGATGGCGCAGGACGAGGGCCTCGACGGCGCCTTCGCGTTCCCGGGCTTCGTCCCCGCCTATATCCGCCCGCTCTTCTGTCGCGGCATCGGGCCGTTCCGCTGGGCCGCCCTCTCCGGCAATCCCGATGACATCTACAAGACCGACAGGAAGGTGAAGGAGCTGATCCCGGACGACAAGCATCTGCACAACTGGCTCGACATGGCCAGGGAGCGCATCAAGTTCCAGGGCCTCCCCGCCCGCATCTGCTGGGTCGGCCTCGGCCTTCGCCACAAGCTCGGCATGGCCTTCAACGAGATGGTCAAATCCGGCGAGCTCGACGCCCCCGTCGTCATCGGCCGCGACCACCTGGACTCGGGCTCGGTCGCCTCCCCCAACCGCGAGACCGAGGCCATGAAGGACGGCTCGGATGCCGTCTCCGACTGGCCGCTCCTCAACGCGCTGCTCAACACCGCCTCGGGCGCCACCTGGGTCTCGCTGCACCACGGCGGCGGCGTCGGCATGGGCTTCTCCCAGCACGCCGGGATGGTCATCGTCGCCGACGGCACCGACGCCGCTGCCAAGCGTCTCGAGCGAACCTTGTGGAACGACCCCGCCACCGGCGTCATGCGCCACGCCGATGCCGGCTACGACGGGGCGATCGCGTGCGCCACGGAGATGGGGCTGAAGCTGCCGTCGCTCCGCGGGTAGGGCAGAAGAGACCGACGAGGATCGGCAGACCGCCAGACTTGGCAAATCCTGGTTGAATGCCGGCGGGCCCGCAAGCCCGCGATAACCTGAAGTAACATTGATCCTGGTCAATGTGATCAGTCTCGTGGCGCTACAGTATGCCTGCGCGACAGACGGGCTTGTCCCGCACTTCGCGTGCCGGCGGGCAGCGGCAGCAGGGAGGAAAATCGCGAAATGAGTGCATTTCACCCCGAGGTCGAGCGGCTGGCCGGGGCCGCGGCGCTGCTCCCCGGTGATGTCGACGGGCACCGTCATCTCGCCTGCGAAATCCTTGCCCAGCTGCCATTGGTGCGGGCGATTGCGAGGGTGCGCTGCCCGGTGCAGGCCGAGGCCGATGCGCTGGCGAAGGCGACCCTGCAGCGGGCGCTGGGCGAGCCCATCGATCGCGTGCCGGCAGCCGATGTGCGTCCCTGGCTGCTCGGCCTGCAGCGGGCGCTTCATGCGGCCCGCGACGGGGACGAGGCAGCGGCGACGGTGGCCGACCCGCCGGCGCGCGGCGCCAACGCCACGTGGCGGCGGCTGCACGAAGCCCTGCTCGGGCTGCCGGACCGGCAGCGCGAGGCGCTGGTGCTCGCCGACGGGGCCTACTGCGCGCCGGCCGACCTCGCGGCTATCCTGGAGTGCGGCACCGAGCAGGCCTGCCGGATGGTGCGCCATGCGCGTGCCGCCCTGCTGGCCCGGCTCGACATGGCGCAGCGCCGCTCGGTCCCGACTGTGCGCCCCGCCGGTCCGCGGCGGCCCGCGGCGCCGTCGCGCCCGTGGCGCAAGGATCCCAGCCGGCCGATCGGTGCTGGCAGCTCGGCCAGCCGTCCGGCGGTCGACCTCGTCGACGACCGGCACGGCTTCGCCCGCCGGCTCAACGATGCGCTCTTCAGGGCGCTCAGGCAGGAAGCGGCCGAGCCGGCCGACCGCCGCAGCTTCGCCGCGCTGGTCGCCGGGCCGGCGGGGGCGAGCGGCGGCCTCGGCGAGGGCGGGCATGGGCCGTCGGGCCGGTTGTCCCGGACCAGCTGGCTGCGGCTGATGTTCGTCGCCTATTCCTGCTCGGACCAGCCCGCCAGCACGGGCCACGAATGACGGGCCACGAATGACGCGCTGACGCTGCGCGTACGGGAGTGCCCCAGACGTCGGCCGCCCTTGCAGAAGGCGCGGCGGCAGCGCTCGCTGTCATCAATCGGCTGGCATCACCGCGCCGCTTGGTGTAGCGTCGAGTGGGTCCAAATCGCATCAGCTTCGTTGATGTTCCGTCGACGAGCCCACGATCTTCGTCTCGCCGCATTGCATCAGTCGATCTTGATGACCATTGGACCTTGGCAGGCGCAAATGGGATGGACTCTAAAGACAACCATGCCGTGACCGAGGGCAGCGGTCGGGCCGGGATGTCGCAGCGCCTCGCGGCGGCTCTCGCGGCGGCACAGGTGGGCGACTGGGAGGTCGATCTCGCGAGTGGCTCCGTGGCCCTCTCGGCGTGGTCCCGGCACCTGCTCGGCCTGCCCTCGACCGGGCTGGTGATCCTCGACCACATCGAGGCGCTTCGGCAGCCGGACGATCCCGGCCCGGTCCCGAGCCTGCGCGACGAGATCCTCGCCGACCCGCTGACGGGCTTCTTCCGGCGATGCCACCGCTTTCGCCTGCCGGACGGCGATTCCCGCTGGCTGGAGCTGCGCGGCACGATCTTTCGCGACGCCACCGGTCGGGCGCAGCGTCTTCTGGGGGTGATGCTCGACGTCACCGAGCGCGAGGAGCGGGCCCAGGCGCTGGAGCAGGGCTGGCGGCGCTTCGAGGCGGCCCTGGCGAACACCGCGGTCGTCATCTTCGAGCAGGACCGCAACCTGCGCTACACCTGGATCCACAATCCGCCCATGGGCTATGAGGCCTACCGCCTGCTCGGCCGCGACGACGTCGAGATCATGGGACCCAAGCTCGGCGCGCCGATCGCCGCCTTGAAGCGGCAGGTGCTGACCACCGGCCGTGCGCTGCAGGTCGAGGTGACGGTGCCGCTCGGCGGCCGCACGCAGGAATACGACCTGCATATCGAGCCGCTGCGCAACAGTACGGGTGCGGTCGTCGGCATTGCCTGCGCCGCCCTTGCCCTCGCCCCCATACCGTCACCAGATGCGGGTGGCCGCCGCCAGCGGCGGCCGGCCACACCGCAGCGCACGGTCGCGGACCGCGACCTCCTGCTCGACCGGATCAGCGCCCGGCTCGACAGCCGGCAGCGCGACCGTGGCCTCATCCCAATCTGCACGAGTGCGCTGGAACGCAAGCTCGCCGGTCTCGTCGGGCTGTCCGGCGAGGCGCAGGCGCTGCTCGCCGGCCTCGAGGCGCAGAGCCGCTACGTCGCCGGCAAGGAGCTGCTCGGCATCGGCGCGACCGAGGGGCCGGCCACTTGGCTGATCGGGAGCGGCTGGGTCTATTCCTATGATCTCTTCGCCGACGGCCGCCGGCAGATCATCGGGTTTCATTTGCCGGGCGATCTGATCGGCCGCGGCCCGCTCGCCGCCGGCGGGCCGCATCTCTATGCCACGGCCAGCGACTGCGTGCTCTGCACCCTCGACCAGGCGGCCCTGGCCGAGATCCTGCACGGCTCGACCGGCCTCGCCATGGCGTTGCGCGCGGCCGCTGCGCGCGATGCCGCGATCACCGAGCAGCATCTGGTCAGCATCGGCCGGCGCAGTGCCGAGGCCCGGCTGGCGCATCTCCTGCTCGAGCTCGGCGACCGCCTCGAGGCGGTGCAGCTCGCCGACCCCGGCGGCTATCGCTGCCCGCTCACCCAGGAGCTGATCGCCGACGCGTTGGGCCTGACCAATGTCCATGTCAATCGGCTGCTCCGCCGGCTGCGCGACCGGGATCTCTTGACTTTCGTGCGCGGTTTCGTCGCCTTCAAGGACAAGCCGCGGCTGATCGAGCTCGCCGAGTACGATCCCGCCTATCTCGATGGGTCCGGCAGCTGGGGCGGCTGACGGCGGGCCACGGGCGGCCGCCGCTGGCGCCGGTCAGCGCGGACGCCAGTCCCGGGCCTGACGCCTGGCCTCGGCGAGATCCGCCTCGCTCATCTCCCCTTCCAGGGCCTCGAGGATCGTCGTGGCGTCGGCGCGCAGCACGTGTTGGGTGGCGGCGGCCGCGGCGAGGCTCAGCCATTTGTACGCCTGGATCCAATCCGGCTGGATGCCGCGCCCCTCGACGTAGAGGACGCCCAGATAGAACTGCGAGGCGCCGTTGCCCTGGTCGGCGGCGGCGCGGAACCAGCGGCCAGCCTGGATGACATCCTGCTCCACACCCTGCCCGGCCGCGTAGAGCGCCCCGAGATTGTGCTGCGCCACATCGCTGCCGCCCATCGCCCCGGCGCGGATCCAGCGCACGGCCTGGACCATGTCCTGCGCCACACCGCGGCCCTGGATGTAGAGCCCGCCCAGGGCATTCTGCGCCTCGGCGTCGCCGGTCTCCGCGGCCGCCCGGATCAGCCGCGCCGCGGCCGCGTCGTCGGCCGGCACGCCGCGGCCGGCGAGGTGCAGGAGGCCGAGTTCGCGCTGCGCCGCCGGCTGGCCCTGGTCGGCGGCCGCCCGCAGCCAGCGCGCCGCCGCCGCATCGTCGGGCGGCACCCCGTCGCCGTCGAGATAGGCTTGGCCCAGCCGGAGCTGCGCCTCGGCGTCACCCGCCTCGGCCAGCGCCAGCAGGCTTGCGGCGGTGCCCCCCGGCGGCAGGCCGGCGACCGCGGCGGGCGTCGGTGCCACCTCGAGCGGAGCCGTCCCGGTGGCGGCCAGCGCCTCGGGCAGGGGAGTCGGGACGATGGCCTCGACGCTCATCGCCGCGGCGGCCGCCGCTGGCGCGGTCGCCGGGTCAGGTGACGGCGCGGCCGGTGCCGCCGCGGCGGGGTCCTCGCTG
>CAYWSB010000113.1:0-16966 GCA_964460465.1 uncultured Geminicoccaceae bacterium | reverse complement strand
CTGTTGCAGATGAGAATCGGGAAAAGATTCCGGTCAGCGTGAAAATGCTCTAGCCCGCGCTGCAGGCGCGTCCCCGGCTCCTTCGCGTCCAAGATGTGCGGGATGGTCACGGCGGAAACCCGACGGCCTTCCAGCGCCTGCAGCGCCTTGTCGCGGTTGAAGCCGCATCCCAAGTGCCGCAATGCCAGCTCGACGATCCGCACGACCACCCCCGCCGGCGTCGTCCGCGGGTGGCTCTTGCGGATCCGCGGCAGGTCATTCGGCCCTTCCAGCCCCTGCAGCTCGAAGTGCCGCTTCCAGTCGCCGAAGCTCGTTCGGCCCATGCCAACGTGTCGGCATGCTGCCGACACGTTGCCCGGCCGCTCCGCCAATTCCGGCACCGTCGTCCGCCAATGCGCCGGCTTGGTCTCCGCGTCGTTCGGGGTCAGCCGAGCCGTCGACGTCTGAGCCGCGATCAGTCCTCCTTGGCAGCAATCCGAACCCGACGAGATCGGAGGAAAAAGGCTGACCTGAACGGAACAAGCCCGACGGCATCGTTTGCGGAGACGGCCTTTGTTCCGGCGATGTCCTTGACGTCCTCGACTTCCGGCGACAGGGGATCGACCACGGCGAGCAGTTCATGGCGCGGAACGCGAGCTTCAGCGCCGGTCGCTCGCGGAGCGTGTCGGGGACGATCTTGAGCTGCCGGCGTTCCTCGACGAAGAGGCGCTCGGGGAGGTCGGCGGTCCGGACCGCCCGGCGGCCGGTGACCGGCATTCCCCGGTGGGCGATGCAGGCATCGGAATCGCCCCGAAAGCAGGCGACGGCGGCGGCCCGTTCCTCGTCGAGCTCGGCGACGACGCCGCTCGCAAGCTCGCGCGCGATCGCCCGGCCGGGAGCCTGGGCCACGAGCAGGAGGCGGGCCATGTCCGTCGGCCGGACGTCCCCGGGCACCTTGGCGGCGACGCTGCGCAGGCGGTGCGCGGGGCAGCGCTGGCGGGCCGAGCGGGACAGGCAGGTCTCGCCGTGCGGGCGCGTCGGGACCCCGCAGCCCCACTGGGCGCCTTGATCGAACCTGGCGCGCCGTCCGCGACCACCAGCACGGTGTCGCCGAGGCCGCGGGTGCGCCTGCCGTGAAGGAAGGCACAGACCGTCTCGGCGTCCTCCGGCAGTTCGGCGACGAGCTTCAGGAGCACGCGGCTGCCGGTCGCGGCGAAGCCGCAGGCGGCAAGCACCGGCTTGCGCCGCTGGCCGGGCCGGACGCGCGCGGCGATGCCGCCGACGAGGAGATCGACGATCTCATGCTCCGACGGGTCTCGCTTGGCGAAATCCGGGCCGTCCCGCCACGGCTGGTCGCCCGGCTCCGGCTCGGTCGTCCGCGCCAACAGCGCACGGCCGTGTCGGCAGGGGAGGCGTTCTCGATGTCGCGCAGCGACGGCCCGCGGTCCGGCATCGCCACCGCGGGCTCTTCCAGCGCCCCGTCCGACCCTTCGCATGCTGCCGGATCGCGGCGCGGAAGGGCCCGTCGCGGCCGGCGATCTGCAGCGCATCGAAGGCGATCGTCCCCTCGGCCGTTTTCGGCCGCGCCGCCCGCCGGCCGTTGTGCCGGCCTCGTCCCTCCGCCGCGCCGCGTCCTTGGCCGGCGCGGCCGCGCGCATCGCGGGTCGCCGTCTCCGCAGCCTCCTCCAGGATCAGACGCCTCGCCGGCTTCACGAGCTCGGGCCGCCCGTCGGGCGAGGACGGCCGGCCCGCGATCAGCGCGGTCGGCTACCCGCGGGTGCGCAGGGATGCCGGTGTTCTCCTGTTCAGGGGATGCTCCCTGGCTGGCGCCGGCGGCTTCCGGCGGAGGTGGGCTCGTCATGCCCGGCAGGTCGGCACCCTTCCCGACTATCCGGAAAATCCAGGCCTTCATCCAGGCAGCGGACGACCGGACCGACCGAGACGCGCGCCCCCGAGCGCGGGATTGCCCGGCATGGTGCCGAGGTCCGTGGTGAAAAGGGCGGCAGGCTGGCCGGTCAGCGGCGCGCTGCATCGCCTCGCCGGCAGGCTGCGCCGGCGACGCGTCCGCCCGGTTGCGCGCCGGGGCCGGCGAGGTCCACGCTGCGGCCGGCTCAGTAGACCCGCATGAAGTCGCTGGGGATGGTCGAGCGGTGGCGGCGGCCGGCGCTGGCGACCTCGGGCCGGGTGATGCGCACCGGGATGCCTCGACGATTGACCAGCTCCATCTCGATCACGTCCCAGGCGAGCCGGCTGCGGGCCTCGCCGGCCTTGGCGACGATCCTGGGCGCGACCTCCGGCGGCGGCTTCTTCGTGAAGCGGTAGTGTGCCTCGAGCTCGTCGAGCTGCTCGAGGTCCGGGTGCACCTCGAGATAAAGGTTGCCGTTGGCCCAGCCGAGCTTGATCGGATCGTCCATGATGCGCACCGGCGTGCCCACCGGAACCCGCGCGAAGAGCCTGGCGACGCCGTCCGGGTACATCCGGATGCAACCACGGCTGACCCGCCGACCGACGCCGTAGGGCTTGTTCGTGCCGTGGATGAGGTAGGTGGGAAAGCCGAGATAGAGGGCGTGCCGGCCGAGCGGGTTGTCCGGGCCGGGCGGCACCACGGCCGGCAGCTCCGGCCGGTCGGCGCGGGTCGCCTCGGTCGGGTACCAGGTCGGATCGGCCTGCTTGCGGGTGATCGTCGTCGGGCCGAGCGGCGTGGTGAAGCCCTCGCGGCCGATGCCGATGGTGTGCACGAACGGCACCGTGTCGGGCGCCGGGAAATGGTAGAGGCGCAGCTCGGCCAGGTTGACGATGATGCCGCGCCGCTCGTGCTCGGGCAGGATCTGTGCCGTCGGCAGCACGACGAGGCGCTCGCGACCGGGCACCCAGACGTCCACCCCGGGGTTCAGGGCCGAGATCGCCAGGATGCCGAGATCGCGCTCGAGGGCCAGATCGATCAGCGTGCGCTCGCCGTCGGTGATCAGGTTCTCGAGTCTGCCGACCACGTCGCCGACGAGCGGCCGCGGCCCCGCTGCCGGCGGCGCGGCGCCGGCAGCCGGCTCGATGTCGTCCACCCACGCGGCGAGCGGGCGCCCGGCCGCGGCCATGGCCGCGAGGCCGGCGGCACCGGCGAGCAGCCGGCGACGGGCGGACGAGGGGATGGACGTGCCCCGCGCGCCCGGTGCGCCACCAGGCGCCGCGACGCGTCCATCCCGAGCCATCGCCGGTGGGCCCTACTTGCGCAGGCCGGCGCGGAAGATCTCGTCCGCCTTGCGGCCGGCCTCGGCCGCCTCGGCGGCGGCGCGATCGGCCGAGGCCGAGGCCGCCTGGGCCTCGGCGAGGGCCGCCGTCGACCGCTGGTCGGCCGACTCGGCGATCGCCCGCACGCTCGCGATCTCGGCGCGCAGCGCGTCGACATCGCCGCGCGTGGCGCAGGCCGAGAGGGCCATGAGCATCACGGCAGCGCCGCTCATCATCACAAAACGCTTGGTCATCCGTCTGTACTCCTCAGCACGTGCAGAAAACGCAGGCCGTACCACCGTCGATCCGGAGCCTGTGCCATGGGTTGAGCTCGAGCTCGAAAGCGCTTCCGATATAACCGTTTGGTCGCCTTGGAGAAGAGTGGCGAGCTCTTTCACGCAAGGATCTCGATGGGTGTGCCCACAGCAACACTGTCCCACAGCTGCTCCATTTCGGCGTTCGTCACCGCGATGCAACCATTCGTCCAGTTGAACAGCCAGTGCCGATCCTCCCAATCGCGCCCGATCGAGGGGTCGAGGCCGTGCACCATGATCTGCCCGCCGGGCCGGACACCCAGGCTCCGGGCGCGCGCCCGATCCTCGACGTTCGGGTAGGAGATCTTCAAGGCGAGATGGAAGTCGCTGTCGTAGCGTCCAGCCACGATGTAGTAGCGCCCCTCCGGGGTGCGCCCGTCGCCCTCCTGGATCTTGTGGCCGCGCGGCTCCCGGCCGAGGGCCACGTTGTACTGCATCAGCACCTCGCCGCCGCGCAGCGCGTAGAGCTTGCGCTCGTGCTTGACGCAGCGCAGCAGGTCGACCGAGGCCCGGCGGCCCGGGCGCGCGGCGTCCACCGGGCGCGGCCGGCCGCCGAGGGCGGCGAGCCCGCCCACCAATCCGCCGAGGAGCGACCTTCGGAGCATCGTCGTTGATCTTTCGTCGCACGGCCGCACGAAACGATCTCACGAATCGCCGCGTCGACCGCACCGCCCATGGTTTGCAGCGGCAGGCGTAACACGAGATATTGAAGAATTCACTAACAACCGGAGGCTTCACCGACGGCCCGCAGCCCGGTGTTGCCGCTCTGCCCGACGCAGCCCCAGCGCCGCCAGGACCACCAGCGCGGCCGCCACGGCGAACAGGCCGAAGCCGGCAGCATAGGCCGCCGGCTCGTAGAGCCGGCTGCCGGCGGCGAGCGTCCCCGACCAGCGCCAGTCGAGCAGCATGCCGAAGAGGGTCTGCATCGCCGCGCCCAGGAGCAGCACCGAGCTGTTGACGATGCCGAGCGCCTGGCCGGCGGCCGCCGTGCCGAACACCGTCCGCACGATGGCGAAGGCGACGATCATCCCGCCGCCGGCGAACCCGAGCCCGGCGACGAGCGGCCAGGCCAGGGCCAGGGGCAGGGTGGGCAGCAGCACGAACGGCAGCCAGAGCAAACCGTTGACCGCGGCGACCAGCAGGATCAGCGAGGCCCGGCTGGCCACGCGATCGGCGATCGCCCCCAGCGCCGGGCCACCGATCGCCCAGGCGACCAGCATGGTGGAGGTCAAGAGCGACGCCGTCGTCCGCTCGAGCCCGTGCACCTGGACGAAGTACGGCACGCCCCAAAGCCCGGCGAAGGTGAGGATCGGCGCCCCGGTGAGGCCGGCCGTGGCGACGAGGTACCAGGTCTCCGGGCGGGCCAGGATGGCGCCGAGCCGCGGTGCCGCCGCCTGCGGCGCGGGCGCGCTCGCCGCCGGCACGGCGGCGGGGCTCGGCCGGTCGCGCACGAGGACGGCCAGGAGCAGCGCCATCACGAGGCCGGCGACGCCGATCCCGAGCAGGCTGGGCCGCCAGCCGACGGCGTCGACCAGGAGGGCCAGCGGCAGCTGGGCGCCGACCGCCCCGGCTGTGCCGGCGGCCAGCGTCAGCCCGGCGAGCAGGCCGAAGCGATGCACCGGGAACCAGGTGGCGACCAGCTTGAGCGTGCCGATATAGCCGACCGCGACGCCGCCGCCGATCAAGGCGCGGGCGAGCAGCGCCGTGGCGAGCGAGCCGGCGGTGGCGAAGAGAATGCCGCCCACCGCGGCGGTCAAGGCGCCGACCGTCAGGATCCGCCGCGGACCGAGCCGGTCGACCAGGACGCCCACCGGGACCTGCAGCGCCGCGTAGGTGTAGAAGTAGAAGGCCGAGAGCGTGCCGAGCAGCGTCGCGTCGAGGGCGAAGGCGAGCATCAGGTCGTCGACGATCACCGCGGGCGCCACCCGCTGGCAGAACCCGTAGGCGTAGAAGCCCGCCGCCGCCGCCCAGATCAGCCATGCCCGCCGGCGCAAAGACATCGAGCTCGGATCCTTTCGTCCTACGCCTGCTCCGGAACGGGCGCGGGCCGGGGCCCAGGACGATCCCGAGTCCCGCCGCTGCGGCCGACGGTCGCGGTCCGGTCGTCGCGGCCGCCGTCACCTGAACGCTTGGCGCCGACGGATAGCGCGCGCTACAGGACGTTGATGCGAGACGACAAGGACCAAATCGCCACGCTGCCCCCGGCCGCAGCCGAGCTGGACCGGCCGGCGGCAGCCGCGGCGCCGCCCCTGGTCGAGGTGCTGCGCCGCGGCGACCGGCCGGTGCTCCTGCTGTGCGACCATGCCGGGGCGGTGGTGCCGGCAGCGGTCGGTGACCTGGGGATCAGCCGCGTCAACCTGATGCGCCATATCGGCTGGGACATCGGGGCCGCGGCGGTGACGCGGCTCTTGGCCGCACGACTGCAGGCGACGGCCCTCCTCAACCACGTCTCGCGGCTGGTGATCGACGTCAACCGGCGACCGCGGACCCCGACCTCGATGCCGGCCGTCAGCGACGGCTGCGTGATCCCGGGCAACCAGCAGCTCGGCGCGGCCGAGGTCGACCGGCGCATCCGCGACTACTTCCTGCCCTACCATCGCAAGGTCGCGCAGAGCATCGCCGGCTTCCGCCGCCGCGGCCAGGTGCCGGTCGTGGTCGCCATCCACAGCTTCACGCCGCATCTCAACGGCGAGGACCGGCCCTGGCAGGTGGGCGTGCTGTGGCGCGGCGACCGGCGGCTGGCCGGCCCGGTGCTCGACCGCCTGAACCGGCAGCCGGACCTCGTGGTCGGCGACAACCAGCCCTATTCCGGGCAGCGCGAGTTCGGCTTCACCGTCACCTTTCACGCGCAGCGCACCCGGCTGCCGCACATCATGTTCGAGCTCCGCCAGGACGAGATCGAGGCACCGGCCGGGGTGACGCGCTATGCCCGCCTGCTCGACGACTGCCTCGAGGCACCGCTCGCCGATCCGCGGCTCTACACGATCTTCGAGGGCGACAACCTGCCGACCACAGGGGGGCTTCGCGCATGGCGCCACGCCGGCCACATCTCACCCTTGGGATAGAGGAGGAGTACCTGATCGTCGAGCGGGCGACCGGCCAGCTCGCGATCAGCCCGCCCGCCGGGTTCATGGGCGCCTGCCGCGACGCGCTGGGCCCGCAGGTGACGCACGAGCTGCTGCAGGCGCAGATCGAGATCGGCACGTCGGTCTGCCGCGACGTCGGCAGCCTCAGGCGCGAGCTGGCCGGCCTGCGCCGCACCATCGCCGACTGTGCCGCCGACTTCGACCTCGCGCTGCTCGCCGTGTCCACCCACCCCTCGGCGAGCTGGCGGGTGCAGAAGAGCGTCGATCTCGACCGCTACCGCATCCTGACCGAGGATTTCCAGGCCCTGGCGCGGCGGCTGGTCGTCTGCGGCATGCACATCCACGCCGGCATCGACGACGACGAGCTCAGGATCGACCTGATGAACCAGGCGACCTACTTCCTGCCGCACCTCCTGGCGCTCAGCACCTCCTCGCCGTTCTGGGAGGGGCAGGACACGGGCCTCAAGGCGTTCCGGCCGACCATCTTCGGCGACCTGCCGCGTTCCGGCATTCCCGAGCCCTTCGGCAGCTTCGCCGACTGGCAGGGGCTCCTGGCCGACATGGCCGAGATCGGGATCTGCGACGACCCCACCAAGATCTGGTGGGACATCCGCCCCTCGGCCAAGCATCCGACCCTCGAGATGCGGGTCTGCGACCTCTGCACCCGGCTCGAGGACGCGATCACCATCGCCGCCCTCTACCAGTCGCTGCTGGCCTTTCTCTATCGGCTGCGCGCCGCGAACCAGACCTGGCGGCGCTACCGGCACGTGCTGCTGCAGGAGAACAAGTGGCGGGCGCAGCGCTTCGGCGTGGGCGGGACGCTCGCCGACTACGGCCGGCGCTGCCTCGTACCGTTCGCCGAGCTGCTCGAGGAGCTGCTCGAGCTCCTGAAGGACGACGCGGCGGAGCTCGGCTGCCTGCCGGAGCTGCTGCAGGCGCGCGACATCGTCCAGAACGGCACCAGCGCGGACCATCAGCTGAAGGTCTACCAGGCGGCGCTCGCCGCCGGTGCCGAGCCCGACGAGGCCCGCCGGCAAGTGGTGGACTGGCTGATCCTGGCCTCGCTCGAGGGCGTGCCGGGTTGAGTCGGCTCTCCGGCCGCGCCATCTCTGGCCCAGCAGATCGACGCAACAGCGAGGTGGGACGATGACCGAGATCGACGAGAAGACCCGCACCGAGCTCGAGGCCGCGGCGTTCCGCCGGCTGGTGCAGCATTTTCGCGACCGCCCCGACGTGCAGAACATCGACCTCATGAACATGGCCGGTTTCTGCCGCAACTGCCTGTCGAAATGGTACAAGGCGGCGGCCGAGGCCGAGGGCATCGAGCTGTCCTACGAGGCGGCGCGCGAGATCGTGTACGGCATGCCCTACGAGGACTGGAAGGCGCTGCACCAGACCGAGGCGACACCCGAGCAGCGGGCCGCCTACGCCAAGAGCCACGCGGCATCCGGCCACTGACGCTTCTCGCGGGCGGCCCCCGCTCCGAGGTCAGCGAGCGGCCAGCAGCTCGTCGACCAGCGCCGGCACCATCCGACCGGCGGGGCCGATGCGGCATTCGGCGAAGGCCGAGCGCATCACCGACGGCTCCAGGTTGACCTCGATGGTGTGCGCCCGGTCCAGGTCGCGGACGAGCTCGACGAAGCCCGCCGCGGGATAGACGTGGCCCGAGGTGCCGATCGCGACGAAGAGGTCGCAGCGCTCGAGGGCGGCCATGATCCGCTCGAGCCCCAGCGGCATCTCGCCGAACCAGACGATCGCCGGGCGCAGTCGCGCCCGACTGCCGCAGGCGGGGCAGGCGGTGCCGGTCTGGACGTCGCCCGTCCAGGGCCGCTCGTCGCCGCAGGCCGTGCACCGCACCCGGCGAAGCTCGCCGTGCATGTGCAGGACCTCGCGACTGCGGGCCCGCTCGTGCAGGTCGTCGACGTTCTGGGTGACGATCAGCACCTCGCCCGGCCAGGCCGCCTGCAGCCGGGCCAGCGCGGCGTGCGCGGCGTTGGGGCGGATCGCCGGATCGTCGAGCTGGCGCCGCCGCAGGTTGTAGAAGCGGTGCACCAGCGCCGGGTCGCGGGCGAAGGCCGCGGGTGTCGCCACGTCCTCGACGCGGTGCCCCTCCCAGAGTCCGCCGGCACCCCGGAACGTCGCGAGCCCGGACTCGGCGGAGATTCCGGCACCGGTCAGCACCACGATCGAGCCGGTCGACGGTATCCGCAAGCTCCTCTCCCGGGCGATTGACGCACCTCTTGAGCACGGCCACCCCGCTGCCGGCAAGCCTCGGGGCGACGGCCGTTGCCGCGGGTGGGCGCCCGGCAGTTGACCGCGGCGTCCGCTTGCCCGATCAACCGCCCACGCGGACCACGCGGACCACGCGATCACGAGGGGAGGCGGGAGATGACCAGGATCGGCTTCGTCGGGCTCGGCCAGATGGGTGGCGCCATGAGCCGCAACCTGATCAAGGCAGGGCATGCGCTCAGGGTCTGCGACCTTTCGGCCGAGGCCGTGGCGGCGGTGGTCGCGGCCGGGGCGACCGGGGCGGCGAATCCGGCGGACGCGGCCGCCGGGGCCGAGGTCGTCTTCACCATGCTGCCCGTCGGGGCGGTGGTCGAAGCCGCCTGCTTCGGCGAGCACGGCATCGCCCACGGCATCGCGAAGGGTGCGGTGCTGGTCGACATGAGCACCATCCTGCCGGGCGAGACCAGGCGCATCGGCGAGCGGCTGGCGGCGCAGGGGGTCGGCATGGTCGACGCGCCGGTCGGCCGCACCTCGGCGCATGCGGTGGCCGGCACCTCGACCTTCATGGTGGGCGGCGAGCCCGCCGACATCGAGCGGGTTCGGCCGCTGCTGATGGCGATGGGCGAGCAGGTCACGGTCTGCGGCCCGCTCGGCAGCGGGGCGACCATGAAGCTGGTCAACAACTACATCTCGGCCGTGGTCAACCTCGCCACCGCCGAGGGGCTGGCGATGGGGCTCAAGGCCGGGCTCGACCTGCCGGTGATGGCGGAAGTGCTCTCGCACACGCCCGCCGGCCGCGGCCACATCACCACGACATGGCCCGAAAAGGCGCTCAAGGACGAGCCCTCGCCGGCCTTCATGCTGGACCTCGCGACCAAGGACCTGGGCCTCGCCGTCGATCTCGCCGCAGCGCTCAAGGTGCCGCTCGCCACGGGGGCGGTGAGCCGCCAGCTCTACCAGGTGGCGCAAGCCCGGGGACACGGCCGGGACGACTGGACGACCGGCGTCTTCCGCACGCTGAAAGCGCTCGGCGGCGTGGGCTGAAGGGGTCGGGAGGCTTGGCTCCCCGGGCCGGACTCGAACCAGCGACCCAGCGGTTAACAGCCGCTTGCTCTACCAACTGAGCTACCGGGGACCACGAGCGCCGTATAGCAATGCCATGGCGGCGTGCCAAGGACTATCGCCGGCGTGGAGGCCCGGGCCGGAATCGAACCGACGTGCAAGGATTTGCAGTCCTCTGCATCACCACTCTGCCACCGGGCCCCGCTTTTCGCGCAGGCGTTGCGTCGAAGGGCGAGACGACGCAACGGCATTCTGTTAGACGGCAAAACCGGTGAGTTCAAGTGAGCTCGTACGCTGCCGTGACGTCTCTCCAGTCAGGGATATAGAGTGCCGCGAATGAAGTGCATGTTGCGTTGCCTCGTGGTAGCCGTGCTCGTGGTGGCCGGCTTGGCATCGGCGTCGCCCGTCCGGGCTGAGCGGGTCGACGCCTACGATTTCCCGTTCGTCGATCCGCTCGTCGCCACGGTGGTCGCCACCCCGCTCGCCAACCGGGTCGTGCTGCCCGAGATCGAGGAGGGTCGCGAGGTCCATCCCTTCCGCGTTCAGCCGCTGCCCGACCGCGAGGTGCCGCCGGTCTTCTTCTTCGAGCGGTTCGGGGCGGAGTTCGGCCTGCTGGCCCAGCCGGGCCCCGCCCCGCTGGTCTTCGTCATCGCGGGAACCGGCGGCAGCTGGAAGGCGGACATCAACTGGAATCTCGCCACCCTGCTCTGGGACGCCGGCAACCACGTCATCTCCTTGCCGAATCAGACCCACGCCAACTTCGTCGTCAACGCCTCGACCACCGGCGTGCCGGGGCGGCTGCGCGACGACGCGGCCGACATGCACCGCCTGATGCGGCTGGCGCTGGAGCGGGTGCAGAATCGCATCCAGGTGACCGCGGTCCACCTGACCGGGTACTCGCTGGGCGCCACGCTCGCCGCCTTCGTCGCCAAGCTCGACGACGAGCTGGTGGCATCCGGCGGCGACGCCTTCGAGTTCGAGCGGGTGCTGCTGCTCAACCCGTCGGTCTCGCTGTTCACCTCGATCCAGCTCGTCGACGACATGCTGGACCGCTTCGTCGCCGCCGACCCGAACGCCATCCCCGACTTCCTCGACCGCGCGTTCAACGCCTTTGCGCGGATCTATGTCGCCGGCAGCCCCACCGATTTCGCCGGCGATTTCGTCTACCGCATCTACACCGCCCTCGAGCCGGACGCGGTCGACATCGAGAAGCTGGTCGGCATCGCCTTCCGCCTGTCCGCGGTCAACCTCGCCTTCGCCGCCGACGTGCTCACCGACAGCGGCTTCCTGGTGCCCGCCGGCACTGCACTCCGCGCCACCGACCGGCGGCTGACCGACATCTACGTGGCCGCCCGGGAGCGGAGCTTCGTCGACTACTTCGAGGATCTCTACCAGCCGTTCTTCCAGCGGGCCGAGCCGGGGCTGAGCCGGGAGCAGATGATCGAGGATGCCAGCCTGCGCTCGATCGAGGCCTATCTGGCGGCGGCCGATCATGTGGCCTTCCTCGGCAACGAGGACGACGTGATCCTGGTGGCCGAGGACTGGACCTTCATCGAGCGGGTCTTCCAGGACCGGTCGACCATCTATCCGACCGGCGGCCACTGCGGGAACTACATGCAGCGCGACGTCGCCGCCCGGATCGTCGACTACTTCGCCACGGGCTGGCAGCCCGGGCCGGCCACGACCGCCGCCCGGGGAGACGGCTCCTGATGTGGCGCGGACGCAGCCTCCAGCGCGGCCTCGCGGTCGCGACCCTGCTGCTGCTCGCCGCCTGTGCCGGCCATCCAGGCACCGGCCCGGCCGCGACGGGGCCGCTCGGCGCCCCGGCCAGCGGCGGCGACCTCGAGATCGTCGCCATGACGGCGAGCGACGGCCCACGGCAGCGCCCGGAGATGGCACCGCCGGTCATGCTGGTCGAGGACCGGTTCGAGGGCTTCAACCGTGCCATGTACCGGTTCAATTTCGAGTTCGACCAGTACGTCTTCCTGCCGATCGTGCGGGGCTACCGCTTCGTCGTGCCGCGGCCGGTGCGCACCGGCGTGTCGAACTTCTTCAGCAATCTGGGCGAGATCAGGAACGCCACCAACGGTGTGCTGCAGGCCCGCCCGGAAGTGGCGAGTCGGGCCACCATCCGCTTTCTGGTCAACTCGACGGTGGGCGTGCTCGGCTTCTTCGACGTGGCGACGAGGCTCGGCGTCGACCAGCAGCGCGAGGACTTCGGCCAGACGCTGGGCTGGTGGGGGGTCGGCCCCGGCCCCTACCTCGTGCTGCCGATCTTCGGCCCCTCCAGCGTGCGCGACGGCGCCGGCCTGCCGGTCGACTTCGCCCTCGGGGCCTTGGCGCCGCCCGGTGCCCAGGTGAGCAACGTGGTCTACGCCACGCCGGCACCCTACCCGCTGCAGGCCGTCGACGCCCGCTACACGCAGCCCTTCCGCTACTACGATTCGGGCTCGCCCTTCGAGTACGACCTCATGCGCTTCCTCTATCTGCGCGCCCGCGAGGCGGAGATCATGAAATGAGCGGCCGCTTCACCCGCCGCGGCCTCGCGGCCCGGCTCGGCGCCGGGCTCGCCGCGGGCACCGCCTTCACGACCGGATGGACGACCGGGCGCGGCACTGCAGCGGCCGCCATCGACCAGCCGCTGCGGATCGCCACGGGTGGTGTCTCCGGCGTCTACGCCGCGTTCGGCGGTGCGCTCTGCCGGCTGGTCGAGCCCGATCTGATCCGCCGCCGGCAGCTCTGCAGCAGCATCAGCACCGAGGGCAGCCTCGGCAATCTGCGCTTCGTCCGTGCGGGCGTCGCCGATATCGGCATCGCCCAGGGCGAGCTGGTCCGGCGCGCCTTCTATGGCGAGGGGGCCTTCGCGGTCGACGGCGCCAACCCGAACCTCCGTATTCTCTTCGGCGCGTTCGACGAGGCGCTGCACGTCGTCGTCAACGCCGCCCTGCCGGTCCGCACGACCGCCGATCTCGCCGGGCGCCGCGTCGACATGGGCTTGCCCGGTTCCGGCACGCGCGAGGTGGCGATGAGCCTGCTGACCTCGGCCGGCCTCACGACCGACGACTTCGTCGCCCTCCTGGGCACGTCGAGCAGCCAGCGGGCCGTCGCCCTCTGCCGGGGCGACAGCGACGCCTTCGCCTTCATGGCGGCGAGCCCGAACGCGGTGGTGCAGGAAGCCTTCGCGAGCTGCCCGAGCCGGCTCGTCGGCCCCACGCCGGACGGTCTCGAGCGGCTGGCCGACGAACTGGCGGATTACGGCGAGGGCGTCATCCCGGCCGGCACCTATCCGGGGCAGGACACCGACGTGGCGACCCTGCGGTCCACGGCCTTCGTCGTCGCCGACCGGCGCCTGCCCGATGCCATGGCCGAGCGGCTGACCGAGGCGGTGTTCACCGGCGTGGCGGAGCTTCGCCGGCTGCACCTCGCGTTCCGCGGCATCGACGAGGCCGCGCTGCTCGCTCCATGTCCGGACGTCCCCTACCACCCGGGGGCGCTGGCCTACTTCGCCAAGGCCGGCATCACCCCCGCCGCCTGCAACTGAGGCCGCAGCACCTGCGGCCGCGGGTGCGATTGTCCGGGGCCGCTTCGAGGGCTATACAGCGGCGGTCGCCCGGCGCCCGCGAGGCGTCGTCGTGTGCCGCCCGCGTGCCTGTCGATAGGGGCCCTCGATGACCGACTACACCACCGCCCGCGAGAACATGGTCGAGAACCAGCTTCGGCCGTCCAATGTCGAGGACCCGCGCATCCTGGAGGCGTTTCGTGCCGTGCCGCGCGAGATCTTCCTGCCGCCGCGGCTGCGGCCGGTGGCCTACCAGGACGAGGACATCGATCTCGGCAACGGCCGGCACTTGATCGAGCCCCTGGTGCTCGGCCGCATGCTGCAGGCGAGCGCTCCAGGACCGGAGGATGTGGGCCTCGTCGTCGGCTGCGACACGGGCTATGCCGCGGCCGTGCTCTCCAAGCTCGTCGCCACCGTCTTCATCCTGGTGCGCGACGTCGACGTGGTGCCCGTCATCGAGACCCGGTTCGACGAGTTCGGCTTCGACAACATCGTCGTCCAGCTCGGCCCGGCGGCCCAGGGACTGCCCAAGCAGGCGCCCTTCAATCTCATCCTGCTCGCCGGCTCGGTGGTCGAGCCGCCGGCCGGCCTGCTCGCCCAGCTCGACGAGGGCGGCCGACTCGCGGCGGTGGTCGAGGCCGGCCGGGCGGGCAAGGTCACGGTGGTGACCCGGGTCGGCGACGCGTTCGGTCGCCGCCAGCCCTTCGATGCCCGGACCCCGCCGATTCCGGAGCTGCGCCCGGCGCCGGCCTTCCAGTTCTAAACTGTCGCGTGAAGATCATCTAAGTTCTAGCCTGTTGCGCGAGTTCGTGCTAGCCCGGGCGGTATGCGCCATCGGCTCGCTTCCGTCTCGATCGTTCTCGCCGTCCTGTTGCCGCTCGGCCTGCCGGGTGCCGCCCTCGGGCAGGTCGCCCTGCCCACGGCCCTGGCGAAGGTCTACGAGGAGAACCCGACGCTGGAAGCCGCCCGGGCCCGGCTGCGCTCGGTCGACGAAGGCCTGCCGATCGCCCGGGCAACCCGTCGGCCGCAGGCCTCGGCCAGCTCCTCGGTCACCTTCCGGCGAACCGAGACCAACCAGCGGTCGCAGAACCTGCGCACCATGCGCAACGCCGTGGGCGTCGAGCAGCCGCTCTACACCGGTGGCGAGGCGCGCGCCCGCATCGTCCGCGCCGAGGAGCTGATCCGCGCCGAGCGGGCCCGGCTGGAGCTCGTGGAGCAGGTGGTGTTTCTCGACGCGATCGAGGCGTTCACCGCCGTGCTCCGCGACCAGCGCATCCTCGATCTCGCGCTGGTCAATGAAGCCCGCCTGCTGGCGCAGCTGGAGGGCGTGCAGCGGCGCTTTCGCTTCGGCGAGCTGACCCAGACCGACGTCGCCCAGGCGGAATCGCGCTACGCCCGCGCCGTGGCCGAGCGGGAGACGGCGGCCGGCCGGCTGGAGACCGCCGGTGCGGCGTTCCGGCGGGTGATCGGCGACCCGCCGGGCACGCTCGTGCCGGCCGACGCGCCGGCCGGGCTGCCCGACAGTGTCGCCGCGGTGCTGGCCACGGTGGACGACCATCCGGCGGTGCGCGCCGCTTGGTTCGAGGTGGCGGCGGCCGAGGCCGAGATCGCCACGGCGCTGGCGAGCCTGAAGCCCCGGCTGACGCTGCGCGGCGACGCCGGCTATGTCGACGATCCGGGCGACGCGGCCGACTGGCAGAGCGACCTCTCGGTCGGCGCGGTCCTCTCCGTGCCGCTCTATCAGGGGGGTGGTGAGTACGCGCGTATACGTCAGACCCGACAGGCCTTGACGGAGGAGCGCTTCAACCTGCAAGCCGTGCGGCGAGATGTGGAGGAAGAGATCGCTGCGGCATGGCAGGCCCTGGCCACGGCCCGCGCCCGCCTCGAGGCGCTGGCCCGGCAACGCGAATCCGCTGCCCTGGCCCTCGACGGCGTGCAGCAGGAGGCACGCCTCGGCAGCCGCACCGTGCTCGACGTGCTCGATGCCGAGGAGGAGCTGTTCGAGGCCGAGGTCGCGATCACCGCGGCCGAACGTGACGCCGTCGTGGCCGGCTATCGGATCCAGGCGGGCCAGGGGCTGCTCACCGCGCGGGCCCTGGCGCTGGATACGACCTTCTTCGACCCCGAGGCCTACTACCGCGAGGTCCGCAGCGCCTGGTTCGGCACCGGTGCGGAGACGTCCGGCGCGGCCGGGGCGGCGGATCGGCCCGGGCCCGGTGTGCACGATGCCGACGCGATCGACCAACGCCGTTGACGAAATCTTAAGGCTCCGCATGGCATATCGCGTTCGGGACGAGGGCCCTGGCAGGAACGGCAGGAGATCGAGGCGAGAGGCATGAGCACCGAGAAGAGCGATCAGGAGCCGTCGATGGAGGAGATCCTCTCCTCGATCCGGCGCATCATTGCCGACGACGAGGACGAGACGGCACCTGCCAAGCCCGCAGCCCCCGCCCCGGCCAAGCCGAAGCCTGCCGAGTCGAAGGCGCGGGCGCCCGCGGAAGACGAGGACGAGGACGAGGATGTTCTCGACCTCACGCAGGTGGTCGAGCCGAGCGCGGCGGCAGCCAGGCGCGACCGCGTTGCCGGCAGCGAGGCGTTCGACAGCGCCACCGACGAGCTCGAGCTCGAGCCGGAGGACGCCGAGGCCGAGCCGCCACCGCCGCCGCGCGCCGCGCCGCGGCCGGCCCGCGCCGCCGACGCCTCGCGACGCGACGCGGACAGCCTCCTGTCGGCCGCCACCGCCGAGCGCAGCAGCGGGGCGCTCGCCAAGCTCACCAGGGCGGCGGTCGCTCGCGAGCCGTCGCCGCTCGCGCACGGCGACAAGACGGTCGAGGGTTTCCTGGCCGAGCTCCTGCGGCCGATGCTCAAGGACTGGCTCGACGCCCATCTCGAGGGTGTCGTCGAGCGCGTCGTCGAGCAGGAGGTCAAGAAGCTGGCCCGCCGCGCCGAGCTGATGTGAGCGGCCCGCACCGGCACGCCCGCACCCGCGTGCCGGTCCCCGGCGCCGCCGCCGGCATGGCCCGGCCGAGCGCGCCTCGACCGCCCGATCGTTGCCGGGCCGCGCACCCCGCCGCCGTCGGCGCTGCGCCGGCCTGCCGCCTTGTCGCGCCAGCCTCGATCGACTAGACGGACGACCTGCGGTCGCGGCGAGGCTGCGCGCGCCGGGGCGCCCCTGCGGTGTCGGCGTGCAGGTCGGTGGCCGGTCCTTGGCGATCCACGAGACAGAGGTGCGCTCCAGCCATGCTGGACAAGAGCTTCGATGCGGCCGCCGCCGAGCCGCTGATCTATGCGGGCTGGGAAGCGAGCGGCGCCTTCGCCGCCGGGCGGGGCGCCGGCGAGCCTTTCTGCGTGATGATGCCGCCGCCCAACGTGACCGGCAGCCTGCATATCGGCCATGCCCTGGACCAGACCATCCAGGACGCGCTCAGCCGGTTCTGGCGGATGCGTGGCCGGCCGACCTTGTGGCAGCCCGGCACCGACCATGCCGGCATCGCCACCCAGATGATGGTCGA
>CAYWSB010000112.1:0-17093 GCA_964460465.1 uncultured Geminicoccaceae bacterium | reverse complement strand
GGCCGGGGTGTTCCTGGCCATGGACACGCGACTGCAGCCGGAGATGGGCTGGTTCATCCTCCTGGCCTGCTTCGCCGCGGCCATCCTCGGCGGGGTGGGCAAGCCCATGGGGGCGATCGCCGGCGGCTACGTCATCGGCATCATGATGGAGCTGTCGACGCTGGTGCTGCCGACCGAGTACAGCCCGGTGGTGCCGTTCGCCATCCTGGTGCTGCTGCTCCTGGTGCGGCCGACCGGCCTCTTCGCCGGGCGGAGCAGCTGAGATGACCGGGGCCGGGCTCTTCAGCTATCTCGTGTTCTTTCTCACCTTCGCCGGCATCTACGCGCTGCTCGCCCAGGGGCTGAACGTGCAGTGGGGCTTCGCCGGCATGCTCAATGTCGGCGTCGCGGCGTTCTTCGCCATCGGCGCCTACGCCAGCGCGATCCTGACGACCGGGCCGTCGGCGGGGCATCTGGGCGGGCTCGGGCTGCCGTGGCCGGTGGGGTTCCTGGGGGCGATGGCGATCGCCGCGGTGCTGGGGCTGCTGATCGGCCTCGTGACGCTCAACCTGCGCTCGGACTACCTGGCGATCGCGTCGATCGGGATCGCCGAGATCGTCCGGCTGGTGCTGAAGAACGAGGCCTGGCTGACCGGCGGGGTCAGGGGGATCGCCGGCATTCCGCGGCCGCTCGACGGGCTGGTGCCGGGGCAGAACCCGCTCGTGCTGCTGGCGCTGGTGCTGGCGCTGATCGGCGTCGTCTACTGGGCGCTGCAGCGGCTCTACCGGGCGCCCTGGGGGCGGGTGCAGCGGGCGATCCGCGACAACGAGGCGGCGGCGCGGGCGATGGGCAAGGACAGCCTCGTGTTCCGGCTGCAGGCGTTCGTGATCGGCTGCGCGCTGATGGGGCTGGCGGGGGCGGTCTACGCGCATTTCGTCGGCTTCATCAGCCCCGAGGCGTTCGACCCGGTGTTCGCCACGTTCATCGTCTGGGTGATGCTGATCGCCGGCGGCAGCGGCAACAACCGCGGCGCGGTGCTCGGCGCCTTCGTGATCTGGGGGGTTTGGGCCGGCACGCAGCTCGTCACCAGCCAGCTGCCGGCCGAGTACGTGACCCAGGCGAGCGCGCTCCGGGTGCTGCTGATCGGGGTGCTGCTGCAGGTGATCCTGGTGTTCCGGCCCGCAGGGATGCTGCCGGAGCGGCCGCCCCTGCCGATCTGGCGGCGCTGAGGGCCCCGGCCGGCGCTGCCAGATCGGCAGCTGCGACTTGACACCACCGGTGCCGGCCGCAATCATCCTGCAACCATGCCCGGAGAGGCACCGGATCAGGGAGCACGCATGATGCAGTCGTCATCTGTTGCCCGACGCGTCAGGGTTGGGTTGCATGGCCGGGTGGCCGTGGTTGCCGTGATGGTGGCGGCCGGGAGCAGCATGGTGGCCGCCCAGGACGGCGGCGGGGCCGTCGACCTGAGCCAGTGGTCGCCCGAGTACGTCCGGGAGATTGCCGGCACCGCGACCTACGACACCGCCGCGGCGTGCGGCGCCGTCGTGCCGAACGACTACGCCGGCCGCGTGACCTATTGGTACACCGGGCCGTTCCAGGCCGAGCCGCAGATCACCCACGACATGGACGCGGCGTTCTGGACCGCGTTCAAGGAGGCCTACCCCAATATCGAGGCCGACGTGCAGTCGATCACCTACGCGGAGCTGCTCGACAAGCTGCGCACGGCGCTGCTCGGCAATGCAGCACCCATGGTGGCGCGCCTGCAGATCCTGGGCGGCGTCGAGTTCGCCGCCAAGGGCTATCTGCAGCCGCTGCGACCGGAGGATGTCGGCTATTCGAGCGCCGATTTCTGGCCGGGTGCGCTGAAGTCGGTGACCTGGCAGGGCACCAGCTACGGCATCCCGACCAACAACGAGACGATGGCGCTGATCTGGAACGCGAAGCTGTTCGAGGAGGCCGGCCTCGATCCCGACGCACCGCCGGCCACCTGGGACGACCTCGTCGCCTACTCGAAGCAGATCAAGGATCGTCTCGGCGTCTCCGGCTACGGCCTGGTCGCCCGCCAGAACCACGGCAACACCCCGTTCCGGTTCATGCCCGTGATCTGGGCGTATGGCGGCGGTGCGCTGGACGAGGCGTCGGACAACCCGACCTACGACGAGGTCTGGCTCGACAACGAGGGAACCAGGGCGGCGCTGGCAGCTGCCCACGAGATGTATGTCCGCGACCAGTCGGTCCCGACCGCGGCGCTGACCAACTCCCAGGCCGACAACCAGGCGCCCTTCATCGCCGGCCAGCTGGCCATGATGATCGCCCACCCGGCCGAGTATGCCCGCATGCTCGACCTCGCCAGCCAGGCCACCGGCACCGACAAGGAGGTCGCCGACGAGGTCGTCGCGAACATGCGCTACGGCCTGATCCCCGAGGGTCCGGCCCGCCGTGCGGTGGTGTTCGGCGGCTCCAACATCCACGTCGTCAAGCCCGAATATGTCGAGGGCGGCTTCGACGAGGGTGCCGTCAAGGCGCTGATCTGCATGTTCACCAGCCCGGAATGGTCGACCAAGCTGTCCTGGGCCGGCTCCAACCCCGGCCACCTCGGCGGCTTCCGGACCGAGTGGATGAAGGAACGGCTCGATACCATCCGGTTCCTCGACGTCACGACCTCCATGCTGCCCTACGGCATCCCGTTCCCGGTGCTTCCCGAGGCGCCGGAGATCATGAACATCATCGTTCCGGACATGATGCAGAACGCGCTGACCGGGGCGATGACCGTCGACGCCGCGGCCGAGAACGCCGCAGCGCAGGTCCGCGAGCTGGTGGCCGGCGGCCTCTAGGATCGCGTCGCGCCGGGACGCACGGGGGTGAGCGGCAGCCATGGCCCGCCGCTCACCCGATCTTCCGGAGGAGGGACGGGTCGAGCCGTGAGCACGGTGACCGGGCAGCCGACCGATGCGGAAACGTCAGCGCCGGCGGTCTATCGTGGCAACGTCTTCAGCCGCGCCTGGGCTCAGCGGAGCGACTATCTCTACATCATGCCGGCGCTGGTGGTGATGCTCGTCGTCATCGCCTATCCGGTCTACTACACCGTCGAGTTGTCGTTCTTCCGCACTCCGGCGAGCCTGCAGCTCCGCGACAAGATCTTCATCGGTCTCGACAACTATACCACCATCCTCTCGTCGCCGGTGTTCTGGAAGGTCACGCTGAACACGGTCATCTGGACCGTGTTCTCGACGCTCATCGCCTTCCTGCTCGGCCTGGGTGCTGCCCTGGCGCTGCATCGCGAGTTCATCGGCCGCGGCATCCTGCGCGCACTGCTGCTCATACCCTGGGTGGTGAGCGCGGTTGCCGCGTCCTACGTGTGGCGCTGGCTCTATCACTCCGATTTCGGCGCCATCGGCGCGCTGCTGGTGCAGCTCGGCTTGGCCGACCAGCCGATCAACTTTATCGACAACGTGCACACCGTCCTGGCCTCGCTTATCGTGGTGAACATCTGGCGCGAGTTCCCGTTCGCCATGATCATGATCATGGCCGGGCTGCAGACGGTCCCCGAGCAGCTGCTGCGCGCGGCGCAGGTGGACGGCGCCAGCGCCTGGCAACGCTTCTGGCACGTGACCCTGCCGCACTTGAAGGGTGTCAGCATGGTCACCGTGCTGCTGCTCGCGGTCGCGAACTTCAACTCCTTCATCATCCCCTGGATCATGACCGGCGGCGGGCCGTCCAATGCCTCGCACATCTGGATCACGCACATCTACGAGCTGGCCTTCGGCCGGCAGCGCTGGGGCGTCGCATCGGCCTATTCGGTGCTGCTGTTCATCATCATGATGACGCTCGGCTATTTCTACGTGCGGGCGCTGACCCGCGGCGACGACAAGAGGCAGGGCGGATGATCACCGCCACCCCACCGGCCGCGCTCGCACGTCCCGCGCCCCGCAAGCGGGTCGACGGCTGGCGGTGGACCGGGCGACTCTTGCTGACGCTCCTCCTGGTCTACACCGTCGTGCCGATGGCCTGGATGCTGATCACGTCGCTCAAGACCGGCTTCGCGGCGATGCAGTATCCGCCGCAATGGTGGCCGGCCGAACCTACGCTCGACAACTACATCCGACTGGTCGATCCGAGCGGCAGCGTCGGCCGGGACTTTCTGCGCTACTTCTGGAACAGCCTTTGGGTGTCGACCCTGACCACGATCTTCGCGGTGATGGTGGCGGTGCCGGCGGCCTATGCCTTTTCCCGCTTCCGCTTTCCCGGTCGCACGTTCCTGTTCTTCGCGGTGCTGCTCAGGAACATGTTCCCGGCCGTGGTCTTCCTGGTGCCGCTCTTCATCCTGATGCGCTGGCTCGGCGCCTTCCCGATGATCGGCCCGCTCGTCGGCATCAACACGCATGGGGCCCTGATCATCACCTACCTGACCTTCGGCCTGCCGCTGGCCATCTGGCTGCTCAAGGGGTTCTACGACAACATCCCCATCCAGCTCGAGCAGGCGGCACGCATCGACGGGGCGACGCGGCTCCAGGCCTTCATCCTCGTCGTCATGCCGCTCTCCGCACCGGGCATCATCGCGACCGCGATCTACACGTTCATCGCCGCATGGAACGAGTACATCTATGCCTACACGTTTCTCGCCCGGCACGACCAGATGACGCTGCCGGTCGGCATCCAGCGCTTCTTCTCCGAGAACGCCACCGACTGGCCGGGCCTGATGGCGGCCACCTTCCTGATGAGCGTGCCGGTGGTGGTGATGTTCCTCGTTCTGCAGAAGTACTTCGTCAAGGCCCTGACCGAGGGTGCCGTCAAGCACTAGGATGGCGCAATGGCTCAGGTGATCCTCAACCACGTCGTCAAGACCTACGGCAGCGTCTACGCCGTCAACGACGTGTCCCTGACCGTCGGCGACGGCGAGTTCGTGGCCCTCGTCGGGCCGTCGGGCTGCGGCAAGACCACGAGCCTCAACCTCGTGGCCGGCCTCATCGAGCTGACAGCGGGCGACATCTTCATCGGCGAGCGCCAGGTGAACGACGTGGACCCCAAGGACCGGGACATCGCCATGGTGTTCCAGAACTACGCCCTCTATCCGAACAAGACCGTCTTTCAGAACCTCGCCTTCCCGTTGCAGATGCGCAGGCTCGGCCGGGCCGCGATCGAGACCAAGGTCAAGGACGCGGCCAGGCTGCTCGACATCACCCATCTGCTCGAGCGCCGGCCCAGGGAGCTCTCCGGCGGGCAGCAGCAGCGGGTGGCCCTGGGCCGGGCCCTGGTCCGCGACCCGCAGGTCTTCCTCATGGACGAGCCGCTCTCCAACCTCGACGCCAAGCTCCGGGTGCAGATGCGGGCCGAGCTCAAGCGCTTTCACCAGGACCTTTCCGCCACCGTCGTCTATGTCACCCACGACCAGCTCGAGGCCATGACCATGGCCGACCGGATGGCGGTGATGAGCGGCGGCTACCTGCAGCAATACGATACGCCGGAGCGTGTCTTTGCCGAGCCGGCCAACGTCTTCGTCGCGGGCTTCGTCGGCAGCCCCGCCATGAACCTGATCGACATGCAGCTCGTCGTCGCGGCCGGCCGGGTCACCGTCGGCACCGACGGCTGGGCCATCCCGCTCGACGACCGGAACGCCACGCGAGCCGCCCGCGCCAGCAACGGCAGCGTCGTGCTGGGGGCGCGGCACAGCAGCATGACGCTCCATCTGGAGCCGGCGCCGGGCCTCGTGCCTGGTCGCGTTTACACGGTCGAGCCGACCGGCGATCTCACCTATGCGCATGTCTACCTGGGCAAGACGCTCGTCGTCGTCAGCGTCGACCCGCAGCTGAGGCTCACGGCCGACCAGCCCGTCTGGATCGGCTTCGACCAGGACCGGCTGCACCTCTACGACGCCGTCACCCAGAACCGGCTCTAGCACCAGGAACCGCCCGGCCATGAAGATCACCCGCCTCAGCACCGCCGTCATCGCCGGCAACTTCCCCTGGGTGCTGGTCAGGCTCGAGACCGACACGGGCCACAGCGGGCTCGGCGAGGCCTATTGGGGGGCCGGGGTGGCCGAGCTGGTGCACAAGGCGAAGCCGCTGGTCGAGGGCCAGGACCCGCGCAACATCAACAAGATCGTCGAGATGATGATCCGCTGCCTCTCGGGCGAGGGCTCGCAGGCGGGAACGACGGTCACCGCCATCAGCGGCATCGAGATCGCCCTTTGGGACCTCCTGGGCCGCATCCTCGACACGCCCATCGCGACGCTTTTCGGCGGCCGCTTTCGTGACACCATCCGGGTCTATGCGGACTGCCACGCCGGCGAGACGCCCGATCCCGCGGACTATGCGAGGAAGGCGCGCGAGGTGGTGGCCGAGGGCTTCACCGCCATCAAGTTCGACCTCGACACCCCCAACCCCCACACCATCGACATCTCCGACGACCCGCACCCGCGGCGGCGCTGGTACGAGCCCTTCAACCGGACGATCGGCTCGACCGAGATGGCCTGGATGGTCGACGTGGTGCGCGCGGTCCGGGACGCCGTCGGGCCCGAGGTCATGGTCGCCATGGACGCGCACTGGAAGTTCGGGGTGAACGACGCGATCAAGCTCGCCCAAAGGCTCGAGCCCTTCGACCTGCTCTGGCTCGAGGACCCCATCCCGCCCGAGAACCTGGAGGCCCAGCGCCACGTCACCCACAGCACCCGGACGCCGATCTGCACGGGCGAGAATCTCTATCGCAAGCACGGGTTCAGGGAGCTGATCGAGAAGCAGGCGGCCCGGATCATCGCCCCCGACATCCCGAAGATGGGCGGGCTCGCGGAGGCCAAGAAGGTCGCCGACCACGCCGACCTCTATTACATTCCCCTGGCCCCGCACAACGTGGCCAGCCCGATCGGCACGGTGGCCGGCAGCCATGTCTGTGCCGCGATCAACAACTTCCTCGTCATCGAGTACCACGCCCACGACGTTCCCTGGTGGAGCGATCTCGTCAACGAGAAGCCGCCGATCGAGCGCGGCTTCATCAAGCTCGAGGACAGGCCCGGCCATGGCCTCACCCTCAACGAGGAGGTCGCCCGGGCGCACCTCAAGCCCGGCTCCAGCTTCTTCGGCGACGAGCCCCATGCCTGAGACGCGGCCTTGAGGATCACCGCGCTCAAGTCCTTCCCGGTCTGGGTCGGCATCCGCAACCAGCTGCTGGTCAAGGTCGAGACCGACGAGGGGCTTTATGGCTGGGGCGAATCCGGGCTCTCCGGCCGCGAGAAGGCGGTCGTGGGTGCCATCGAGCACTTCGCCGGCTTCGTCGTCGGCCGCGATCCGATGCGCATCGGAGCGCTTTGGCAGGAGCTCTACCGCAGCCAGTATTTCGAGGGCGGCCGGGTGCTCACCGCGGCCATCTCGGCGATCGACATCGCGCTCCACGACATCAAGGGCAAGGCGCTGGGCGTGCCGGTCCACGACCTGCTCGGCGGCCGGCAGCGCGACCGCATCCCGACCTTCGCCTCGACCAGTGCCCCGCCGGGACCGGCGATGATCGAGCAGGCGCAGGCCCTGGTCGAGCGCGGCTGGACCGCACTGCGGCTTTCGCCCTCGGGGCACCAGGAGGCGGACGTCTACGAGCCGCGCGAGCACATCGCCCGCACGGCCGAGTGGTGCACGAAGGCACGGGAGGCGCTCGGTCACGACGTGGTGCTGGGGATCGACTACCACCACCGGCTCTCGGTCGCCGAGGCGGCGAGCTTCTGCCAGAAGATGCCCAAGGGCACGCTCGACTTCCTCGAGGAGCCGATCCGCGACGAGACGCCTTCGGCCTACGCCGCGCTCCGGCGGCTGACCGACATCCCCTTCGCCATCGGCGAGGAGTTCGCGTCCAAGTGGCAGTTCCTGCCGTTCATCGAGGGCGACCTGCACCAGTTCAACCGGCTCGACGTCTGCAACGTGGGCGGGCTCACCGAGGCCATGAAGGTCGCGGGGTGGTCCGAGGCGCACTACGTCGACATGATGCCGCACAACCCGCTGGGCCCGGTCTGCACCGCCGCCACCGTGCACTTCGCCGCGGCGGTCGCCAACTTCGCGTGGCTCGAGACCCGGGCGAGCCCGGCCGAGACGCATCTGGGCTTCGACGACAGCGACATCTTCCCGGTGCAGGTCAGGCTCGATGGTGCGGCCTATCCCGTGCCCGACACGCCCGGTCTCGGGGTCGAGGTCGACGAAAAGCAGCTGACGGCCGAGCCCTTCCGCTTCTGGGAGGCGCCGCATCTGCGCCGCCGCGACGGCTCCTACACCAACTGGTAGAGGTGACCAGCCATGATTCAGACCCCGGACATCACCCGGCCGCCCAAGGAGCTGATCGACGGCATCCGCGCCATGGGTGCGGCTACCGCCTCGAGCACGCTCTTCCACATGGCCGGCATCGCCAACTCGCACATCTGCGGGCCGGTCACCTGGAACATGGGGCGGACCGTCTGCGGTCCGGCCTTGACGCTGCAGTTCATGCCCAAGCGCGAGGACATGTATTCGGCCGAGGAATACGCCGAGCCCGAGAAGCAGCTCCACCGTCACGTCCTCTACCACACGCAGCCGGGCGACATCGTCGTCGTCGATGCGCGGGGCGACATGACGAGCGGCGTGTTCGGCGAGATGATGCTGACCTACTTCAAGGGCCGGGGCGGGGCGGGGGTGGTCATCGACGGCTGCGTGCGCGACTGGCCCAACGTCCAGACCCTGGACCTGCCGATGTGGCTCAAGGGTGTGACCCCCAACTTCCACACCCAGACCGGGCTCATGCCGTTCGCCGTCAACGGCCCGATCGCCTGCGGCGGCTGCCTCGTCATGCCGGGCGACATCATCGTCGCCGACGACGACGGGGCGGTCGTCGTGCCGGTGGGTCTCGCCCAGAGGCTCATCGACGAGGCCCATGTCCGCCACGAGTGGGAGGACTTCTCGCGCGAGATGCTGGCCAAGGGCGGCGATCTCAGGCGCTACTACCCGCTCTCGGACGCGGCACGGCCCGAGTACGAAGCCTGGCTGAAGGAGCAGGGGCGATGAAGATCACCGACCTCAAATGTGCCGTCATCGGCTCGAACCCGGTCGTCCGCATCGTCACCGACGCGGGGCTCTCGGGCTACGGCGAGGCCGAGCAGTACAAGCCCTACCTCAAGCCCTTCGTGCTGCACTATCGGGAAGCACTCATCGGCGAGGAGCCGACCGACGTCGAGCGCTGCATGCTCAAGATCAGGAAGCGCGGCGCCTTCAAGCCCTGGGGCAGTGCCGTCAGCATGATCGAGATGGCGCTCTGGGACCTCGCCGGGAAGGCCGCGGGCGTGCCGGTTTACAAGCTCCTGGGCGGCAAGATCCGCGACCGGGTGCGCTGCTACAACGGTGCGATCCGCCGGCCGATGAAGGGTGTGAGCCCCGACGACTATGCCGCCGAGGCCAGGTGGATGAAGGAGCTGCCGCACGGCTTTTCCTTCATCAAGATGGGGGTGGCGTTCCACAGCCCGATGAAGCACGAGGTGCCGCATTTCCACTATGGCGAGCTGCAGGCGCGCCGCAGTCCGTTCCACGGCTTCGCCGAGAGTGCGCTGATGACCGAGCGGGGCATGGCGCATCTCCTCGACTGCGTGCACGCGATGAAGGAGGTGCTGGGCCCGGAGGTGGGCCTGGCACTCGATTGCGGGCCCGGCTTCACCGTGCCGGACGCCATCCGCTTCGCCCGGGCGGTCGAGCCCCTGAACCTGATGTGGCTCGAGGACATGCTGACCGGCGACTACACGCCCTATGTCAATGCCGACGTCTATCGCGACCTGACGATGTCGACGACGACGCCGATCCACACCGGTGAGCAGATCTATCTCCGGCAGAACTTCAAGAGCCTGATCGAGGGCCATGCCGTGAACATCGTCGGCCCCGATCCCTGCGACGTGGGCGGCATCGCCGAGCTCAAGTGGATCGCCGAGTATGCCGATCTGCACGGCATCCTGATGGCGCCGCACGGCACCGGCAACGGCGTGCTCGGCATCGCCGCCCTCGTCCAGATCTGTGCCGCGATGCCCGAGAACTTCATCGCCTTCGAGCTGCCGACCGCCAGCCCCGACTGGTGGTGGGACATCGTCGACGGCCTGCCCGACCCGCTGGTCGAGAACAGCACGATCGCCGTCTGGGACCGCCCGGGCATGGGGGTCGAGCTGAACCCCGAGCGGACGAAGCCGCACCTGAAGGAGGAGGACGCGGGCTTCTTCGACTAGCGGCTCAGCCGGCGGCCCAGGCGGTCTCGAGGCGGGTGTATTCGAGGCGGTAGAGGCCGGCCACGGGCTGCAGCAGGGCCTTGCCAGCGGGGGTGGCCAGGAGCCTGTCGCGGGCGGCGAGGACCGGGGCGGCGTTCGTGCCCTCGATCAGGATCACCCAGTCGGGCGGGGCCTCGATGTCGCTGCGGCCGCGGCTCTCGGCGGTCTTGACCGCACTCGCGGCGGCATCGGTCAGGCACAGGTGCACGCCGGTCACCTGCGGCAGGGCGGCGAGCGGCGGCAGGGTCTCGGTGGCCAGCCGCGTGGCGGTGGCGTCCTCGGCCCCTTCGGCCACGGCGAAGCGGAGGGTGAGCAGCAGGCCGCCGGGGCCGGGGCCGAGGGAGGTGCGCACGCGGGTGAGTGCTCGCTGGGTGTTGCGGAACCCCTGCGTCGCCCGCTTCGTCCAGGGGGTGGGGGCGTTCAGGCGGTTGGCGTAGTCCTGGCCCTCCAGCACCTGCGGCGTGGCGACCTCGTAGAGGGTGAAGAACTCGGGCCGGGTGTCGGCGTCGTGGGCGATCCAGCGGCGGCCGCGGCGAAAGCCCGGGATGCCGACCCGCTCCGGCATGTGCTCGGTCAGGTGCCAGGCGTAGAAATCGTCGCGCCCCTCGGACGTGATGTCGTTCCAGATGCAGATCGCCCCTTCGCCGGCGAGCGCCATGACGGTCCCCTTCCCTCTTGCTCTTATCAGTAGGTGGCCCGGCCACCGGAGAGGTCGAACACCGCCCCGGTCGAGAACGTGCACTCGTCGCTGCCGAGCCAGGCGACCATGGCCGCCACCTCGCCGGGCTCGACGAGGCGGCCCATCGGAATGCGCGCCAGGATGTCGGCCCGGCGCGCCGCCGTCAGCTCGCCCACCATGCCGGTGTGCTCGACGGCGGCGGGCGTGATGCAGTTGACCAGGATGCCGTGCCGGGCGAGCTCCTTGCCCAGGGTCTTGGTCAGCGCCATCACCCCGGCCTTGGAGGCCGCATAGGCCGCGGCCTCGGGCATCCCCTCCTTGCCCTGGATCGAGGCGATGTTGACGATCCGCCCGCGCACGGCGCCGTCCTGGGCGAGCAGCCGCGACACGACTGCCCGGCAGACCAGGAAGGTGCCGGTGAGGTTGACCTCGAGCACCCGGCGAAAGTCGGCCGGCTCGTGCTCCCAGGTCGGGGCCACGGGACCGAGGATGCCGGCGTTGTTCACGACGAGGTCGACCCTGCCGAGCCGCTCCCAGGTGGTGGCGGCGGCGGCCGCGACGGCCGTCTCGTCGCCGACGTCGACCGTGACGGCGACCGCCTCGCCGCCGAGCGCCTCGGCGGTGCGGGCCAGGGCCGCGGCGTCGACGTCCCAGAGTGCGAGCCGTGCCCCCTCGGCGGCGAGACGGGTGGCGATGGCCCTGCCGATGCCGCTAGCGGCCCCGGTGACGATGGCCGCCCGCCCGGCATGGCGGGCGGGTGGCATGGCGCGGGCGTCCGGCAAGGCGTGCGGTCCCGCTACTCGGGCAGGAACTCGTTGGTGAAGAGCACCGACGGGTCGATGTCGGTCTCGAGCTCCTGGTACTGCTTCATCAGGTCGAGCGTCTGCGCCCAGTCGGCGGCGGCGAAGTGGCCGAGCGGCAGGTCCCGGCTGGCCTCGCTCTGCATCAAGGAGAAGCCCACCTTGAGCTGCTCGAGCGAGAGGTCCGGGTCCATGTCGGGCTTCACCTTCAGGCCCGCCGCGATGGAGGCCTCGGGCTCGGCCAGGGCGGCCTCGAAGCTGCGCACGGTGGCGGCGACGAAGCGGCGGACGAGGTCAGGGTTCTGCTCGATCGTGTCGGTGTGGGTGAAGATGGTGAGGCCCACCGTGTTGGTGCCGTGCTGCGAGTAGGCGAAGTCGATCAGCGGCACGCCTTCCCTGGGCAGGGTCAGGGACTGGTTGTCGAGCCCGGCCATTAGGCCCTCGGCCCGGCCCTCCATCACCGCCACCATCTTGCCGGCACCCTCGACGCGCAGGATGTTGACCTTGTCGATGTCGACGCCGTTCCTGGCGAAAAGGGCGGGGAGGAGCTGCAGGCCAGCCTCGCCCGGGGCGGACGCAATGGTCTTGCCCTCGACCTCCTTGAGCGTCGTGATGCCCGAATCCTCGCGCACGGCGAGCGAGTAAGGGGAGGAGTTGGTGACCGCCATCACCGCCCTGACCGGGGCACCGCGGGCGACGCCGGCGGTCACGCTGCCGCCGTCGGCGAGGCCGAACATGTCGCCCTTGGCCCCGACGGTCTGGACCGCCCGGACCGAGCCCTGGCCCTCGCCGATCTCGAGGTCGATGCCCTCATCGGCGTAGTAGCCGCGCTCGAGGCCGAGATGGAAGGGCGTGTGGAACCCGTAGAGCAGCCAGTTGAGGCGGAAGGTGACCGGATCGTTGGCGGCGGCCGGCGTCGGCAGCGCGCCGAGGGCCGTGGTCGCCACGAGCGCCGCCGCAGCGACGGCGCCGAGGGTGCGTCTGTTCAACATCTTAGCCTCCGTTGTTCGACCTTTGCGGTCAGGTTGCCGCCACGGGACCGGCCTCGGCCGTGCGGCGGGACACGTGCCAGGGGATGGCGAGCCGCTCGATCAGCTCGACCACGCCGTAGAGCAGCAGCCCCATGACGCTGAGCACCAGGATCGCGGCGAACACGCCCGGGGTGTCGAAGCGGTTGGTGTAGTCGACGAGGAGGTAGCCGAGGCCGCGGTCGGAGGAGACGAACTCGGCGACGACGGCGGCGGTGGCGGCGAGTGCCGCTGCCACCTTGATCCCGGTGAAGAGGGTCGGCAGGGCGTGCGGCACCTGCACCTTCCAGAAGATCCGCCAGGCGCTCGCCCCGGTGACGCGGCCCAGATCCATGATGTCTGGGTCGACCGAGCGGAACGCCTGCACCGCGGCGATGACCACCGGGAAGAAGGAGAGGAGGAAGACGATCAGCACCTTCGAGGTCAGGCCGTAGCCGAACCAGATCATGAACAGCGGCGCCACGGCGATCTTGGGGATGATCTGGAGGAAGACGATCTGCGGGTAGACGATGGCCTCGAACAGGCGGGAGACGGCAAAGGCCAGCGCCAAGGCGATGCCGATGACGACGGCGAAGCCGAAGCCGATCAGCATCGGCTGGGCGGTGAACCAGGCGGCGTTCGCGATCGTGCCGCTCTTGGTCAGGAGCGCCATGAAGACGACGCTGGGTGGTGGCAGGATGTAGAGCTTGATCGCCAGCAGGCGGACGCAGAGCTCCCAGACCAGGAGGAGCCCGGCGAAGCTCAGGATCGTCCTGCCCTGGTCGGCCAGCCGGCCGAGCCACCTGGCACCGGCCATCGCCGTCGCCACCCCACCCCCTGATGTCTCGTCCGCCGGTCGCTTGTGCCGGCGGTGGCGTGCTTGACCCACCCCGGCCGGTCGCCCAAGAGGGACGGGCAGCGGGGAGGTATGACGACGTCATGATACGGGCCGTGGAGAAGGTCAAGGCCGGGACGGCTGCGGGCCAGCCGGCATCCGGGGCCGGCATCGTCCTCGACGGGGTGCGCAAGGTCTTCGGCAGCGACGCGGATGCCGTGGTCGCCGTCGACGGCATCGACCTCGAGATCGGCGCCGGCGAGTTCGTCTCCATCGTCGGGCCGTCGGGCTGCGGCAAGTCCACCCTGCTGCGGATGATCGTCGGCCTCGCCCCGACCACGGCCGGCAGCATCCGGGTCTTCGGCCGCGCGGTCGCCGGGCCCTACACCGATTGCGGCATCGTCTTCCAGCAGCCGATCCTGCTCGACTGGCGCAACGTGCTGGACAACGTGCTGTTCAACATCGACATGCGCGGGCTCGATGTCCGCGGCTACCGCGAGAAGGCGCTGAAGCTGCTGGAGACGGTGGGCCTCGGCGATTTCGCGATGAAGCCGCCCTACGAGCTCTCGGGCGGGATGAAGCAGCGCGTCGCGATCGCCCGCGCCCTGGTCCACGACCCGGGGTTGCTGATGATGGACGAGCCGTTCGGTGCCCTCGATGCCTTGACCCGCGAGCAGATGCGGCTCGATCTCGAGCGGATCTGGCTCGCCTCGCAGAAGACCGTGGTGTTCATCACCCATTCGATCGACGAGGCGGTGCTGCTCTCCGACCGGGTGGTGGTGATGACGCCCCGGCCCGGCCGGCTGGAGACCATCCTGCCCATCGACCTGCCACGGCCGCGCGGCATCGCCGCGCGACGCAGCCCGGCCTTCGCCGATGCTGTGGACGCGATCACCGAGATCTTCCTGGCCCGCGGTGTGCTGCACCGGGACCCGGCATGAGTGCCACGAATGAACGGCTCGCGGTGGTCCTGGGCGAGCTGCGCGCCACCTTCGCCGCCATGGCGGCCGATGCGGTCCCCGCACTGGCCCGGGACATCGCCGCGGCCCGGCGGATCGCGGTCTACGGCGTCGGGCGCAACGGGCTGGCCCTGCAGGCCCTGGCGATGCGTCTCGCCCATCTCGGCCTGGATGCGCAGTTCGTCGGCCAGCTCACGGCCGGGCCTGTCGGCCCGGGCGACCTCTTCCTCGTGGCCGCGGCCACCGGCCGGCTGCCCAGCGCCGACGCGCTGGCGGCGACGGCGCAAGCCGCGGGGACGCGGGTGGTGGTGATCACCGCCCGGCCGGAGCGGGTCGCGGGCGCCGATCGCGTGGTGCACCTGCCGGCACAGACCATGGCCGATGCGCCGGCGAGCCAGCTGCCGCTGGGCAGCCCGTTCGAGCTGGCGCTCTGGCTCCTGGGCGATCTCGTGGTGGTCGAGCTGATGGCGCTACTCGGCCGGAGCAACGACGCCCTGGCCGCACGGCACGCCAACCTGCTCTGACACCGGCGGCCCGGTCAGTAGCGGGCGAAGACCTGCCGCTCGTCGCCCTTGAACAGCACCACCGCGTAGGGCTCTCGGATGTCGCCGTGCTCCATGCCGGGCGAGCCGAGCGGCATGCCGGGGACGGCGAGGCCGGTGGCGGCCGGTCGTTCGGCGAGCAGCCGGGCCAGCTCGCGGGCGGGGACGTGGCCCTCGACGACGTAGCCCTCGACCAGTGCGGTGTGGCAGGACTGGAGCTCCGGCGCGATGCCCAGCATCGCCTTGAGCGGGGTCAGGTCCTCGACCTCCTCCACCCGGACCGGGTAGCCGGCCGCCGCGACGTGCTCGACCCAGGCGTCGCAGCAGCCGCACCAGGGGGACTTGAAGACCTGCAGCGTCGGCGCGCCGCCGGGTGCCGCCAGGGCGCTCCGGCCGAAGGCGAGGCCGGCCGCGGCGAGGCCGGCGAGGCTGACGAGCCGACGACGCGACAGTAGCGGCATGGTCCCTCTCCTGCTGCGCGGGCAGCTTCCACGCCTGTGGCGTCGCCAGCCCGCGGGACGGATGCTCGGCAACGGAGAGCATAGACCTGCGTCGGCCGCAACCGCCACGCCGTCGCACGGCCCGCCGGAGCGGCGACGGTCGCCGCCTCAAGACGAGGGTGGCGTTCGCGGCGAGGCGCTGCCGTCCCTGGCGGTTGTTCCCGTGGCGTGCGGGCAGCGGCAGGCCGGGTGGAACTCGACGCGGGCTTGCCGGTTGATGCCGGTGTCGGCGTGTGCCGGCGGTTGCAGCACTCAATACGGGTCGAGAGGGAGTTTCGATGAACAATCTGCAGGAGTTGTTCCATCACATGTTGATGGATGTCTACTATGCCGAGAAGAAGATCCTCAAGTCCTTGCCTAAGATGGCGGAAAAGGCGGGGGCCAAGGGACTGACCGAAGCGTTCACGCGGCACGGCGAGGAGACCGAGGGGCAGCTCGAGCGGCTGACCGAGGTGTTCAAGATGATCAACGAGAAGCCGAAGGCGGAGACGTGCGAGGCGCTCGATGGGTTGGTGGCCGAGGCCGAGGAGATCATCAAGGGGGCGAAGAGCGAGGCTGTTCGCGATGCCGGTCTGCTGGCCGCGGCGCAGGCGGTCGAGCATTACGAGATCGCGCGGTACGGCACGCTCGTGGCCTGGGCCAGGGAGATCGGGCTGAACGACGCGGCCGAGCTGCTGCAGCAGACTCTCGACGAGGAGTATGCGGCGAACGACAAGCTCGACAAGCTGGCGATGGCGAAGCTGAACAGGAAGGCCGCCTGAACGGCAGCCCCGATCAAGCCGCCGCTGCCGCCGCCGGTAGCGGCGGCTGTCGGGGGAAGGTGACGGTCATCGTCGTCCCGCGTGCCCCGCACGTCTCGACGGTGCCGCTGATCTTGCGGGCCAGGGCTTCCATCAGCTTGAAGCCCGACCAGTCGGCTTCCGCAGCCTGCTGGGCGATGCCGACGCCGTCGTCCGTGACGGTCAACGTGACCTGATCGTCTCGGGCGATCAGCTCGACCTCGATCAGGCCGCTCTGGTCGCCGGGAAAGGCGTGCTTGATGGCGTTGGTCACCGCCTCGACGGCGATCAGCGCCACGGCGATGGCCTGGTCGACCGGCACGGCCAGGGATTCCGCCCGGCAGCGCACCGCGACGGCGCGCTCGGGCGGGACCAGCGCCGGGTTGGAGGTCAGCCGCTCGAGCAGGTCGCCCAGGTCGAGCATCGCCTCGGTGCTGCCGCTGAGCTCGGCGTGGAGCTCGCCGATGGCGCCGACGCGAAGGGCGACCTCGCCCAGGATCTTGCGGATTTCCTCGCTGCGGCCACGGCCGCGCAGGCGGAGGAGCGATTCGATCAGTTGCAGGTTGTTCTTGACCCGGTGATTGAGCTCGCGAAACAGCATCTCGCGATAGTCGGCGGCCATGCGGGTCTGGGCCAGCGTCTCCGCGTCCAGCCGCGCCTGGACGCGCCGGTTATACCAACGCCGCGATATTTTGACTCACCTGCGTTGTAAAATATGCTGAAGTCGGCTCGATTGTTGGGAAAGAAGGGATACGCCCATG
>CAYWSB010000111.1:0-17171 GCA_964460465.1 uncultured Geminicoccaceae bacterium | reverse complement strand
GTTCTGGGATCTGATCCATCCACGAATTACATCAGTCGCACGCCCTCGAATTGTAGCCGGATTCAACGGGGACGCGGTTGAATCTGCATTTAAGGAAGTCAATGACACTGTGAAGCGTATATTCCGCGAATCAGAGGGTCAAGAATTCGATGGGGCAAATCTAATGAATCGGGCATTCTCTGTCGACAGACCAATAATTCAACTGGATAATCTTAATAATGAAACAGGTCGTAATATTCAGAAGGGGTATCTTCAAATATTTGCGGGCTCAATGACCGGCATAAGGAATCCAAAGGCGCATGGCAATCTTAATCCGGATGCACGGAAGGCGCTTCATCTTATTGCTTTGGCGAGTTTGCTTATGCACAAGATAGACGAGCGGGTCTAGCTAACATGTTGGCATAGCCTCTTTTTTCCGGCACATCACTACACCAGCGGCAGCGTACGTGCTTTCCCTCTACCGTCGACCAGGATGAGATGGCCGCCGTCGGTGGCTTGGAAGTGGTTGTTGCCGTCGAGGAGTTCGATGCCGCAGACGGTGCCGTCGGCGGTGAGGTCGATGTTGATCACGTCGGAAACGCGGACGGTCTCGACGGCTTCGGTCTTCTCGCGCAGCTTGATGTCGGCGATGTTGTGCTTCGGGTCGTAGGTGAGGCGCACGGGCACGAACGTCCAGCTCGACCTCGTCCCGTCGGCGCCCGAGTTCGGGGGACACGTAACGCAATTCGATGGTGGCTCGGGTGTCTTCTGCTCGGCCGGCGAAGTTGCGAATTGCGCAACATGTCCCCCGAACTCTTGCCGTGTCGTCGGGTGGCTCCTCCGCTCGGCATGCGCCGTCATTAGAATAATGGTGGGGCCTGGGGAGGATCATCCTCCCCAGATTTTTTACTGTTTTTTCATCCGTTGCGTCTACCCCTTCACCCGCCCGAGAATCGGCCGGTGGTGCAGGCGTCTTTGGCGAGGCGGGTTATGGTGGTCCAGTCGTTGTTTTGGATGGCGGTGGCTGGGGTGACCCAGGAGCCGCCGACGCAGAGGACGTTGGGGAGCTCGAGGTAGCTTTTGGCGGTGACGGCGTCGATGCCGCCGGTGGGGCAGAAGGCGATGTCGGGGAGTGGGGAGGCGATGGATTTGAGGTAGGCGGGGCCGCCGGCGGGGCCGGCGGGGAAGAATTTCTGGCGGGTGAAGCCGGCATCGGCGAGGGTCATCATTTCCGCCGCTGTTGCCGCCCCGGGCAGGAGGGGACAGGGGGAGTCCTTGGCGGCGGCGAGGAGGTTGGTGGTGAAGCCGGGGCTGACGGCGAAGGCGCAGCCGAGCCTGGCGCAAGAGTCGAGCTGGTCCGGGGTGCGGACGGTGCCGGCGCCGACGATGGCGCCTTCGACCTCGGCGATGATGGCGGCCATGGCGTCCATGGCGGCGGGGGTGCGGAGCGTGATCTCGAGGACGTCGAGGCCGCCTTCGACGAGGGCGCGGGCGAGCGGGACGGCTTTTTTGACGTCGTCGATGACGATGACGGGGATGACGGGGACGCGGCGCATGAGGGCGTCGGTGGTGTAGGTGGTGGGCATGGTGGTTCCTCCGGGCCGGCTCAGGCGGCGAAGTCGATGACCGAGGCGCCGGTGTCGGCGGTGCCGACGGCTTGGCGGAAGGCGGTGAAGAGCTCGCGGCCGCAGCCCTGGTGGGAGGCGGCGAGGTCGGCGGTGGCGGGGGTGCGGGCGTTCCAGGTGGCGGGGTCGACCAGGGCCTCGACGGTGCCTTGCTCGGCGTCGATGCGGATGAGGTCGCCGTCCATGATCCTGGCGATGGGGCCGCCGTGGGTGGCCTCCGGGGTCAGGTGGATGGCGGCCGGGACCTTGCCCGAGGCGCCGGACATGCGGCCGTCGGTGAGGAGCGCCACCTTGAAGCCCTGGTCCTGCAGCACGCCCAGCGCCGGGGTGAGCTTGTGCAGCTCGGGCATGCCGTTGGCGGTGGGGCCCTGGAAGCGGACGACGGCGACGAGGTCCTGGTTCAGCTCGCCCGCCTTGAAGGCGGCCAGCATGTCGTTCTGGTCGTGGAAGACGCGGGCCGGCGCCTCGACGACGCGGCGCTCGGGCTTGACCGCCGAGACCTTGATGACGGCGCGGCCGAGATTGCCCTCGAGCAGCTTGAGGCCGCCGTTCGGGCTGAAGGGCCTGGCGGCGGGGGCCAGGATGGTGGCGTCGCCGGTGGCGGTCGGGCCGTCCCGCCAGGTCAGCCGGTCGCCGTCGAGGACGGGTGCTGCGGTGTAGGCGTGCAGGCCGCCGTCGCCTACGCCCATTCCGGGCCCGGCGACGGTGCGGACGTCGGCGTGCAGCAGGCCCTCGCCGAGGAGCTCGCGGATGAGGAAGGCCATGCCGCCGGATGCTTGGAAGTGGTTCACGTCGGCCATGCCGTTCGGGTAGATGCGGCAGAGGAGCGGCACCACCTCGGAGAGCTCGGCCATGTCGGCCCAGGTGAGGTCGAGGCCGGCGGCCCGGGCCATGGCGACGAGGTGCATCGTGTGGTTGGTCGAGCCGCCGGTGGCATGGAGGCCGACCACGCCGTTGACGAAGGCCTTCTCGTCGAGCATCTCGCCCACGGGCGTGTAGGCGTTGCCCAAGGCGGTGATCTCGGTGACGCGCCTGGCCGCGTGACCGGTCAGCGCGTCGCGGAGCGGGGTGTTGGGGTTGACGAAGGAGGCACCGGGCAGGTGCAGCCCCATGATCTCCATGAGCATCTGGTTGGTGTTGGCGGTGCCGTAGAAGGTGCAGGTGCCGGGGCTGTGGTAGGAGGCGCTCTCCGCCTCGAGGAGCTCGGCGCGGCCGACCTTGCCCTGGGCGTGGAGCTGGCGAACCCTTGCCTTCTCGTCGTTGGGGAGGCCAGAGGGCATGGGGCCGCCGGGGACGAAGACGGCGGGGAGGTGGCCGAAGGCGAGCGCCCCGATGACGAGGCCCGGCACGATCTTGTCGCAGATGCCGAGGTAGAGGGCACCGTCGAACATGTCGTGGGAGAGGGCGATGCCGGTCGCCATGGCGACGACGTCGCGGGAGAAGAGCGAGAGCTCCATGCCGGGCTGGCCCTGGGTGACGCCGTCGCACATGGCGGGCACGCCGCCGGCGAACTGGGCCACCGCACCCGCCTCGCGCACGGCCTGCTTGATGATGGCGGGGAAGCGCTCGAGCGGCTGGTGGGCGGAGAGCATGTCGTTGTAGGCCGAGACGATGGCGATATTGGCCTTGGCCTCGCCCATCAGGTCGGCCTTGTCGTCGGCGCCGCAGGCGGCGAAACCGTGGGCGAGGTTGCCGCAGGAGAGGTGGCCGCGCCGGGGGCCGCGGGAGGCGGCGGTCCTGATCTTCTCGAGGTAGCGCTGGCGGTGGTCGTGGCTGCGGCGGGCGAGGCGGTCGGTGACCTCGCCGAGGCGGGCGTTGATGTCGGTCATCGGTGGTCTCCTTTTTGCGGAGCAGGAAAGGATGTGGGGAGGATGATCCTCCCCACGCCCCACCGACCCAAAGGAACGGTGGGGCGCGGGGAGGCGCTGCCTCCCCGTCTTCTTCCCGTCATTCCGCGTCCTCGTGCCAGTTGCGGCCGTCCCGCTCGATGAGGGCGATGGCGGCGGACGGGCCCCAGCTGCCAGCGGTGTAGGGCTTGGGCATCTCGCCCCTGGCCTCCCAGGCGGCGAGGATGGGCTCGATCCAGCGCCAGGCCGCTTCCACCTCGTCCTTGCGCATGAAGAGCGTGGCGTTGCCGCGGACGACGTCCATGAGCAGGCGCTCGTAGGCGTCGGGGTAGCGGACGTTGAAGGCATCGGCGAAGGCGAGGTTCAAGGGCACGTTCCTGAGCCGCATGCCGCCCGGGCCGGGGTCCTTGGTCATCAGGAAGAAGCGCACCGCCTCGTCGGGCTGGAGGCGGACGACCAGGCGGTTGGCGACGAGCCTGCCCGAGGCCAGGCCGAAGATCGAGTGCGGCACGGCCTTGAAGTGGATGACGATCTCGGATTGGCGCTGCATCATCCGCTTGCCGGTCCTGAGATAGAAGGGCACGCCGGCCCAGCGCCAGTTCTGCACCTCGGCCTTGAGGACCACGAAGGTCTCGGTCGGCGAGGCCGGGCGCTCGAGCTCGGCGAGGTAGCCGGGGACGGGCTGGCCGCCCACGGCCCCGGCCTGGTACTGGCCGCGCACGGTGTGGCTCGCCACCTCGGCCTCGCCGATCGGCTTCAAGGCGCGCAGCACCTTCAGCTTCTCGTCGCGGACGGCATCCGCATCGAAGGTGAAGGGCGGCTCCATGGCGACGAGGCACAAGAGCTGCAGCATGTGGTTCTGCACCATGTCGCGCAGCGCACCCGAGGTGTCGTAGTAGCCGGCCCTGCCCTCCACCCCCAGGCTCTCGGCCACGGTGATCTGCACGTGGTCGATATGCGCCGAGTTCCACAACGGCTCGAAGAGCGCGTTGGCGAATCTGAGGGCCAGGAGGTTCTGCACCGTCTCCTTGCCGAGATAGTGGTCGATGCGGAAGATCTGGTGCTCCTCGAACACCCGGCCGACGGCGTCGTTGATCGCCCGGGCGGAGGCGAGGTCGCGGCCGATGGGCTTCTCGACGACCACCCGGCTCTCCGGCGTGACGAGGCCGTGGACGCTGAGGTTCTGGGTCACCGGGCCGAACAGCGAGGGCATGGTGGCGAGGTAGAAGACGCGGATCGGGTTGGTCTTGCCGTTGCGCTGCAGCAGGCCCGTGAGCCGTTTCCAGCCGGTGGTCCCGGTGGCATCGAGGGCCACGTGGTCGAGCCGGCGCAGGAACCGGTCGAGCACCTCCGGGCGGATCTGCTCTTCGGGCGTGTAGCGGCGGACGGCGGCCTCGACCTCGTCGATATAGGCCTTCCTGCCGATCTCGCTCCTGGAGACGCCGATGATCCGGCTTTCGGCGGCGATCTGGTCGTCGCAGTCGCGATGGTAGAGGCCCGGCAGCAGCTTGCGCATGGCGAGGTCGCCGGTGCCGCCGAAGACGACGAGGTCGAACGGGTCGACCGGGATGAGACGTGCGCTCATGGACGTAACTCCTGGGGCGGGCGCCGACTGCGCGGCGGCGGCCCTGCCCCGTTCAGGCTGGTGTGGCGAGCAGCGCCTCGACCTGATCTCGGGTCGGCAGGGCCGGTATCGCACCCCGCCCGGTTGTCGTGAGGGCCCCTACCGCATTGGCGAAGCGGCCGGCCTCGTAGAGGAAATCGCGGTCGTCGAGCCGGTCCAGATCGTGCATCAGCCCGGCGAGGAGGCCGGCCACGAAGCCGTCGCCGGCGCCCGTGGTGTCGACCGCCTCGACCTTGAAGGTGGGCACACGCAGCTCGCCGTCCCGGGTCAGGAGGATCGAGCCTGCCCTGCCGACGGAGAGCACCATCAACTTCAGGCCGTCGTGCCAGAGCTCGCGGCGCATGGCGGCGCTATCGCGCTCGCCGGTCATGAAGTCGAGCTCGTCGTCGCTGAGCTTGGCGATGGTGGCGCGGGCCAGGCCCTCGCGGATTCCCGCCCGCGCCGCGTCGGCCGAGGCCCAGAGCGGCAGGCGCAGATTGGCGTCGAAGCTCACGACCTTGCCCTGGCCGCGGGCGAGGTCGGCGGCGAAGAGGGCCGTGTCGCGCGGGCCGGGTGCGGCCAGGCTGATCGAATCGAAGTGGAAGACGGGGGCCGCGGCGACGGCGGCCTCGTCGACCTCGTCCCTGGTGAAGAGCATGTCGGCCGAGGGGTGGCGGTAGAAGAGGAAGTCGCGCTCGCCGTCGGCCTTGAGGCTGACGAAGGCCAAGGCCGTGCGGGCCCGGCCGTCGAAGCGCAGCGGGCCCGTGTCGACGCCTTCGCCGCGCAGCGTGTCGGCGAGCAGGTGGCCGAAGACGTCGTCGCCGACCTTGCCCATGAAGGCGCTCCTCGCCCCCAGGCGGGCGAGCCCCACGGCGACGTTGGCGGCAGCACCGCCCGGTGCCCGCCTGAAGGTCTCGACCTCGGCGAGCGGCTGGCCGCTGGTGGTGGGGACGAAGTCGATCAGGAGATCGCCGAAGCAGACGACATCGGTCACGGCAGGTTTCCCCGGGTTGGGCGGCCGGAGCGTAGCAGCCCCGGTTGCGGGTCGCGAGTCCGGGCCCTCATGGTGCGGCCTCCTTGAACAGGACCTCGCGGTCGGCGGTGTACTGCGCCATCAGCGGCAGGCAGGCGCCACCCATGGCGCGGGCGAAGGCGCCGAGCGTGCCCGGCTGGAGGATGCAGGGGCTGAGGCCCTGGCGGTCGAGCCGGGCGAGCGCTGCCGCGACCAGCTCGACCAGCCGGGCGCGCTCGGCCTCCGGCAGGGCGCCGTCGACGATGGCGGCCTCGAAGTCGATGACCGCGCACGCGGAGACGATGGCGATGGCGAGGGCCTCGGCCGTGGTCTCGAGCCAGGCGTCGATGACGCCGCGCGGCCCCTGCCAGAGCTCGGTCGAGCGCCAGAGCCCGGCCGGGTCGGCGCCGGCTTGCTCGAGGGCGGTCTCGAGGAGATAGATGGAGGCCCGGCGGATGAGCTGCTGCGGCCGGCCGTCGGGGCCGGGCACCAGGAGCGAGCCCAGGGCACCGGCATTGCCGGAGCGGCCGGGAAAGAGCGCACCGCCGAGGGCGACGCCGCCGCCGATGAAGGCACCGACATAGAGGTAGATGAAGTCGCGGTAGCGGGCCCCGTCGCCGAGCAGCAGCTCGGCGCCGCAGGCGGCGGTGATGTCGTTGCAGGCGTAGACGGGAAGGCCGAAGCGGGCGGCCAGGGCGGCGGCGATGTCGGCGTCGCGCCAGCGGTCGAGCTCGGCCTGGGGCGCGCCGGTCTCCTCGGCCCAACTCCAGATCTCGAACGGCTGGGCCACGCCGATGCCGGCGACCCGGCGGCGCGCGGCGGGCGGCAGGCCGGCCAGGAGGGCCGCGATGCTCTGGCTGGCGAAGGCCTCGAGCGGCGCCGGGGCGGGATAGGGGTAGGTGAGCCGCCGGCTGGCCCTGACCTCGCCGGTGAAGTCGATCAGCACGGCATCGGCGCTGCGGCGGCCGACCTTGAGGCCGATGCCGTAGGCGCCGGCGGGGTCGAGGGCGAAGGGGATCGAGGGCTGACCGACCCGGCCGCGGAGCTTCGGCTCGCGCCTGACCAGCCCGTCCTCCTCGAGCTGCTTGACGATCACCGAGACGGTCTGGGCAGAGAGCCCGGTGAGCCTGGCGATCTCGGCCTTGGCGATCCGCCCGTGGCGGCGGATCAGCGAGAGGACCAGGCGCTCGTTGTAGGCGCGCACCCCGGTCTGGTTGGTGCCGCGGCTTTCGGCACCCAGGCCGATCGGTCCCTCGACAGTCGGCGAATCGGTCATGCGCGGCGCTCGTCTCCGGGTGGCTGGCGGGTCGGACCATGCCATCGGCGACCGCCGGCGTCAATTTTTAAATCCGCATGATTTATTTATTGACGCGCGGCGGCGAGCGGCGTATCAGCCGGTCCCACGCCGGGGCGCGGTCGCCCCGGGCCACCATCGGGAGGTTACCCAAGCCATGCTGCGTCGCCCGCTTCTCGCCGCCACCGCCCTCGCCCTCCTGGGCGCTGCGTCCACCGCCCAGGCCGAGGGGATCGTCGGCCTGATCACCAAGACCGACACCAACCCGTTCTTCGTGAAGATGCGCGAGGGTGCGGCCCAGGCCGCCGCCGAGCTCGGCTACGAGTTCCGCTCCTATGCCGGCCGCTACGACGGCGACAACGAGACCCAGGTCGAGGCGATCGAGAGCCTGATCGCCGCCGGGGCCAAGGGCATCCTGCTCACCCCGTCCGACTCGGCCGGCATCGTGCCGACGGTGCAGAAGGCGCGCGACGCCGGCATCCTGGTGATCGCCCTCGACACGCCGCTCGACCCGCCCGACGCGGCGGACGCCACCTTCGCCACCGACAATTTCCGCGCCGGCGAGCTGATCGGCCAGTGGGCGGCAGCGCAGCTCGGCGAGGCGACGACGACCGCCCGGATCGCGCTGCTCGACCTGAGCGAGGCCGAGATCACGGTGGATGTCGCGCGGAACCAGGGCTTCCTCACCGGCTTCGGCGTCGACGTGAAGGACCCCAAGCGCATGCGCGACGAGGACGATCCGCGGATCGTCGGCAACGACATCACCCAGGGGGCCGAGGCCGGTGGCCGGCAGGCGATGGAGAACCTGCTCATGCGCGACCAGGGGATCAACGTCGTCTACACCATCAACGAGCCGGCGGCGGCCGGCGCCTACGAGGCGCTGCGCGGCTTCGGCTTCGCCGAGCAGGCGACGATCGTCTCGGTCGACGGTGGCTGCCCCGGCGTGCAGAACGTGGCCGAGGGGGTGATCGGCGCCACCTCGATGCAGTTCCCGCTCTTGATGGCCTCGCTCGGGGTGGAGGCGATCCACGCCTACGCCACCAAGGGCGAGACGCCGGCGCCGACCCCCGGCCTCGACTTCTTCGACACCGGCGTGGAGCTGGTGACCGACCAGCCGGTCGAGGGCCTGCCGTCGATCACGTCGGCGGAGGCGCTGGCCAAGTGCTGGGGCTGAGTCGCGCGCGGCGCTAGCCGCCCGTCATCATCCGATCAACCGGACGCGCGGGGCGGCGCCCCGTCGCCCCGCGCGTCACCCGAGCCCAGGGAGGGCCCGATGAGCGAGGCAACCGGTGCGTCCGCACGGCGCCCCATGCAGGACTTCGAGACGGTCCTTGCCGGCAGCGCCACCGAGGTGGCGCAGTTCGACGAGCCGAGGCGCAGCCTCTTGCAGCACGTCCAGCACTTTCTCCACGCCAATCCGACGATCGTGCCGGTCGTCGTGCTGGTCCTGAGCGTGCTGGTGTTCGGCTCGATCGCCAACAACTTCTTCACGCCGTTCAACCTCACCCTGGTGATCCAGCAGGTGACGATCATCGGCATTCTCGGCATCGCCATGACGCTGATCATCCTGACCGCCGGGATCGACCTCTCGGTCGCGGCGATCATGGTGCTGTCGACCGTGGTGATGGGCGGGCTCGGGGTCAATCTCGGCGTCCCGTCGGTGCTCGCCATCCCGATCGGTCTGGTCTGCGGCATCCTCTGCGGTGCCGTGAACGGCGGCCTCGTCACGCTCTTCCGCCTGCCGCCCTTCATCGTCACGCTCGGCACCTGGAAGATCTTCTTCGCCCTGGTCCTCTGGCTCTCGGGCGGGCAGAGCATCCGGAGCCAGGATATCGACGCCCAGGCCCCGCTGCTCAAGCTCTTCGGCGGCACCTTCACCTTCATGGGGGCGCAGTTCACCACCGGCTCGGTGGCGATGCTGCTGCTCTTCATCGTCTTCTGGTACGTGCTGAGCTGGACCGCCTGGGGCCGCCACGTCTACGCCGTGGGCGACGACCGCGAGGCGGCGGCGATGTCCGGCATCAACACCAACCGGGTGCTGCTCTCGGTCTATGCGGTGGCCGGCGGCCTGTGCGCCTTTGCCGGCTGGGTGGCGATCGGCCGGGTCGGCTCGGTCAGCCCGCAGAGCTTCTTCGAGGGCAATCTCGATGCGATCACCGCGGTGGTGATCGGCGGCACCTCGCTGTTCGGCGGCCGCGGCTCGATCATCGGCACGCTGGTCGGGGCCTTGATCGTCGGGGTGTTCCGCTCCGGCCTCAACCTTTCGGGCGTCGACGTGCTCTGGCAGCAGTTCGCCGTGGGTGCGCTCATCATCATCGCGGTCGCGATCGACCAGTGGCTGAGAAAGGTGTCTGCGTGATGTCCGAGATCACTCCCGTCCTCAAGGGCCGCGGCCTGACCAAGCGCTACGGCAAGGTGGTCGCCATGAACCACGCCGATTTCGATCTCTTGCCGGGCGAGATCCTGGCGGTGATCGGCGACAACGGTGCCGGCAAGTCGACCATGGTGAAGTCGATTTGCGGTGCCGTCGTGCCGGACGAGGGCACGATCGAGCTCGACGGCGAGCCGGTCCACTTCTCGAGCCCGATCGACGCGCAGTCGAAGGGGATCGAGATCGTCTACCAGAACCTGGCCCTGTCCCCGGCCCTGTCGATCGCCGACAACCTCTTCCTCGGCCGCGAGATCCGGCGCGAGGGCTGGCTCGGCAAGTATCTGCACATGCTGGACAAGAAGAGGATGCACGCCTTCGCCCGGCAGAAGCTGTCGGAGCTCGGCCTCGCCACCATCCAGAACATCAACCAACTGGTCGAGACGCTCTCCGGCGGCCAGCGCCAGGGTGTCGCCGTGGCCCGGGCCGCGGCCTTCGCCAGGAAGTTCGTGGTCATGGACGAGCCGACGGCGGCGCTCGGCGTGAAGGAGAGCCGCAAGGTGCTCGACCTGATCCAGGACGTGCGCGCTCGCGGCATGCCGATCGTGCTCATCTCGCACAACATGCCGCACGTCTTCGAGGTGGCCGACCGCATCCACATCCACCGGCTCGGCCGCCGGCTCTGTGTGGTCGATCCGCGCCAGATCAGCATGTCGGACGCGGTGGCGCTGATGACGGGGGCGATGGCCCCGCCGGAGGCGGCGCTGGCCTGACGACCCGGCGCAACCGACCGGGCGGCCGGGACTTGCCAGCGGTCGCCCGGTTCCGTCGATGATCGACAACAATAGCCGGCGCATGCCGCCGGCCGAATTTCACCTTGATTTGCAACTTTCGACATCACATTTGGTTCCAACAATAAAATAAACTTAACATATTGCACGATATTTTCCCGCTCATAGCTTCAGGGCTTCGCCGAGTGCGAACCACGAAACGACGAGAGGGAACAGCATCATGAAGATCTTGCTCATCGGGGCCTCGGTCCTGGCCCTGGGTGTCGGCAGCGCCGCGGCCCAGCAGCAGCCCGCACCCACCTCGGCGCCGGGCGGCGGCCAGGCGCCGGGTGCGCAGCTGCCCGCCGGCACCACGCCGGAAACCGGCATCCTCGGCACCGCCGGCGGCACGCCGACCACCGGCCCGACCACGGCGCAGGCCGGCACGGCGCCGCCCCCCGGCCCGGCCCGGCGCATCACCGAGACCGGCGGGTTCAGCGTCGGCGGCCTCTACGGCTACCGGATGAACGACAGCCAGCACATGGCCGGCCTGAACCTGACCTACGACTACGGGATCAATCCCGGGCTGGCCCTGCAGCTCGAGCAGGCCGCCTTCTGGACGTTCGGCGACGGCGTCGGCGGCCGCAGCGTCGCCGGCCTCAACCTCAATCTTGGCCAGGGCGAGGGCCTCGTCCCCTACATTGGCGGCAATATCGGCGGCATCTACGGCAACGGCATCGACGCCTCCTGGCTCGCCGGCCCGGAGATCGGCCTCAAGCTCGGCGTGATCGACGCCAAGGTCGCCTACGACATGCCGTTCAACGAGCGCTGGGACAACGGCAACGTCATCGCGACGGTCGGCCTCGGCCTGCGCTTCTAGCCGAGCGCGGGCGCGCGGCGCGCCGCCACGCGCTGCCGGGCTCCGGGGCGGCCGCGAGGCCGCCCCCTGCCCGGTCGGCGACCACGACCAGCAGCCTGCCGAGGCTCTTGCCCTCCGGCAGGCCGACGACGGGCCCCGGCCGCCCGCTCGACATCCTCGACCACGTCCTCATTGTCCGGGTGGCGCACACCGTCGTCGGTGACGATCGTGCCATCGCGCTGCAGTCGGATGACACGGATCCGGCGCATCGGGAACGGCTGGCCGGCCGGCTGCTGCGTCGGCTGCAGCTGCGGCACCGTGCCCTGCCTGCCGCTCCAGGCAGCGCCCGCCGGTGGCCCGCCGGCAGGTGCTGCGGCGACGGAGGCCGGGCCGGCTGGCGACCGCCAGCCCGGCCGCCACGCCGCCGACCTGGACCCTTGCGCTCGAAGGACCGCTCTGGCAAGCGACCGTCGACGTCGCTCGCCATGTGGCCGCAAGCGGCTGCACATCGGAGCGATGCATGACCCAGACGCGACCGTCGCCGCTGGCCCTTCTCCGCGACGAGGCGGCATTCATCGTCGGTGCGCTCACCACGGCCGTCCTGATGACGGTCGGCAGCTTCTGGTTCGCGGCCCTCGGCCAGCCGCTCGTCACCGCCGGGCTGTTCGTCTGGGTGTTCGGGGTGATGCTGTGGTGCGCGTTCGGCGTCGTCCGGCACGCCGACGGCCTGGCCGAGCTGCTCGGCGAGCCCTACGGCACGCTGATCCTGACCCTCTCGGTCATCCTGATCGAGGTGGCGCTCATCGCCGCCATCATGCTGACCGGCGAGGCCAACCCGACGCTGGCGCGCGACACCATGCTCGCGGTCATCATGATCGTCATGAACTTCATGGTCGGCACGGCGCTCCTGATCGGCGGGCTAAGGCACGGCGAGCAGGCCTTCAACCTGGAGGGCGCGCGGACCTTCCTGGCCGTGCTGATCCCGCTCGCCACCATGTCGCTGATCCTGCCCGACTTCACCAGGTCGACGGCCGATGCGAGCTTCGCCCCGCTGCAGGCCGGGCTGTTCGCTGTGATCACCGTGGCCCTCTATGCCACCTTCCTCGCCGTGCAGACGCGGCGGCACCGCTCCTTCTTCCTGCAGCCGGGCGATGCCGGCGACCATGCCGAGGCGGGCCACGGCCACCGGCCGCCGCGGTCGATCGGCTATCACGGCCTGTTTCTCGTCTTGACCATGCTGCCGATCGTGCTGCTCTCGAAAAAGCTGGCGCTGCTGGTCGATTTCGGCATCGGCACGCTCGGCGCGCCGGCGGCGCTCGGCGGCGTGCTGGTCGCCACCCTGGTGCTGTCGCCCGAGGGCCTCGCCGCGTTCAAGGCCGCCCTCGCCAACCGCGTCCAGCGCTCGGTCAATATCTGCCTCGGCTCGGCCTTGGCCACGATCAGCATCACCGTGCCGGCGGTGCTGGTCATCGGCCTCGTCACCGGCCAGAAGATCGTGCTCGGCCTCGACGAGGCGGAGCTGGTGATGCTGCTCTTGACGCTCGTCCTCAGCATGCTGACCTTCGGCGGGGTCCGCACCAACATGCTGCAGGGGGTCGTGCACCTCGTGATCTTCGCGGTCTATCTCGTGCTGATCTTCAACCCCTGAGCCGACCCGCCCCGAACGCGCTCAGTCCGCCACCTTGACCAGAAGCTTGCCGAAGTTCCTGCCCTCCAGGAGGCCGATGAAGGCCGCGGGCGCGTTCTCGAGGCCCTCCACCACGTCCTCCCTGTAGTGCAGCCGCCCGGCCTGCAGCAGCGAGCCCACCCTGGCCTCGAACACCGGGCGCCAGGCCTCGTGGTCGGTGACGATCATGCCCTCGAGCCTGAGCCGCCTGACGAGGATCTGGCGCATCAGCTGCGGGCTCCTGTCCGGCCCGGCCGGCAGCTCCCTGGCGTTGTAGTGGGCGATGCCGCCGATCACCGGCATCCGGGCGTGGAGGTTGAGGAGCGGCAGCACCGCCTCGGTGACGGCCCCGCCGACCAGCTCGAGATAGATGTCGATGCCGCCCTGGCAGGCTTCGGCCAGCTTGGCGGCGAGGTCCGGGGCGTGGCGATCGAGGCAGACGTCGAAGCCCAGGGTCTCGACCGCATAGCGGCATTTCTCGGGGCCGCCGGCGATGCCGACGACGCGGCAGCCCTCGACCTTGGCGAGCTGGCCGGCGACGGCCCCCACGGCCCCGGTGGCGGCCCCCAGGACCACCGTCTCGCCGGGCTTGGGCCGGGCGAGCTGGGTGAAGCCGACCCAGGCGGTGAAGCCGGGCATGCCGAGGATGCCGAGTGCAGTCGAGATCGGTGCCAGCTTTTTGTCGACCTTGCGCAGCGCCTGGCCGGGCAGAGCGAAGTGGCTGCGCCAGCCGCCGTGACCGACGACGATCTCGCCCGGGTGGAAGCCGGCGTGGCGGCTCTGGAGCACCTCGCCGACGCCTTCGCCGACCATCACCTCGCCGGGCTCGACGCCGCGGGTGTAGCCCTTGGCCCCGCTGATCCGGCCGCGCATGTAGGGATCGAGGGAGAGGTAGAGCGTGCGGCAGAGCACCTCGCCCTCGCCGGGCTCGGGCACGGGCACGCGGACCACCTCGAAGGTGGCGGGCGTGGGCGGACCCAGGGGGCGCTCCCTGAGGCGGATCTCGGTGCTTGTGGTCATCGGCGGCCCCTCGCTGCGGCGAACCCGAAGCGGGCTTAGCAGAGGTCCGGCCCCGACTTAAGGGCCGCGTTGGGCGAGCCCGGTTGACAGGGTCGCCGGCAGCGGCGAGCGTGGCGGCGTGGCTCACCCGAGGGCGCCCCCCGCATGCTTGCTTTTCTCGTCCAGCGCCTGGCCCAGTCGATCGTCGTCATGCTGGTCGTGGCCTTCGCCTGCTTCGGCCTCTTCCGCTACGTGGGCGACCCGATCAACAACATGGTGGGCCAGGAGACCTCGATCGCCGATCGCGAGGCCTTGCGGGAAAGGCTCGGCCTCAACGACCCGATGCTGGTGCAGTACGCGCGGTTCGTCGGCAACGCGGTCAGGGGCGATTTCGGCATCTCCTACCGGCTGCAGCGGCCGGTGGCGGTGATCATCGCCGAGCGCCTGCCGGCGACGCTGGAGCTGGTCTTCGCCTCGGCCCTGCTGGCACTCTTCATCGGCATCCCGCTCGGCGTCTACACCGGGCTCAACCGCGACGGGGCGCTCGCCCGGGTGGTGATGACGGTGTCCTTGATCGGCGTGTCGCTGCCCACCTTCGTCATCGGCATCGGCCTGATCTACATCTTCGCCGTCAACCTGCAGTGGCTGCCGTCCTTCGGTCGCGGCCAGACGGTGCAGCTCGGCTGGTGGACCACGGGCCTGTTGACCGCGTCGGGCCTCAAGGCGATCATCCTGCCCGCGATCACCCTCTGCCTCTTCCAGCTCACCCTCTTGATGCGCCTGGTGCGGGCGGAGATGCTGGAGGTGCTGCGCACCGACTACATCAAGTTCGCGCGCGCCCGGGGCCTCACCAACCGCGCGGTGCACTTCAGCCATGCCTTGAAGAACACGCTGGTGCCGGTGATCACCATCACCGGCCTGCAGCTCGGCTCGCTCATCGCCTTCTCGATCATCACCGAGACGGTGTTCCAGTGGCCGGGCATGGGCTTCCTGTTCATCCAGGCGGTGCAGTTCGCGGATATTCCGGTGATGGCGGCCTATCTGGTGCTGGTCGCGTTCTTCTTCGTCGCCATCAACTTCCTGGTCGATCTCCTTTATTTCGCCGTCGACCCGCGCCTGCGCATCGACCGCGGCGGGGCTGCCGGCTGAGGCGACGCTCTATCCACCAATAGTTGTGAACTCTGGGCATTGGACAACCGTCCGGTCCCTTCCTTGATGCTCAACATGGTACGAGAGCGGCTCTGTTCTCGTCCCGTTGCCGGACCCTTGTGTTAAGACCTCGTTCAGGTTTAACTGGAAGATAACATTCGATCCGGGGACGCCGGCACGGATGCGCGGCTGCACGACGGCGCACCCGCGCTGCGGGTCGGCCGGCCAGTACAGGTGAGGAAACGACGATGCCGAGGCGTGGTCTGGCCCTGATGGGAACGGTTCTGCTGCTCGCCGCCTGCGGCGGCGGTGGTGGTGGCGGCGGCGGATCGACGCCGAGCCCGGCGGCGGCACAGGGCGCCTTCGTCCTGCCGGCCAACGGCAATGGCAACGGTGCGACGGTGATCGCGTCCGCGGGCAAGGTTCCCACGGTGCAGAACGGCAGCGGCACGCTTGCCGTGATCGTCGGCGACGGCCAGGGCAACTGGCGCGCCACCAGCGCTACGCTCGGCGACGTGCGCGTCACCGAGAGCGCCAACGGCCGGGCGGCGGTGATGACGGCCAGCAGCAGCAGCACCTCGAGCTCGGCGAGCGGCAGCTTCGAGCACACCCAGTACGGCATCTGGCTGGAGAGCGGGTCGGCCTCGGTGCTCGCCGGCTCGAGCCGCGAGGTGACCGAGGTCTCGGCCTTCGTCATCGGCACGCCGACGCCGGTGGGCCAGATGCCGACCGCCGGCCAGGCCAGCTATCGCGGCAACGTGCTCGCGGTCGAGCTGGCCGGGGACGCCCAGCCGCGGTCGCTGAGCGGGCCCTTGGATGCCACCGCCGACTTCGGCACGGGCCGCCTCACGGCCGTGGCCGAGCTGCGCGGTGCGGCGGACAACGTGGCCTTCGGCCAGGTGCGGATGGAGGCCATGGCGATCGCCGGCAACAGCTTCGCCGGCAGCGCCAGCTCGACCCGTGGCCACAGCGGCAGCGCCGAGGGCGGCTTCACCGGCCCCAACGCCGTCGAGCTCGGCGGCACGTTCGAGCTGACCGGCCCATCGACGGTCCACGGCGCGTTCGCGGCCAAGCGCAACTGAGGCGAGCGGGCCACGCCGGCCGCGGAAGCAGCGTAAGGTTCAGGGTTGCGAGGAGGCTCGCCTCCTCGCGCACCTCCAGTTTTTTGCGTTGATTCGGGGGACACATCACGCAATCAACGTTCCTGGCGCGACGGCCGGCATCGGCGGGCCGCCTGGCGCCTGACGGCTCCTGGCTGGGCGGCATGCTCGAGCGCAAGCCGCCGATGCTGGTGACGGTGGCGCTCGCCAACAAGACGGCGCGCATCGCCTGGGCCTTGATGGCCAAAGGTGGCGTCTACCGGGCTCCCGCAGCCGCTGCTTGAAGGGGCGGCTGGCGGCGGGGTCGTCGCGGATGGGACGAGGGCGAAACCCGCGTTATGGGCAAACGGTCGACGAGACGGGATCGGGAAAACCAGCGGTTGGGGACAGGCGCCGCCGAGCGCGTGGAGGTGAAGTGGACCCGATCCGGTGGATCTCCATACGGGCCCGCGGCATGCCGAACGCCGCAACCAGAGGCCGGACACATGTCAGCACCCGACCCTATGCCCAGACGAGGGACCAGTTCTCGCTTGCATCCGACGGGGCGTCCACACATGTCCCCCTGAGCCCGAAGGCTTCATCCTTGGCGACAATCCAATACTATTTATCTGCAAATTCACCTCTAAAAAGTTTTCTTCTTCTTTCTTCTAAATTTTCAATTAATTGCTCCAGTTTTTCCGATTCTGCATCCGTTAATGGTTTGCTTCGTCGACTTACCGCGCGCAATATAAAGGCGGCATCTCTAATATCCGACGCCGCTGCCATACACATACCACCAAATTTTTCATTATCTTTGCGAATTTTGACCTTTTCATCACGAAAAGCATCAGCCGCTATTTCTTTTTTACTACCTCTCTGCAACCCTCAGGTAGCCGCCTCGTGAACGATGCCGCGGTAGGT
>CAYWSB010000110.1:0-17187 GCA_964460465.1 uncultured Geminicoccaceae bacterium | reverse complement strand
GAGATCTCGCGATAGGTCCCCTGCCCCGGCAGCCAGACCTCGATGTCGTAGGTCTTGGTGGCACCGAAGCCGGTGTCGCCGGCCGCAAGCGTCATCACTCGGTAGGGCAGGCCGAGGCGCTGCAGCACCGCCTCGGCCGAGGCCGTCATCCGCTCGTGCTCGGCTGCCGACTCCTCCGGGGCGGTGATGCTGACCAGCTCGACCTTGCTGAACTGGTGCTGGCGGATCATCCCGCGGGTATCCTTGCCGGCGGCCCCGGCCTCGGAGCGGAAGCAGGGCGTGAGCGCCGTGAAGCGGCGAGGGAGATCCTCCTCGGCCAGGATCTCGCCGGCCACGAGGTTGGTCAGCGGCACCTCGGCGGTCGGGATCAGCCAGCGCTCGTCGGTGGTCCTGAACAGATCCTCGCCGAACTTGGGCAGCTGGCCGGTGCCGAACAGCGCCGCATCGCGCACCAGGAGCGGCACGACCATCTCGGTGTAGCCGTGCTCGGTCGTCTGGATGTCGAGCATGAGCTGGCCGATGGCGCGCTCGAGCCGGGCCAAGGCGCCCGCGAGCACGACGAAGCGGGCGCCGGCGAGCCGGGCCGCGCGCTCGAAGTCCATGCCCAACGCCACGCCGAGGGCGTCGTGCGGCCTCGGCTCGAAGTCGAAGGCGCGGGGCTCGCCCCAGCGCCGCTCCTCGCGATTGGCGCTCTCGTCCGGCCCGTCCGGCACGTCGGCGGCGAGCACGTTCGGCAGCTCGGCCAGCCGGGCGTCGAGCCGCGCCTTGGCCTGCTCGAGCTTGGCCTCGCGAAGCTTCAGGAGGTCCTTGAGCTGCGCCACCTGGTCGAGCAGGGCCGCCGGCGGCTTGCCGTCCGGCCCGCGCCGCTGGCCGATCTCCTTCGACAGCCGGTTCCTGAGCGCCTGATCCTCCTGCACCCGGGTCTCGAGCGCCCGCCACTCCTTGTCGAGGGCGAGCAGCTCGGCGGCCGCCGGCGGCAGCCCCCGGCGGGCCAGCGCCGCATCGAACTCCTGGCCATGCTCGCGCAGCCACTTCAGATCATGCATCGAGGACCGTGCTTTCCTGGGAGCGTCTGGTCGGCTCTCTAGACGAGGCGGCTGGCACCGGCAACCGCCCGGCGCCCCGGGCCCGCCGCTTCGCCTCGCCGGTGTGGCACGGCCCTGCTAGGCTCCGCCGCAGCCGGTCGGCGGCGATCGGTGGCCAGCCTCGGCGGAGAGCCATGCGGCGCCTGCTCCCTTGCCTTCTCGTGGCCCTGGCACTCGGCGCCTGCGGCTATCTCGTTCCGGCCCGGCACCAGACGATCGAGCCCGCGGCGCTGCGTCCCGGCGCCTACACCCTCGACCCGGATCATGCCGTGCTCCTCTGGAAGGTGGACCACCTGGGCTTCTCGACCTTCGTCGGGCGGTTCGACCGGCTGCGGGGCTCGCTCGACTTCGATCCCGAGCGGCCGACCGAGGCGGTTCTCGACGTGGTGGTGGAGACCGCCAGCGTGAGCACCCATGTGGCGAGCCTGACCGCCGACCTGCAGGGTCCGAGCTGGCTCGACACCGAGCGCTTCCCCGAGGCACGCTTCGTCAGCCGCTCGATCGAGGTCACCGGTCCCGACACCGGCCGGGCGAGCGGCGAGCTGACCCTTCTGGGCGTTACGCAGCCCATCACGCTCGACGTGACCTTCAACGGCGGGGCGCCCAACCTGCTCACCGGCCGCTACACGCTGGGCTTCGCCGCATCGGCCGTGATCGACCGCAGCGCGTTCGGCCTCTCGACCCTGGCCCCGGCGATCGGTCGCCTGGTGACGCTGGAGATCCACGTCGAGTTCATGGCGGGCGGAGCTTGAGCGGCGTCGGATCGGGGCCGGCGTGGCACCCTTGTCCAACACGGCCGGTCTCCCACCTATGCCATCAGCGCTCGTTTGATCGGCGGCTTGCGAGGAAGCACATGCACAGTTCAGTTCGCGGCACCCTGCTGGCTGCCCTCCTAATCGCCGGCGTCGCCACGGCCGGGGGCTCGGTGCAGGCCGGCGACGAGGACGGGGTCGCCGCGGTGCGCGGGGTCGGCGTCATCACGTGCGCGCAGTACGTGCAGATGCTGGAGGCCGAGCGCCCCGATCTCCGGATGGTGGCCGGGTGGGTCGACGGCTTCGTCACCGGCCTCAACGCCGCCACGCCGAATGTGTTCGACCATCTGCCGTGGCAGGCGACCGATCTGGTCCTGCAGCTCCTGGGCAACCACTGCGCCGCCAACCCGAACGAGGTTCTCGCCGGCGCGCTGGCCCGCTTCATCCAGATGACCAGGGAGACGCGGCTGGCCTCGTCGAGCGACGTGGTCGATATCCCGGTGCCGGACGGCCAGGGCCCGCTGCAGATCTACAAGGCGACCCTGGCGCAGGCGCAGCAACTGCTGGCCGAGCTCGGCCACTACGGCTCGACCGTCGACGGCGCCTACGGCCCCGGCACGGCGAATGCGCTGAAGGCCTTCCAGGCCGAGGCCGGCCTGCCCGAGAACGGCCTGCCCGACCAGCGCACCCTGCTCGTGCTGTTCTCGTCGACCTTCGAGGGAGCCAACTGAGCCCGCCCCGGTCGATCGAGCATCGCGCTTAACGCGACCTTAACCATCGCTGTGGTTCTCTCGGGCATCGGCGGCGCGCGGCCGCCGTGTTCGCGGGAGACCCTGAATGCGCCCGATCTCGTTCCTCGTCGGCCTGCTCGTCGCCCTCGCCACGACCGCTGCCGCGGCGCAGGCGCCGAGCGTGCCACCACGCCTGCCGTGCCACGACTACCAGAAGCTGGCCGAGACCCTGAGCAAGCGCTACGGCGAGACACCGGTGTCGCTGGGCCTGCAGACCAACGGCCACGTGCTGCAGGTTTTCACCTCGCCGGCCAGCGGCAGCTGGACCATTCTCTCGGTGGCACCCTCGGGGATCGGCTGCATCGTCGCGGCCGGCCAGGGGTGGCAGACGCGCGCCGCCCCGCTGGACGAACGCGGCGTCTGACGACGCGTCGAAGGGGCTTGCCCTCGCGCCGCTTCCTCGCCAGCTTGCCGCCGCGCAACCAACGGCAGGGGGACGACGCGATGGCCCGCGCCTTGATCACCGGCGCCAGCCGCGGCATCGGCCGGGCGCTGGCGGTGACGCTCGCCGAACGCGGTCACGACGTCATCGCCGCGATGCGCCGTCCCGGGGACGCGACGAGCCCGCCGTCGGTTCGCACGCTCGCCCTAGACGTCGCCGATCCGCAGTCGATCGCGGCCGCCGCCCGCAGCCTGGACGGCGAGCCCCTCGATCTGCTCGTCAACAACGCCGGCATCTTCGGCCGGCGCGGCGCCGGCCTCGGCGGCATCGACGACGACAGTTGGCACGCGGTGCTGCACACCAACGTCATCGGCGCCTACCGGGTCAGCGAGGCGTTCCTGCCGCATCTGCGCCGCGGGCGCGAGCGCAAGCTCGTGACCATCTCGAGCCGGATGGGCAGCATGGCCGCCAACACGACCGGCGGCGAGTACATCTATCGGTCGTCGAAGGCGGCCGTGAACGCCGTGATGCGCAGCCTCGCGGTCGATCTGGCCGCCGCGGGCATCATCGTGGCGGTGCTGCATCCGGGCTGGGTGCGCACCGACATGGGCGGCGCGGCCGCGACGCTCGACGCGGCGGCCAGCGCCCGCGGACTCGCCGACGTCATCGAGGGGCTCACCCCGGCGCAATCCGGCGGCTTCTTCAATTATGACGGCGCTGCCCTGCCATGGTAGGCTGAGCCGGCGTCGCAGGGGCGGCTCGGGTGGCCCGGTGGCGCACGCGGCAGGGGCGAGCGGGTGCTGGCGGCAGACGGCCGGCGACGCCCGGATGACGGGTTGACGGGAGGGCAAACGATGGAGGTCGATGCGGCGGCACCGGGGGGCCGGACGATGCGACGGGGTTCCGGCCGCGGCCGGCCTACCCCCAAGGGTCGCCAGCTCGAGCCGACGGCCGCGGCCGCGATCGCCGCCCTGCTCGGCAGCCGGCCACGACGGCGCGATCTCCTGATCGAGCACCTGCACCTGATCCAGGACCGCTACGGCCACCTCTCGGCGGCCCATCTCAAGGCGCTGGCCGAGGAGCTGCGGCTGCCCGAGGTGGAGGTCTTCGAGGTCGCCTCCTTCTATGCCCATTTCGACGTGCTCCGGGATGGCGAGGCGCCGCCCCCGCCGCTGACGGTGCGGGTCTGCGCCAGCCTCACCTGCAGCATGCTGGGCGCGGAGCGCCTGATCGCGGCGCTCGAGGCCGGCGTCGATGCGGCGGCGGTGCGCGTCGTCCGCGCACCCTGCATGGGTGCCTGCGACCGCGCGCCCAGCCTCGAGATCGGCCATCGCCAGCTGCACCGGGCGACCGCCGCGGCGGCGCTCGCCGCGATCGCCGACGGCGCCGTGCACCCGGACATCCCCGACCATGTCGACCTCCAGCGCTATCGGGCCAGTGGCGGCTACACCCTCCTGGAGCGGCTGCGCGCCGGCGATCCGGGCGACGCCGAGAGCGGCCCGGTGCACGACTTCATGGCCAGGCTCGAGGCCTCGGGCCTGCGCGGGCTGGGCGGGGCCGGCTTTCCCACGGCGCGCAAATGGCAGCTGGTCATGCGCCGGCCAGGCCCGCGCCAGCTCTGCGTCAACGCCGACGAGGGCGAGCCCGGCACCTTCAAGGACCGCCACTATCTCGAGAGCGATCCGCACCGCTTCCTCGAGGGCATGCTGGTCGCGGCCTGGTCGATCGAGGCGGCCAACGCCTGGATCTACCTGCGCGACGAGTACCCGGCGGTGCGGGAGGTCCTGACCCGCGAGATCGCCGCCCTCGAGCGGGCCGGCCTCGCCGCCCCCGGCTACATCCAGCTCAGGCGGGGTGCCGGCGCCTATATCTGCGGCGAGGAATCGGCGATGATCGAGAGCCTGGAGGGCAAGCGTGGCCTGCCCCGGCATCGCCCGCCCTATGTCGCGGAGGTGGGCCTGTTCGGCCGGCCGACGCTGGTCAACAATGTCGAGACGCTCTACTGGGTGCGCGACATCGTCGAGCGCGGTCCCGAATGGTTCGCCGGCCGGGGCCGCAACGGTGCCAAGGGCCTGCGCTCCTATTCCGTCTCGGGGCGGGTCAAGGCGCCCGGCGTCAAGCTGGCCCCGGCCGGGATCACGGCCAGAGAGCTGATCGACGAGTTCTGCGACGGGATGGCCGACGGCCACGACTTTCGGGCCTATCTGCCGGGCGGCGCCTCGGGCGGCATCCTCCCCGCCAGCATGGCCGACGTCCCGCTCGATTTCGGCCGGCTCGAGCATCTCGGCTGCTTCGTCGGCTCCCACGCCGTGGTCGTCCTCTCCGACCGGGACGACCTCAAGGCCGTGGCCCGCAACCTGCTGCGCTTCTTCAAGGACGAGAGCTGCGGCCAGTGCACGCCCTGCCGGTCCGGCACGGAGAAGGCGGTGGCCTTGATGGACCGCGAGGTCTGGGACCGGCCGCTGCTGATGGAGCTGGCCGACGCCATGGCGGACGCCTCCATCTGCGGCCTCGGCCAGGCCGCCGGCAACCCGATCAAGTGCCTGATCCGGTATTTTCCCGAGCTGTTCGATGATTGAGCGACCCGACAACGCCAGCTATGGTGTAGTGACATCACTACAAGGGATCGCTCATGTCGACCGTGACGGCCCGCGAGGCCAACCAGCACTTCTCGAAATTCCTCGACGCCGCGTCGCGCGGCGAGGAGGTGACGATCACCCGCCGCGGCAAGCCCGTGGCGAAGCTGGTGCCGGTCGCGGCCGGCGAGGAGGGGATCGCGGCGCTCGAGGAAGCAGCGCGCCAAGCCGCCCTGGAGCGACTGTCGATAGGCTACCCCGGCAAGTCAGTCGGCTCCTGGAGCCGCGACGACCTCTACGACGACCGGGTCGAGCGGCCCTGGCGGCCCGACGTCACATGCGACTGACCCTAGACACCAATCTTCTGGTCTACGCGGCGCAGCGCGATGAAGAACGGCACGCGGCTGCGATCGAGATCGTGCATCGGGCTTCCGGCGCCGACTGCGTGCAGACCCTGCAGAGCCTCGGCGAGTGCTTCAACGTGCTGCGGCGCAAGTCGACTTTGACCGTCTCCGACGCACGTGCCGCCATTCGCGACTACCGAGCGATCTTCAAAACCATCGTGTCCGCAGCCCCAGAAGACTTGGATAGTGCCCTCGTCGGCAACGAGCGCCACGGCCTTCAGTTCTGGGACGCCCTGCTCTGGGCCACCGCCAGGCGCGCTGGCTGTCGGCTGATCCTCTCGGAGGATTTCCAGGATGGACGCGATCTCGGAGGTGTCTTGTTCATCAACCCCTTCAAGCCCGAGAACGTAAGGCTCATCGATTTGGCCCTGCCCCGTGCAGGAGGAGCACGTTCATGACCGAGACCATCCGCTTCACCCTCGACGGCCGCATCGTGGAGGCGCGGCCCGGCGAGACGATCTGGCAGGTGGCGCAGCGCGAAGGCATCGAGATCCCGCATCTCTGCTACCTGCCCGAGCCCGGCTACCGGCCGGACGGCAATTGCCGGGCGTGCATGGTCGAGATCGAGGGCGAGCGGGTGCTGGCCGCGTCCTGCCTGCGCACACCCTCACCCGACATGAAGGTCAAGGCGACGAGCGAACGGGCCACCCGGGCCCGGCGCATGGTGATGGAGCTGCTCGTCGCCGACCAGCCGGCCCGCGACGCCGCACCCGACCGCGAGAGCAAGCTGTGGCGCTGGGCCGACCGGGTGGGCGTGGCGGAAAGCCGGTTCCCGAAGGCCGAGCGCTGGGCACCCGATCGCAGCCATCCCGCGATGCGCGTCAACCTCGACGCCTGCATCCAGTGCACGCTCTGCGTGCGCGCCTGCCGCGAGGTCCAGGTCAACGACGTCATCGGCATGGCCTGGCGCGGGCATGAGGCCAAGATCGTGTTCGACCAGGACGACCCCATGGGATCGTCCACCTGCGTGGCCTGCGGCGAATGCGTCCAGGCCTGCCCGACCGGGGCGCTCATGCCGTCCTCCATCATGGACGAGCGGGAGATCGGCGACCGCTCGGCGGACCGCAAGGTGGAGGGCGTGTGCCCGTATTGTGGCGTCGGCTGCCGGCTGACCTTCCACGTCAAGGACAACCGGATTCGCTACGTCACCGGCGCCGGCGGCCCCGCCAACGAGAACCGGCTCTGCGTCAAGGGGCGTTTCGGCTTCGACTACGTCCACCATCGCGAGCGCCTGACCGTGCCATTGATCCGCAAGGAAGGCGTGCCCAAGCGGGTCGACGACTGGATCGACCCGGCCAATCCGTGGACGCATTTTCGCCGCGCCAGCTGGGACGAGGCGCTCGAACGCGCCGCGGACGGGCTGCTGCAGATCCGCGACCGCCACGGCGGCGCGGCGCTCGCCGGGTTCGGCTCGGCCAAGTGCTCGAACGAGGAGGCCTATCTGTTCCAGAAGCTGGTGCGCACGGGCCTCCGCACCAACAATGTCGACCACTGCACCCGGCTCTGCCACGCCTCGTCGGTGGCCGCCCTGATGGAGGGCATCGGCTCGGGGGCGGTGACCGCGCCGTTCACCGAGGTGGCGAACAGCGACGTCATCGTGGTCATCGGCGCGAATCCGACCGAGAACCACCCGGTGGCCGCGACCTACTTCAAGCAGGCGGTCAAGCGGGGCGCCAGGCTGGTCGTCATGGACCCGCGGGGCCAGGCGCTCAAGCGCCATGCCACCCACATGCTGCAGTTCACCCCGGGCCGCGACGTGGCGCTGCTCAACGCGATGCTGAACGTCATCGTCGCCGAGGAGCTCTACGACCGGCAGTACCTGCAGGCCCACACCGAAGGCTTCGACCGTCTGCGCGCGCACCTCGAGGCGTACACGCCCGAGGCGATGGCGCCGATCTGCGGCATCACGCCCGAGACCATCCGCGCCGTGGCCCGGCTCTACGCCCGGGCCGAGGCCGCGATCATCTTCTGGGGCATGGGCATCTCCCAGCACACCCACGGGACCGACAATGCCCGCTGCCTGATCAGCCTCGCCCTGCTCTGCGGCCAGACCGGCCGACCGGGCACCGGCCTGCACCCGCTGCGCGGCCAGAACAACGTCCAGGGCGCCTCGGATGCCGGGCTGATCCCGATGTTCCTGCCGGACTACCACAAGGTCGGCGACGCGGCGTCCCGGGCGCATCTCGAGGCACTCTGGGGCGGTGCGGCGCTCAGCCCGACGCCGGGCCTGACGGTGGTCGAGATCATGCACGCAATGAACGCCGGCAGCGTGCACGGCATGTACATCCTGGGCGAGAACCCGGCGATGTCGGACCCGGACACCGACCACGCCCGCTCCGCCCTCGCCCGGCTCGACCACCTGGTCGTCCAGGACATCTTCCTGACCGAGACGGCCGCCTTCGCCGACGTCGTCCTGCCGGCCTCGGCCTGGCCGGAGAAGAGCGGCACGGTGACCAACACCAACCGCCAGGTGCAGCTCGGCCGCAAGGCGCTGCACGCACCGGGCGAGGCCCGCGAGGACTGGTGGATCGTCCAGGAGATGGCGCGCCGGCTCGGTCTCGACTGGCGCTATGCCGGGCCGGCCGACATCTTCGCCGAGATGCACGAGGCGATGCCGTCGCTCGCGCACATCAGCTGGGAGCGGCTGGAGCGCGAGGGGGCGGTCACCTACCCCTGCCCCGCCGACGACCAGCCGGGCATCGGGGTCGTTTTCGGCGACCGCTTCCCGACCGCGAGCGGCCGCGCCATGCTGGTGCCGGCGACCGGGATCGATCCGGCCGAGACGCCGGACGCGACCTATCCCATGGTCCTGACCACCGGGCGGACGCTCGAGCACTGGCACACCGGGGCGATGACCCGGCGCGCCACGCAGCTCGATCGGCTCGAGCCCGAGGCCTTCGTCGGCATGAACGGCAGCGACATGGCCCAGCTGGGTGTCGCCGCCGGCGAGCGCGTGCGGGTCACGACGCGGCGCGGCACGATCGAGCTCATGGCCCGCCGCGATGCGGCGATCGCCCCGGGCATGCTGTTCATTCCGTTCTGCTTCGCCGAGGCGCCGGCCAATCGGCTGACCAATCCGGCCCTCGATCCGTTCGGCAAGATTCCCGAGGTCAAGTACGCCGCCGCGCGAATCGAGAAGGCCGATCCGAGGGCGGCGGAGTAGTGGCGGCCGAGCGGCGCCGGCTCAGCTGCCGCGCCAGGACCTGAGCCGCTTGCCGAGGTCCTGGCGCCAGCGGCGATAGGCCGGGATCTGGGCGAGCAGGGTCAGCAGGATGGCGACGATCAGGACGACGCTCACCGGCCGGGTCAGAAAGGCCGAGAGATCCCCCTGCCCGACCATGAGCGCGCGGCGCAGGTTCTCGTCCGCCATCGGCCCGAGGATCACCCCGATGACCAGGGGTGCTATCGGGTAGTCCATCTCGGTCAGCACGTAGGCCGCGATGCCGACCGCGACCATCAGGTAGAGGTTGGTGATGTTCAGGCCGAGCGCATACGAGCCCAGGACCGCGAGCAGCGCCACGACCGGCAGGAAGAGCGTGGCCGGGACCTTCAGGAGCTTGACCACCTGGCGGGCCAGGAGGATGCCGTTCAGCCACATGGCGGCCGAGGCCAGGACCATGATGGCGGCGAGCTCGACCAGGAAGGTGGGCCGCTCGATCGACAGCATCGGGCCGGGCGTCAGCCCGTGCAGCATCAAGGCACCCAGCAGCATCACGGCGGGCGGGCTGCCCGGGATGCCGAGCGTGGTGAGTGGGATGAGCGCACCACCGATGCAGGCGTTGTTCGCCGTCTCGGCTGAGATCAGGCCGGCGGGCTCGCCCTTGCCGAAGGTCTGCGGATGCGCCGAGCCGTTCTTCGCCGCCCCGTAGGAGACCCAGCCGGCGATGTCCTCGCCGACCCCGGGGACGGCGCCGATGCCGACGCCGATCAGGCCCGAGCGGACGATGTGGCGAACGTTCCTGGCGATGGTGCGGAAGTCCGGGACGACGCGGCCGATTTCCTGGAGCACGCCCAGGGGTGCCCGCTCCCGCAACGTCTTGATGATCTGCGGGATCGCGAAGGCGCCGATCAGCACGGGCACCACCTCGATGCCGGAATCGAGCACGGCGAGGTCGAAGGTGTAGCGGGGGTAGAACATCAGCTTGTCGCGGCCGACGGTCGACAGCGCGAGGCCCAGGAACCCGGCGATCCAGCCCTTGATCACGAGATCGGGGCTGGTCAGCGTGCCCGAGATGATGATGCCGAACAGCGCCAGGAGGAAGAACTCGTAGGAGGTGAACTGCAACGCCAGCTCGACGATGAGCGGTGCGGTCACGACCAGCGCCAGCATGCCGATCAGCGTGCCGAGCAGCGAGGAAGTGGTGGTGAGCCCGAGCGCCCTGCCGCCGGCGCCCTGCCGGGCCAGCGGATAGCCGTCGAGGGCCGAGGCCGCGGAGGCCGCCGTGCCCGGGATGTTGAGGAGGATCGCCGGATAGGAGCCGCCGTAGATCGCCCCGACATAGAGCGCGATCAGGGCGACGAGGGCGAGCTGCAGGTCGAAGCCGTAGGTCAGGGTGGCGAGCAGGGCGACGCCGAGGGTGGCGGTGAGACCCGGCAGGGCGCCGAACATGATCCCGAGAACGCTCGAGCCCATGAGCACGGCGACGATGGCGGGCTCGGAGACGAGCTGGGCCAGGGCGACGACGAAGGCCTGCAGCTGCGCGGCGACGTCCATCGCTCAAAAAGCGCCGCGCAGCGCGTAGCGGGCGGTGTCGAGTGCCACGACGATCAGCCCCTCGCGCGGCAGCGGCACCAGCAGCAGGAACTTGAAGATCGAGCCCAGCAGGAGCGGGGTCGCGAGGGCCACGGCGAGGCACTGGCCGAGGGCGCGCCGGGCCGCGGCGTCGCAGCGCCAGACGAGCAGCAGCACCGCGAGGGCGAGGATGGCCAGGACGGCGGCGTCGAGCATGAAGGCGGCAGCCGAGCGCGGCGGCGGCGTCAGGCCCACGAGCGCCAGGATGGCAACGAGCCCCGCCGTGGCGAAGAAGGCGCCGAGGGCGATCCGGGCGAGTGCCGGCCGGTCGACATGGTAGCCGACCGTGAACGCCAGGAGGAACAGGCCGGCGGCGGCGACGAAGTCGACGCGCGGCACCAGGCAGACGACGAAGGCCGCGATCAGCCCGGCGATCAGGACCACGTCGAGCCGGCCGGCAGCGCCGTGACCGGGGCCGCGAGCGGCGAAGGCGTGGCGCAGCGCGCCGGCCCGCAGCGCCGTCACCATGAGCGCAATGGCCAGCAGCGCGAGGCAGGTGGCGACGATCAGCGGCAGGAGAGCGGGCGAGACGTACCAGGCGTTGCGCACGCCGGCATAGGTGCCGCGCAGGGGGAACTGGAGCGCCCCGCCAATCATCGCCGCGGCGAGGACGAGCAGGACTAGGCTGGTCCAGAAGTCCGCCCGCCGGCGGGCCAGAAGGGTGTCGGACGGCTGGGTGGACATGCGCGGGCGCGTCCCTGGAGCGATGACCGAGGCGAGCCGCACTGCCGGGCGAGGCGAGGCCGCCGTGGGACGACCTCGCCCGCCCCGCCCGGCCGGGGTCGCCCGTCAGTTCGGCTGCGGAATGCCCAGGGTCGCGGGATCGACGGAAGCGGCACCCAGCTCGTGCAGCGTCCAGGCGAAGAGCGATTCGAGCTTGGCGAACTCGGCCTTGGCGGCATCGCCGGAAAGCCCCGAGGCGCTGTAGAAGTTCTCGGCGAGCCAGCCTTGAACCTTGTCGCCCTGCATCGCCGCGTCGAACGCCGCGGTCAGCGTCGCCTTGACCTCGTCCGGCGCACTGTCGGCCACGGCAAAGCCGATCGCCTGCATGATCGGCAGGTGCTCGGTGAGCTCCGGGTAGCCGGTGAAGGCCGAGGGAATGGTGCCGACCCCGTCGAGCTCCTGGTCGCTTTCGACCAGCATCGCCAGCGGCCGCATCCGGCCGGCGCGCAGGAGCTGCTGCTGCTCGGCGAGGGAGGTGACGACGACCTGCACCTCGCCGGCGACGGCCGCGTTCTGGGCCGGCGCCGAGCCGTCATAGGGGATGTAGTTGAAGCTGGTCCCCGTCCCCTTCTCGAACGCCAGGAGGTTGAGGTGATGGATCGAGCCCGCGGCGCTGGCGCCTGCCGGGATCTGCCCGGGTGCGGCCCTGGCCGCCTCGATCAGCTCGTCGAGCGTCTGCCAGGGTGCCGAGGCCGAGACCGAGACGAGGTCCGGCGAGCCGCCGATGATGAAGGGATACCAGACGTCGATGCGCTGGTCCCAGCCGCCTTGGACGCCGGCGGTCACCACGGATTCCGAGATCCCGGCCAGCGTGTAGCCGTCGGCCGGCTGCTCGAAGACGTAGCTCATGCCGACCGAGCCGCCGACCCCGCCGGTGCGATTGGTGACGTTGATGCGGACCGGGAGGTGCTCCTGCATCTCGGCCATGAGCAGGCGGTTGGCGGTGTCGGTGCCGCCGCCCGCGGCCCAGACGACGACGTTGGTGATGTCGCGGCTCGGATAGTCCTGGGCCAGGACGGGCCCGGCGGCCAGTGCCGTGACGAGCCCGGCGGCGACGGTGGTCAGCATGCGCATCGGTTCAGCCCCCTGGTTGCCGCATCCTCCCGGCGCAAGGCGCTTGATTATCGGATGCGGTTCGGTATGCCTTTACGTATACGTCGATTTGCAACCCGGTCAATCGCGAAACAGCCATGCCGAGCCTCGCCGATCTCCGCTTCCTGGGCCAGGGCCTGGTCCGTCCCGAATGCGTGCTGGCGCACCGCTCGGGTCTGCTCTTCGCCGCCGACTGGACCGATCCGGGCGGGGTGGCGATCGTGACCCCGACGGGCCGGGTGGTCCGCCATCTGGCCCAGGACCCGCCGCGCCATCTCCGCCCCAACGGCATCGCCCTCGAGCCGGGCGGCAGCTTCCTTCTGGCCGAGCTCGGTGCCGAGACCGGCGGCGTGTGGCGGCTGCTGCCGGACGGCCGGGTCGAGCCGGTGCTGCTCGAGGTCGACGGCCGGCCGCTGCCGCCCACCAACTACGTGCATCAGGACGCCCTTGGCCGGCTCTGGGTCACGGTGAGCACTCGCCACCACCCGCGCCACCTCGCGGCCTGCCCGGACGTGGCCGACGGCTTCGTCGTCCTGGTCGAGGCTGGCCGGGCGCGGATCGTGGCGGACGGCCTCGGCTACACCAACGAGTGCCTGGTCTCGCCCGACGGCGACTGGCTCTGGGTCAACGAGACCTTCGGCCGGCGCACCAGCCGGCTGCGCATCGAGCCGGATGGCCTCGGCCGGCGCGAGACGGTGGCGACGTTCGGCCCCGGCACCTTCCCGGACGGCCTGACCTTCGATGCCGAGGGGGCGGCCTGGATCACCAGCATCGTCAGCAACCGGGTCATCCGGCTGCACCCGGACGGCCGCCAGGAGGTGTTCCTCGAGGACGCCCTGCCCGCCCATCTGGCCGCCGTCGAGGCGGCGTACCGGTTCGGCCGGCTCGACCGGGACCTGCTCGACCGACCGCCGCCGGGCCCGTTGAAGAACATCTCGAGCCTCGCCTTCACCGGCCCCGAGCGGCGCACCCTCTGCCTCGGCTGTCTCCTCGGCGACCGCCTCGCCCTCGTCGACGGGCCGGTCGCCGGGGCCGAGACCCCGCACTGGGCGCACGATCTCGGCCCGCTCGCAGCGCTCGTGGAGAGCGCCGCATGACCCGGCTCCGCGTCGCCACCATCGGCTGCGGCTATTTCAGCGCCTTCCACCACGACGCCTGGGCGCGCCTGCCCGAGGTCGAGCTGGTCGCCGTCTGCGACCTGGATGCGGCCAAGGCCGCGGCCTTCGCCGCGCGGTTCGGCGTGCCGGCGGCGTTCAGCGACCCGGTCGCCATGCTGGACGCCACCGCCCCCGACCTCGTCGACATCGCCACCCCGCCGCCGAGCCACCTGGCGCTGATCCGCGCGACCATGACCCGGCGGCTGCCGACGATCTGCCAGAAGGCCTTCTGCCGCTCGCTCGACGAGGCCGAGGAGGCGGTGCGCGTGGCGGCGGCGGCCGACACACTGCTGGTCGTCCACGAGAACTTCCGCTTCGAGCCCTGGCACCGGGAGCTCAAGCGCCAGCTCGACGCCGGGCGGATCGGCGAGGTCTACCAGGTGAGCTTTCGCCTCAGGCCCGGCGACGGCCAGGGACCGCGGGCCTATCTCGACCGCCAGCCCTATTTCCAGACCATGCCGCGGCTGCTGGTGCACGAGACAGCGATCCACTTCATCGACGTCTTCCGCTACCTGCTGGGCGAGCCCGAGGCGGTGCTGGCCCGGCTCGCCCGCCTCAACCCCGCGATCGCGGGCGAGGATGCCGGCATCATCCTCCTCGAGTTTCCCGGCAACCGCCGGGCCCTCTTCGACGGCAACCGGCTGGTCGACCACGCGGCCAGGAACCGCCGGCTGACCATGGGCGAGCTCTGGGCCGAGGGCTCGGCCGGCGTGCTGCGGCTGGACGGCGACGGCCGGCTCTTCCTCCGGGCACATGGCGCCAACGACGAGGCCGAGATCCCCTACGCCTGGGAGGACCGCGGCTTCGCCGGCGACAGCGTGCTGGCCTTCCAGCGCCACGTCGTCGACCACCTGCTCGGCCGGGGCCCGGTGGTGAACACGGCCGCCGACTACCTCGCCAACCTGCGGATCGAGGCGGCGGTCTACCGCGCCTCGGCCGAGGGCCGGCTGGTGCGGCTCTGAGATGGCGAGCCCCCAGGCCCCGGCCGAGGCCCGGATCACCATGGCCGAGCGGGCCTACCGCGGGATCAGGCACCGCATCCTCGAGAACCACTTCCCGGCCGGCACCATCATGCTCGAGCAGGAGCTGGCCGAACTTCTCGAGATGAGCCGCACGCCTGTCCGCGAGGCCATGGTCCGCTTGGCGCGCGAGGGCATGATCGACATCCGCCCCCGCCACGGCATGCGGGTGCTGCCCGTCTCGGCCGACGACATGCGCGAGATCTACGAGATCCTCACCGCCCTCGAATCCGAGGCCGCTGGGCAGATCGCCCGCGACGGCGCGCCGCCCGGGCGGATCGCCGAGCTCGAGGACGCCGTGGCCCGCATGGACCGGGCGCTCGAGGCCGACGACCTCGAGGCCTGGGCCCGCGCCGACGACCGCTTCCACCGCCTGATCCTCGCCACCTGCCGGAACAACCGGCTCAAGGCCATCATCGAGCAGTTCTGGGACCAGTCGCACCGGGTGCGCATGCTCACCCTGCGGCTCCGCCCCAGGCCCACCGGCTCCAACCTCGACCACCGGGCCCTGGTCGACGCCATCGCCCGGCAGGACCCCGACGCCGCCCAGCGCATCCACCACGAGCACCGGGCGAAGAACGGCCGCATGCTGGTGGAGCTCCTCGAGCGGCACGGGCTGACGCAGCTTTAGGACAGGATGCGGGGAGGCTGGCCTCCCCGCGCCCCACCGGGACTTTGGGGCGATGCCCGATATAGGAATATTAGCGGATTAGCAGGTCGGGGTCAAGGGGCGGCCGGGTTCGCTCGGCGGATCGGTGGGGCCGGGTTCGCTCGTCGGCGGCGGAACGCCCGCCAGCCTCACCTCGACGCGACATGTCGCCCGGCAGGGGACTGACACACAGAGGGAAACGGGAGCCGCCTGCGACATCCTGTCAGCCCGGGTTCGTTCGCGGGTTCCCGGGTTCGTTCGTCGGAATCTTGGGTTCGTTCGTCGAATCGGTGGGTTCGTTCGTCGATTCCCGGGTTCGTTCGCGGGTTCGTTCGTCGCGAATCGGGCCAAAACGCGCATCCGATGCGCCATAAGGAACGCTTATGGCGCGTATAACGGCGAAGATTATGACAAATGGCGCGTATAGCGGCGCATGTCTCGGGTTCATGCGCCGCTCGATGCGCCAACCCGAGCGGAAATGCGCCGCTATATGCGCCATGTTTCGGTTGTTTGTTGGCAGACACATGATTGGCCATAACGATTCGTTATGACCGGGGGAAAGCGTGAAGAGGCGGGGGAACTGAGTTCCCCCGCGGCCCCCTCCGGACCTTGGGCCTGGTGGCGGCGGGGGTGCTGGGGGTTTCTGGAGGGCTCGGTGGCAGGTGCTGCGGAATGGTGGGAGGCCGTGCGCGCGGACCGGCTGGGTGGGGCCGCGGTGGCTTTGGCACGGGCAGTCTGGTAAGGGAGAGCCCATGGCCAAGGTGCTCGATCGGCTTTACGCGACGGACTACTACGCCTGGACACTGGAGCAGGCGGCAGCGCTGCGCCGGCTGGCGGCCGAGCGACCCGACCTGCCGCTCGATCTCGACCATCTCGCCGAGGAGGTGGAGGACTTGGGCAAGTCCGAGCGGCGTGCGGTTCGCAGCCAGATGCGCCGCCTCCTCGAACACCTCTTGAAGCTCCGGTATTCCAGCGCCGAAGCGCCCCGTGCGAGCTGGCGCCGCAGCATCGTCGACGCCCGCATCGAGCTCGCCGACGACCTCACCCCCACCCTGCGCCGCGAGATGGAAGCGGACCTCGCCACCCTCTACAACGCCGCCCGCGAACAAGCCACTGAGGGGCTGTCCGCACACGGCGAGACGGCGACGCTGCCGGAGCAGTGCCCATGGCCGTTGGATCAGGTATTGCGGCGGGGGTGGTACCCGGATGGGACAGGGCGGTGAAGAGAGGCGGGAAGACCCGCCTTCCAACACCCATCCAGTCCTTGGTGATGGTCGAGGAAAGGGCGTGTATAGCTAAAATGGGACGTGTCCCCTTTAGCCCACAGATTCGTTCCATCCCCAGCTTACTGGGGTGGACCAATCGCTATCCACTAATTTTCCGGGGATCGTAAATGAACAACAGTCAGATTGGACCTCTTTCCGATTTAGTTGATGAAATAAGTTCAATCGAAATCAATCTTAATCATTACTATGAAGACGTGGAGCCGCAGCACTATTACGATCAAATGATTTCCGGAAAGATTGATGCTCTTTATTGTTATTGCGATGCGCTTGGCTGGGACAAGCTAGCACATCAAATAAAGGAGATACTGCCACTAGAAGGCACCGCGCCTGCAGCTATGGAACGCGTGAAGGGATACGTCATTCCAGAGGTTCGGAGGCGTATTCAAGTCGCTGCACTAGACGTTTTGCCGAGCGCCTCAGAATGGTTCTGGGATCTGATCCATCCACGAATTACATCAGTCGCACGCCCTCGAATTGTA
>CAYWSB010000109.1:0-17194 GCA_964460465.1 uncultured Geminicoccaceae bacterium | reverse complement strand
TCACCATCCACAACCGCCCCTACAGCGTGCAATGCGGCGAGGGCGAGGAGCTGCGGCTCAAGCGTCTCGCCAGCTATGTGGACGCCCGGGTGCGCGAGCAGGCGGCCGCCCATGGGCAGATCGGCGACCCGCGCCTCCTGGTGCTCACCAGCCTCCTGATCGCCGACGAGCTCGACGACGCGCTCTCCGAGATCAAGCGGCTGCAGGCCGGCAGTGCGAAGGTGGCGGCCGGCGACGACAGCGGCACGGCGGCGATGATCGAGCGGCTCGCCGAGCGGCTGGAGCAGCTTGCAGCCGCGGTCGAGACCGCCTAACTAGCGTGATGGCGGGGCTGCCCGGTTCGTCAGCGTCTTCTCAGCGCTCTGGGCCTATTGTGATCCTTCGGGAGCTGCCTCTGTCCGGACCCTGGTCCGGGTATTGCGGCGCCCACCTGCTCAGCAGGACCCAGGGACCACGTCGACGGCAACGGCCAGGGTGGCTCCGCTACCGCCCGCCCGGGCGGGTGGCGATGTCCTGTCGACCCCCGCGGCATCGCCGCTGATGGGCACCGCCCGACCTGATCCAGCCACGGCCGAAGCCAAGCAGCGCCTGCGCCACCAGGCCATGGCGCGGCGAACGGCCATGGATGCGACCGATCGGCGCGCGGCGTCGAAGGCCGCGCTGCTGCACCTGATGACGCACTTGCCGTTGTGCCCCGACAGCGTGGTCGCCGCCTTCTGGCCGCTGGGTGCCGAGCTCGACACCCGCCCGCTGTTCGGCGCCCTCGCCGCCCTCGGCATCGCCACCTGCCTGCCGCGCATTGTGGCCAAGGGTCGGTCGTTGGCGTTCCTGCGCTATCGGCCGGGCGACGCGCTGCTCGAGGGGCCGATGCGCGTGCTCGAGCCGCTGCCGGCCGCGACCGCGGTCCGGCCGACCATCGTCGTGGTGCCGATGCTCGCCTTCGACGACAGGGGCTACCGCCTGGGCTACGGCGGCGGCTTCTACGATCGGACCCTGCCCACCCTCGGCCCCGGCCTCACCGCCATCGGCCTCGCCTTCGCGGCGCAGCGCGTGCCGTCCCTGCCGCACGAGGCCAACGACGTCCGACTCGCAACGATCGTCACCGAGGCCGGCGTGCACCACTTCCCCGGATGAGCTGCAGAGCGGACGCGAGGGCGGACGATTGAAGATTCTCTTCGTCGGTGACGTGGTCGGCCGTGCCGGCCGGGCGGTGGTCGAGGCGGAGCTGCCCCGGCTGCGCGAGGAGCTCGGCCTCGACGCCGTCGTGGTCAACGGCGAGAACGCCGCCGGCGGCTTCGGCCTGACCCCCGCCATCGCCGCCGATCTCTTCGCTGCCGGCGCCGATCTGATCACGCTCGGCAACCACGCCTGGGACCAGCGTGAGCTCGTGGGCCACATCCAGACCGAGCCCAGGATCATCCGGCCGCTCAACATGCAGCCCGGCACGCCGGGTCAGGGTGTCGCCACCTTCCGCACGCCGCGCGGCCGGCGGCTCGTGGTGCTGCAGGTCATGGGCCGGCTCTTCACCGGGCTCTACGGCGATCCGTTCCGCCACCTCGAGGAGGCGCTGGCTGCCTGGATTCTGGGCGGCAACGCCGATGCCATCGTCGTTGACGTCCATGCCGAGGCGACCAGCGAGAAGGCGGCGCTCGGCCACTTCCTCGACGGCCGCGTCTCGCTCGTCGTCGGCACCCACACCCACGTGCCCACGGCCGACCATCGCCTGCTGCCCGGCGGCACCGCCTACATCACCGACGTCGGCATGACCGGCGACTACGACAGCGTGATCGGCATGGACAAGGCGATCTCGCTCGAGCGCTGGCGCTCGAGCGTGCCGGGGCCGCGCCTGCAGCCGGCGGCGGGGCCGGCCACCCTCTGCGCCGTCCTGCTCGTCACCGACCCCAAGAGTGGCCTCGCCACGGCGATTCGTCCGGTCCGCCTCGGCGGCAGCCTGGAGACGGCACCGGCCGCCGGCGGCTAGCCGTGCAGGGCCCGGTCGAGCCGGCCGGTGCGCAGCAGGAACTCGACGAGCTCGGCCAGCCGGCCGCTCTCCTCGTGCATCGCATCGAGAAAGCGGCGTCGCTCGTCCTCGCCGAGCTCCGGATGATCCCTGAGGATCTCGCTGATCGAGAGGATCGAGGCGAGCGGCGTGCGCAGCTCGTGCTCCAGCTCGTCCAGGCTGCGCAGTGACCGGCCGGAAGGCGATTGCAGGTCCATCTCGATCCTCGTCCTGCCCGCTCCCGGGGGAGCTCACGACGCCCGTCCGCCCATCGGCCGACCGTCATGCTGCAGCGCATCATACGCCATGAGAGTTAACATCCGGTTGGCGGCTGGAAAGACCGGCGGTTGCCGCTGCGGCGTTTCATCGCTCGCGCCTGGGTAGATTTTGGGCAGCTGCCTAATTGCCCATCACGCTGCCCTCGCGCCGCGGATCGGCGGCGCCGCGCCAGCCCTCGGGGGTGCGCTCGATGACGTGCAGGCCGCTGTTCAGGTCGACCAGGGAGACGGTGTGACCCAGCGCCTCGAGGGCGCCGGCCAGCAGCGCCGCGTCGCTCCCGGCCTCGAGGGCGGTGTCGCCGTTGAGGTTGGAGAAGTGCCCCAGCGCCACCGCCCGCTCGGCCGGCATCCCCCAGTCGAGCATGGCGACGATGGTTTTCGCCACATAGTTGATTATCCGCGCCCCGCCGGGCGAGCCCAGCACCAGCACCGGCTCGCCCTCCCCGTCGAGGACGATGGTCGGCGCCATCGAGCTGCGCGGCCGCTTGCCGGGCTCCACCCGGTTGGCGACCGGCACCCCGTTCACCTCGGGCCGGAACGAGAAGTCGGTGAGCTCGTTGTTGAGCAGGAATCCGCCGGCCATCAGCCGGCTGCCGAAGCCGGTCTCGATCGAGCTGGTGAGCGCCACGACGTTGCCGTCGGCATCGACGATCGAGACGTGGCTGGTGCCGTTCGAGGTCTCCAGCACCTGCGGCGCCATCAGGGGCCCGGTGCGCCAGGGCGGGTTGCCGGCCCGGGCCGGCGGCATGGCGGCACCGTGGTCGAGCGCCTGCGCACGGATCATGAGATAGGTCGGATCGAGCAGCCCCGCCGTCGGCACGGCCACGAAGCCCGCATCGGCGACATAAAGCGCGCGGTCGGCATAGGCCAGCTTGGAGGCCTCGAGGAAGAGGTGGACGCCGGTGGGCGAGGGGCCGTGCCCGGCCATGTCGACATGCCCGAGCAGCCCCAGGATCTGCCCGACGGCGATGCCGCCCGAGGAGGGCGGCCCCATGCCGCAGACCGAATGGCCGCGATAGGGCGCGCAGACCGGCTCGCGCATGACCACCTGGTAGCCGGCGAGATCGGCCATGGTCATGGCCCCCGGATTGCCCTCCGCAGCCGCGACCGCCGCCACGATCGCGGCGCCGAGTGGGCCCTCGTGCAACACGGCCGCACCGTCCTCGGCGATCGCCCGCAGCGTCGCGGCGAAGGCCGGGTTGGCGAGCCGGCTCCCCGCCGCCAGGGGAGCGCCGGCGTCGTCGAAGAAATAGGCCCGGGTCGGCGCGAACCGGTCGAGCCCGCGCTCCTGCGCCGCGGCGATCGCATCCGCCAGCCGGGGCGACACGGTGAAGCCGGTCTCGGCGAGCTCGATCGTCGGGGCCAGGAGCTCCGCCCAGGGGCGGCTGCCGAAGCGCTCGTGCATCGTCTCGAGCAGCAGCAGCGTGCCGGGCACGCCGACCGACCGGCCGCCGGTCACCGCGTCCCAGAAGCCCATGGGCTCGCCCGTGGCAGGGTCGAGGAAGAGGTCGGGGCCGGTCGTCGCCGGTGCGGTCTCGCGGCCGTCGACGGCATGCAGACGACGCTCGGCGGCATCCCAGTAGAGCAGGAAGCTGCCGCCGCCGATGCCCGAGGATTGCGGCTCGACCAGGTTCAGCATGAGCTGCACCGCGACCATCGCGTCGATCGCGTTGCCGCCGGCCTCCAGCACGGCATGGCCCGCCGCCACGGCCTCGGGATGAGCGGCGGCCACCATGAACTGCTCGGCTTCGTGCGTCGCCGTGCGGCCGATTGCCGTTGTGTCCTCGGGCTGTGCCGGGGCGTCCGTCTGCGCCGGTGCGGCCCAGGGTGCTGCCAGCGTCAGCACGGTCGTCGCCAGGATCAACGCGCGGTGCAGCATCGACGCCTCCTCCTCTGCCGTTGCCGGCGAGTCTAGGGCCGCGGTCGGCCGCCGCCAAGCACCGCTTGCCGGCCGGGCCCGGGTCGGGCATCAAGACGCCTGCATCCTTGGACGATCCCCATGACCACGCTCGCGACCCACGACCCGGCAGCCGCCGACCAGCCGGCGGACCGCTACCCCACGATCAAGATCCTGCGCGACCACGACCGACGGCAAAAGGCCGGGGCACCCTGGCTCTACTCCAACGAGCTGCGGATCGACGAGGCGGCGAGGCGACTGCCCGCCGGGAGCATCGTCCGGCTGATGGCGCCGACCGGCAAGATCGTCGGGGTGGCCCACTTCAACCCGCACTCGCTGATCGCCGCCCGGCTGCTCAGCCGCAACAAGGACGCGGTGATCGACCAGGCGTTCCTGGAGCGCCGCATCGCCCGCGCCGTGGCGCTCCGGGAGAAGCTCTACGACCGGCCGTTCTATCGCCTCGTCCACGCCGAGGGCGACGGCCTGCCCGGCCTCGTCGTCGACCGCTACGGCGACCTTTTGGTGCTCCAGCTCAACACCGCCGGCATGGCGGCGCTCGAGGCCGCGATCGCCCGGGCGCTGCAGGGCGTCGTCGGTGCCGGTGCCATTCTCGCCCGCAACGATTCGCCCGGGCGCAACCTCGAAGGCCTGCCCGAGGAGACCCGCGTCGTCCTCGGCACGGTGCCCGACGAGATCCTTGTCGAGGAGAACGGCCTCGCCTTCGTCACGGCACCCGCCGCCGCCCAGAAGACCGGCTGGTACTACGACCAGGCGATGAACCGCGCCTTCGCCGCCCGCCTCGCCAAGGGGGCCAGGGTGCTCGACCTCTACGCCTATGCCGGCGGCTTCGCCCTGACCTGCCTCGCGCACGGTGCCGCCTCGGCCCTGGCGGTCGACCGCTCCGCTGCGGCCCTGGCGCTGGCGCAGGCGAGCGCCGGGCGGCAGGGCGTGGCGGGACGCTTCGCGACCCGCACCGCCGAGGCCTTCGCCGCCATCGAGGGCCTCGCCGGCGAGAAGGCCCGCTTCGACCTGGTGATCGCCGACCCGCCGGCCTTCGTCCGGGCGAGGAAGGATCTGGCGGTGGGTCTGCGCGGCTACCGCAAGCTCGCCCGGGAGGCGGCCGGGCTGGTCGCCGAGTCCGGCTTCTTCGTCATGGCCTGCTGCTCGCACAACGTCTCGGCCGAGGCGTTCGCGGCCGAGGTCACCGCGGGGATCCGGGCCGCCGGCCGGGGGGCGCGGCAGATCTACCAGGCGGGGGCGGCGCCCGACCACCCCGTCCACCCGGCGCTGCCGGAGACCGCCTACCTCAAGTGCCTGGCCTACGCGCTCGACTGAAACCGGCGCGGCTGCCGGGCCATTGGCGAGGGAATTCAACCAAAGGTTGTTGATTGTGGTCCGGACTAGCAATATACGCTAGTCATCGGCGATCACTATCGAGCTGAGGTCGAGCCCTTGCCGCGATTCACCGCCGCACCCGAGAAGCCGGCCACCGGACCTTCGACGACGGCCCAGGGAACGGCCCTCCTCGACTGCTTCGCCAGGCTTTGCGCCCAGCTCGAGCGGCCGCTCGGCGAAAGCGAGGCGCGGGCGGTCCTGCAGGGCGGCAAGAGCGGCGACCTCGACACCGTCCTGCGCCTCGCCGAGCGGCTCGGCTTCGAGGCCCAGCTCGTCCCGGCGACCGCCCGGCGGCTGAAGCGGATCCAGCCGCCCTTCCTCCTGCTCAAGGCCGCGGGCGGGCGGGCCCGGCTCGCCCGCGCCATGGTCAACGGCCGCCTGATGCTGGTCGATCCGCTCGCCGACGGACGGGCCAGCGCGACCACGGTCAAGGCCGCGGCAGCACTCGGCGACCAGATCCTGCAGCTCCGCCCGCGCCGGCCACGCGCTGCCGACGGGCGCAGCCTCTGGCGCCAGGCGATCTGGCAGCGGCTGCGGCCGGTCTTCCTGGAGGTCGGCGTGGCCTCGGTCTGCATCAACCTTCTGGCCCTGGCGATGCCGCTGTTCATGATGACCGTCTACAACAAGGTCATCGGCCAGGGCTCGCTCGGCACGCTCGACGTGCTGGCCGTCGGCATGGTCACGCTGTTCGGCTTCGAGCTGCTGCTCCGCTCGCTGCGCGGCTACGTGGTCAGCCACACCGGGGCCAAGCTCGACCTCGCCCTCTCCAGCGAGGTGGTCCACCATCTCCTCCGGCTGCCCTATCGCGTGTTCGAATCGATGCCGTCCGGCCAGCTGATGGAGCGGCTCCGCCAGCTCGACCAGCTGCGCGCCTTCCTCTCCGGCAATCTGCCGCTGCTCCTGGTCGACTTCGCCTTCGTCGGCCTGTTCATCGCTGCCATCTTCCTCTTCAGCCCGCTGCTCGGCTGGGTGACGCTGGCGGCCCTGCCGCTGTTCATCGGCCTCTCGGCCCTGGCCCAGCTGCGCCAGGGCAGGCTCCAGCGCGCCAATTTCCGCGCCACGGCGAAGAAGGCCGCCGGTCTCGCCGAGACGGTGACCCAGGCGCTGACCGTCAAGGCCCTGGCACTCGAGCCCGAGATGCAGCGCCGCTTCGAGGACCGCCAGGTGGAGAGCGCCTGGACCGGCTTCCGCGCCAGCCGGCTGGCCAACAGCGTCGCCGCCACGGGCCAGGTCTTCCAGCACGTGGTCAGCCTCGTCGTGATCTATCTCGGCGCCCGGATGATCGTCGCCGGCGAGCTCTCGATCGGCGCCCTCATCGCCTGCACCATCCTCTCCGCCCGGGCGCTCGCCCCGATGCGGCAAATCTTTTTCGCGTGGCACCAGCTGCAGCAGGCCCGCGACGCGCTGGCCCGGCTCGGTGATCTCATGGGCGAGCGCCCGGAGCTGGTCGGCGCACCGGTGCCGCTGCCCAACCCGCTGCGCGGCCGCTTCCGCTTCGAGGGCGTGCGCTTCACCTACGATCCGGCCAAGCCGCCGGCGCTCGACGGGCTCGACCTCGTGATCGAGCCGGGCAGCATGCTGGCCGTCGTCGGCCCGCCGGGCTCCGGCAAGAGCACGCTGGCCAAGCTGCTCGTCGGCCTCGAGAAGCCCGATGCCGGCCGGGTGCTGGTCGACGAGGTCGACATCGCCCGGCTCGATCCCGCCGAGTATCGCGGCCAGCTCGGCGTGGTCCCGCAGGAGATCCAGCTCTTCGCGGGCTCGATCGCCGAGAATATCGGTATCGCCGCCGTCGACCGCTCGATGCAGCGGATCGTGGCCGCGGCCAAGTTCGTCGGCATCCACGACACCATCCAGCGCCTGCCGGAGGGCTACGACACCGAGCTCACCGAGCGCGGCCACGGCCTCTCGCTCGGCCAGCGCCAGCTCCTCTGCATCGCCCGCGCCCTGGTCCGCAACCCCCGCCTCCTGGTGCTCGACGAGGCGACCAGCGCCCTCGACCTCGCCAGCGAGGCCTATCTCCTGCGCAATCTCCGCCGGGCCGGCAGCGGGCGGACCATCGTCATGATCACCCACCGCATCTCGGTGATCGAGATGTGCGACCGGGCGATCCTCCTGGAGAACGGCCGGCTCGTGCTCGCCGGCCAGCCGCGCGAGGTGGTGCGACGGGCGCGCCAGCCGATCGCCGAAAGCGAGGCCATGGCATGACGACGAAGACCGACCTCGCCACCCGCCGGACCCTGGCGCGGCGCTCGCTCGCCGAGCCCGTCGACGACCTGCTCCCGGCCGACATCCGCGCCCTGCTCGAGCGGCGCCGCTCCCCGGTGGCCGGGCTGCTGATCGGCAGCGTCGCGCTCATGCTCACCGCTGGCATCGCCTGGACCGCCTGGGCGCGGATCGACGAGGTGGTCCAGGCGCAGGGCCAGGTCGAGCCGGCCGACCGGGTCAAGCTGATCAACCACCCGCGCGGCGGCCGACTCGCCACGCTGGAGGTGACCGAGGGACAGCGGGTCGCGGCCGGCGAGGTGCTCTTGACCTTCGCGCCGGAGATCGACGCCAAGCAGCAGGCCGAGCTGCGCGGCCGCTGGCAGAGCCGGCTGGCCGAGGTGGCGGTGCTGCGCGCCGAGATCGAGGGCAGCCCGCTCATCGCGCCGGACGAGCTCGCCAGCTACCGGCTCGACCTCGTCGAGCAGGCCGAGGCCCGCCTGCTCGCCCGGCGCGAGGCGCGCGAGGGCCAGCGCGAGACGCTGCGCCGCAATGTCGAGGGCCATCGGGCGGCACTGATGACCGCCGAGGCCGAGGTGGCCCGGCTGGACGCCAGCTCGGCGCTGCTGGCCGAGCAGGCCACGACCGTGCGCGAGCTCGCCGAGCGCGGCCTCTACCCGCGCCTGAAGCTGATCGAGATGGAGCGCCAGCTCGCGGACCTCCGCGGCGAGCTGGGCAAGGCGCGGGCCGCCGTCGTCGCCGCCCGGGCCGGGCTCGCCGAGAGCGAGAGCCGCCAGAGGAGCTTCGACATGGATTGGCGCCGCGGCCTGCTCGAGGATCTCAGCACCGCCATGGCGGATCGCGACCAGCTGCTCGAGCAGCTCGGCGCCCAGACCGCGGTGCTGGACGAGCTCGTGCTCGTCGCCCCGGTCGCCGGCATCGTCCAGGAGCTCAAGCCGGCGGCGGCCGGCCAGTCGCTGGCGGCCAACGAGACCATCATGAAGCTGGTGCCGATGGGCGAGGGGCTGGTCATCAAGGCGCTGGTCGCCAATGCCGACATCGGCCGGGTCGAGCCCGGCATGGCCGCCACGGTCAAGGTGCGGGCCTACGACTTCGCCCGCTTCGGGGCGATCGAGGGCACCGTCGCCCGGATCAGCGCCGACGCGGTGGCGAGCGAGCTGCCGGGCGAGCTGCCGAGCTTCGCCGTCGAGGTGCTGACGGTGCGCGACCACATGGGGGCGGACGGCACGCTGCCGGTGCTGCCCGGCATGGTGGTCGACGTCGAGCTCAGGGTCGGCGAGCGCTCGATCCTCTCCTACCTGACCGATACGCTGACGACGGTGAAGGAGCGCGCGTTCAAGGACGGCTGAGCCCCGTGCGGTCGACGGGGACGCTCAGGACCCGCCCTCGCGGGTGCCGAAGTTCTGCCGGACGTTGCGCAGCTCGCCCGTCATCGCCGTGGCCTGCAGCGCGCCCTCGGCCAGCCGGGCGAAGGTGAAGTCGCGCTCGCCGAAGCCTTCGCAGCTGATCGCGCTGACCAGCGGCAGCCGGTCGAAGTCGGGCCGCATGCCCTCGTCGCGCCAGTAGTAGCGGACCCGCATGACCACCTCGGTGTCGGTCTCCTCGAGCACCGTGGCCCGGGTGACCGAGAGAATCCGGGGTGCGGTGCACATCCCGCCCGCCTCGGTCGCCCGGTCGAGGTAGAAGCGCTGGATCTCCCACTGCAGGCCGGGCACCCCGGCAACCGGCGGGCCGGGCATGTTGCAGGCCGCGAGCGTGGCGAGCGCCACCACGGCCAGCGCCAGATGCCGCAGTCGCACGATGAGGGGTCCGGACACCGCGTTCCTCCAGGGCGCCTGCCTCAGGCGGCGTCACGTACCCGTGCCGCCGGCAGGCTCACGGCGAATGTCGTGCCGGAGTCGCCCGTTGCCAAGAGCTCGACCTCGCCGCCATGCGCCCGGGCGATCTCGCGGCTGATGGCGAGGCCGAGGCCGCTGCCGGCCTTCGAGGTCGTGGCGGCGAAGGGCTCGAACAAGCGGGCCCGCACCGAGTCCGGCAGCCCCGGGCCGGTGTCCCTGACCTCGACCACGAGCCGGTCGCCCGCCGGGCGGCAGGCGACGGTCAGCCGGCCCCCCTCCGGCAGGACGTCGACGGCGTTCTTGGCGAGGTTGAGGAACAGCCGATGCAATTGGTCGGGATCACCGTGCACCAGCGCTCCCGGCGGCACCTCGTTCGCCACCTGCCGCCCGGCGGGCGGTGCCAGGCCACCCAGCACCTCGGCGACGAGCTCGCGCAGGGGGAGCGGCACGAGACGCGGCTGCGCTGGCCGGCTGCGGGCGAAATCGAGCGTGTCCTGGCAGAGCCGGATCGCCCGCTCGAGCGTCTGGATCAGCCGCGGAGCCACCGACCGCACCGCCGGATCGGCGCTGCGCTCCAGCCGGTCGGAGACGAGGAGTGCCGTGCCCAGGATGTTGCGCAGGTCGTGGTTGAGCTTGCTCACCGCCTCGCCGAGCGCGGCGAGCCGGGTCTTCTGCGCCAGCGCCTGGCGCAGGTCGCGCGTCATCGCCTCGAGCTCGCGATCGACGATGCCGATCTCGTCGCTGCGCCGCCGCGGGCTCGCGGCCAGGCTCTGGTCCTCCGGCTGCCGGTGAAAATGGGCGATCCGCCGGGTTATCTCGGCGAGCGGCAGCACGATCAGCCGCCGGAGGGCGAAGAACAGCATGCCCGCCACGATCATCGACAGCACCAGCGACAGCACCAGGATCCGCCAGGCATAATCGGTCATCGCCGCGTGCAGCGGCAGCTCGGTGAGCGTGATCTCGACGGTGGTGCCGAGGGCCATCGGCGACGGGCCGATCACCCGGATCACCCGCTGCCCGCCGTGGTAGAAGGTCGCCACGGCCTGCGCCACCAGGGTCGCCCAGCCCGCCTCGCCGAGCCGGATGGTGAGATCGACGGGGGCCTCCATCCCGAGCATCAGCAGGGGCTCGTCGCGGACGATCAGCACCGAGAGCACGCCGGCATGGGACAAGAGCGCATCCTCGATCGCCGGCGACGGGCGCATGGCCTCGTAGGCCGGCGCGATGGCGGCCAGATGCGCCGCCGCGATCCGCTCTTCGAGATAGACCTGCCGGAACCGCGCCATCGAGGGCACGAAGATCAGCACCTCGCCGATCAGCAGGAAGACGACGGTCAGCAGCAGCAGCCGGGCGGACAAAGAGCGGCCGAGCGGCGGTCGGGTGCCGGCGGGCCGGGTCGCCGGCGCGCCCGCCGGCGCCAGGACGCGCGCGCTGCCGCGCTCTGCACCGCTTGGATCGGGACGCGCCTGGGTGATGCGGGTCATTCCCTGCTGTCGTTCAGCGCCCAATCATAGCGATAGGAATCGATCGCCTCAACGCCGCCCAGAAGCTCGCCCGTCGGGCCCACGGCGTAGCGCCGCAGATGGTCCAGCACACCGCGCTCGCTGCCGCCGAAATCGGCCTGGAACCAGTCGTAGATGCGCGAGACCGTGAGCCGGTCGGCACCGAAGCGCCGCGGCACCAGGGCCACGCCGCGCGGGTGGTTGACGTAGTCGCCGGCCGCCGCCTCGAGCATCACCTCCAGCCGGGCGGCGGTGAACGGCTCGGGCTGCAGGTTCGGGCAACCGACTGCCGCGCAGTTGACGGCGTAGTGGATCCGCGGATCCTGCCAGATCGGGCGCAGGATCCGGTGCTCGATGTCGTCGAGCGACAGCGCCTCGCCGTTGACCCGCAGGAGCTGCCGCCGCCACGGGCCGCGGCCGAAGAGACCGGGCGAGATGGCGATGTCGCGGATGCTGGCGACCGGATAGTGGTCGACCACGACCTGCAGCGTCAGGGCGTTGTAGAGATTGATCCAGAAGGCCATCTGCTCGGCCCGGGCGAGGCGATCGGGATCGACGGCCGCGAGGCTCCGCACGTAGCCGTCGAGCTCCACCCTGGCGTCGGCCTTGAGGGCGGCGTAGCGCACGCGGTTGATGCCGTCGGCATGCCGGACGAGGTAGCGCTGCAGCAGCCCGGCATAGGCGCCGTGGTCGACCTGGGCGGTGGCGGCTGCGTCGTGCACCGTCCAGCGGGGCCAGAGCTCTGCCCGCGGCGCGGCCGCGGCCTGGGCCGGTGCGACCGCCACGGCGGCCATCGCCGCCGGCAGGAGCAGCCGGGCGCGCATCGGCAGATTGCGCGGCGGCAGGGCGCGGGGCCGGCGGGCGGCGCGGGGACCGAGCGACAAGATGCGTCTCCCTGGTGGTTTGACAGGCACGACACGGCCGCTTATGTGTGCCGCCCGGTCGGCTTTGCGCCGTCCGGCATGCCCCTTCCATTTGCCGATAACGAGGATTTGACCCGTGAAGAGAACGTACCAGCCGAGCCGGCTCGTGCGCAAAAGGCGCCACGGCTTCCGCGCCCGCATGGCCACGGTGGGTGGCCGGAACGTGATCCGCGCCCGCCGGGCGAAGGGTCGCAAGCGGCTGAGCGCCTGACCGGCACCTGAAGCACCACGCAGCATCCGGTGTCGACCTGCTCGCCCGCCTCGAAAAGCGTCGGGACTTCCTCCGATGCGCCAGCGGCCGCAAGGCCGTGCGGCGGACGCTCGTCCTGCAGATGGCCCCGCAGCCTGCGGAGGGCCCCGCGACGGCATCCGACTCCGACCGGGCGCGCGGCACCGCGGCACCCGTACGGGTCGGCTTCACCGCGTCGCGCAAGGTGGGCAACGCGGTCGCCCGCAACCGGGCCAGGCGCCGGCTCCGGGAGGCCGCCCGCCATGTCATGCCGGGCCGCGTCGCAACCGGCCACGACTACGTCCTCGTCGCCCGCTCGGCCGTGCTGACATGCGTCTATGCCGACCTCGAGGCGGACCTGGCGTCGGCGCTCGCCGAGTTGGCGCGGAGCCTGAAGCGCCGGCCGGCCGGGGCGGCGACCTCGCCCGCGGCCTCGCCGCCGCCCTCGACCGCGGTCTGAGCGTCGCTCTCCGCGCGCTCCTCCTCCTCTACCGCTACCTCGTCTCGCCGCTGCTCGGGCCGCGCTGCCGCTATGCCCCGAGCTGCTCCGCCTATGCGCTCGAGGCGGTCGAGCGCCACGGCGCCGTGCAGGGCGGCTGGCTCGCAGCACAGCGCATCCTCCGCTGCCATCCCTGGGGCGGGTCCGGCTACGACCCGGTCCCGGCCACGCGCGACCTCGCGCGGCACGCCCCGCGTGCGGCCTGCCGCTCCCATCCGTCAGACGCCTCGGAACCGATCGGTCCGCCTGCATGACAGACCAAAAGAACCTCATCCTCGCCATCGTCTTCTCGGTCGGCATCATCCTGCTCTTCCAGGTCTTCTACGAGATGCCGCGGCTGCGCGAGCAGGAGCGCCTGCGCGAGATGCAGGAGGCGGCGCAGACCGAGCCGCAGGACGCCGTCACGCGGCCGGCGCCGGCCGTCGAGGGCACGCCGCCCGGGTCCGCCGATATCGGCGGCGTGCTCGATCCCGGCCTCGGCCTCGATCCGGCCACCGGCCGCGAGGCGGCGCTGCAGGCGCACCCGCGCATCGCCATCGACAACGGCCGGGTGCACGGCTCGATCGCCCTGCGCGGCGGCCGCATCGACGACATCACGCTGGTCGACTACCGCCAGTTTCTCGGGGCCAACGCGCCGGAGGTGGAGCTCCTGAGCCCGGTCGGCACCCGCGCGCCCTATTTCGCCGAGTTCGGCTGGGTGGCGACCGGCGGCATCACCGTGCCCGACGCCGATACGGTCTGGGAGGTCACGGGCCAGCGGCTCACCGCCACGGACGCGGTCTCGTTCCGCTGGGACAACGGCGAGGGCCTGGTCTTCACCAAGCGGATCAGCCTCGACACCGACTTCATGTTCCAGATCGAGCGGTCGGTCGAGAACGCCAGCGGCGCGCCGGTGACCCTCTACCCCTACGGCCTGCTGACCCGCTGGCCGACGCCCGACATCATGGGCTTCTTCATCCTGCACGAGGGTCCGATCGGCGTGCTCGACGGCACGCTCAAGGAGATCGACTACTCCGCCCTGCGCGGCGGCGACCCGCAGCGCTTCACCAGCACCGGCGGCTGGGTCGGCTTCACCGACAAGTACTGGCTGGGCGCTCTCGTCCCCGACCAGGCCGAGACGCTCGAGGCCAATTTCCGCCACAACCTCCGCGGCGGCGAGGACCGCTACCAGATCGACTATCTGGGCCAGGCCAGGGTCGTCCCGGCGGGCCAGTCGATCACCGTCACCGACCGCCTCTTCGCCGGTGCGAAGGAGGTCCGGCTCCTCGACCTCTACAGCGAGCGCTACGGCATCCCGCTCTTCGACCGGGCGGTCGATTTCGGCTGGTTCTACTTCCTCACCAAGCCGATCTTCCACGTGCTGACCTGGCTCTACGGCCTGCTCGGCAATTACGGCCTCGCCATCCTGGCGCTGACCCTCATCGTCAAGATCATCTTCTATCCGCTGGCCAACAAGTCCTACCGGTCGATGAGCCAGATGAAGAAGCTGCAGCCGGAGATGATGAAGCTCCGCGAGCGCTACGAGAACGACAAGCAGAAGATGCAGCAGGAGCTGATGGCGCTCTACAAGCGCGAGAAGGTCAACCCGCTCGCCGGCTGCCTGCCGATCCTGGTGCAGATCCCGGTGTTCTTCGCGCTCTACAAGGTGCTGTTCGTCTCGATCGAGATGCGCCATGCGCCGTTCTTCGGCTGGATCCAGGACCTCTCGGCACCCGATCCGACCAGCATCTTCAACCTCTTCGGCCTGCTGCCGTTCGGCGTGCCGGGCTTCCTGATGATCGGCGTCTGGCCGATCCTGATGGGCATCACCATGTGGCTGCAGTTCAAGCTCAACCCGCAGCCGGCCGATCCGATTCAGGCCAAGGTGATGGCCTTCCTGCCGCTGATCTTCGTGTTCCTGTTCGCGACCTTCCCGGCGGGGCTCGTGATCTACTGGACCTGGAACAACATCCTCTCGATCGCCCAGCAGTGGCTGATCATGAAGCGGATGGGCGTGAAGGCGGGCTGACCATGGCGCAACCGCCGGAGAGCGCCGAGCGCGTCGTCACCCTGTTCACGGCCGACGCCATCGAGCGGCGCATCGACGAGCTGGCCGCGGCGATCGCCCGGACGGTGCCCGCCGACGTCACCGTGGTCGGCCTCCTGAAGGGCAGCTTCATGTTCGCGGCCGACCTCATCCGGGCCCTCGACCGGCACGGCCTCAAGCCCTATGTCGAGTTCCTCCAGGTCAGCTCCTACGGCCTCGAGAAGGAGAGCGGCGGCCGGGTCAAGGTCATCGGCGGCATGCCGGAGACCGCCAAGGGCCGCGACATCCTGCTGGTCGACGACATCCAGGACACCGGCCGCACGCTGGCCTTCACGGCCGAGCTGCTGCGCTCCCACGGGGCGCGGACGATCTGGAGCGCTGCCCTGCTCGACAAGCCGTCGCGCCGCGTGGTGCCGTTCGACGTCGACTTCATCGGCTTCGAGATCGAGGACGTCTTCGTCGTCGGCTACGGCATCGACTACGCCGAGCGCTACCGGCACCTGCCGCATATCGGCCGTGTCGAGCAGGGCTGAGCCGCCGGCCGACGCCCGCAGCGCCCGGGCCGCGGACCGCGCCGAGGCCGCACGGCTCCTGTTCGCCCGGCCGCCGCGCTTCATGCTGGGCGTGGCGCACCTCGACCAGCTGCCCGAGGCGGCCGGCCCCGAGGTCGCCATCGCCGGCCGCTCGAATGTCGGCAAGTCCAGCCTGATCAACGCGCTGACCGGCCGCACCGACCTCGCCCGGACCTCGAACACGCCGGGCCGCACCCAGGAGCTCAACTATTTCGAGCTCGACGGCCGGCTCCGGCTCGTCGACCTGCCCGGCTACGGCTACGCCAGGGCCCCGAAGGAGAAGGTCGCGGCCTGGACCGACCTCGTCTTCGCCTTTCTCCGCGGCCGGGCGACGCTCCGCCTGGTGGTCCTCCTGATCGACGGCCGGCACGGCATCAAGCCCGTCGACGAGGAGGCGATGACGCTGCTCGGCAAGGCGGCCGTCCCCTTCGTCGTGGTGCTCACCAAGGCCGATCTCGTCGGCCGGGCCGAGCTGGAGCGGCGCCTCGCCGAGACCAGGGCGGCGCTCGTCAGGAAGCCCGCCGCCTGGCCCGAGGTCCTCGCCACCAGCGCCAGGAAGCGCGACGGCCTCGACGCGCTGCGCGAGCTCGTGGCCGGCCTCCTGGAAGACGCCACGGAAGCGCGCTAGAAGCCCGGCGAGCCGAACCAGGGGGAACACGCCGATGATCGTCAGGCCGGATCCGAGCGGCACGGACAAGACCACCGTCGCCGCCACGCTGATCGAGGCGCTGCCCTACATGCGCCGCCACCACGGCGCCACCTTCGTCATCAAGTATGGCGGCCACGCCATGGGCGAGGAGCACCTCGCCCGCGACTTCGCCCGCGACGTCGTGCTGCTCAAGCAGGTCGGCATCAACCCCGTCGTGGTCCACGGCGGCGGGCCGCAGATCAAGGCGATGCTCGACCGCCTGGCGATCAAGAGCGCCTTCGTCGACGGCCTCCGGGTCACCGACGCCGCCACGGTCGAGGTCGTCGAGATGGTCCTCGCCGGCAAGATCAACAAGGAGATCGCGAGCGCCATCCAGGCCGCCGGCGGCAAGGCCGTGGGCATCTCCGGCAAGGATGCAGGGCTGATCACCGCCGAGCGCCTGCAGCGCCGGCGTCGCGACCCCGAAAGCAGCATCGAGGCCATCGTCGACCTGGGCTTCGTCGGCGAGCCCAGGGCGGTCGATCCCACCATCCTCGAGCTGCTGGCGAGGTCCGAGTTCATCCCGGTCGTGGCCCCGATCGGCGCCGGCAACGACGGCCAGACCTACAACATCAACGCCGACACCGCCGCCGGGGCCATCGCCGGCGCCTTGAAGGCCAAGCGCCTGCTCATGCTCACCGACGTCAAGGGCGTGCTCGACAAGGCGGGCCAGCTCCTCTCCCTCCTGACCCTCGCCGAGGTCGAGGCCCTGGTCGCGGACGGCACCATCTCCGGCGGCATGATCCCCAAGGTCGAGACCTGCACCGCTGCCATCCAGGCCGGCGTGGGTGCGGCCACCATCATCGACGGCCGCGTCCCCCACGCCCTGCTCCTCGAGCTCTTCACCGAGCACGGCATCGGCACCCAGATCCGCCAGACTGCGCCGGAATAGGGAAGGGGAAGCGGCGGGGAAGATGATCTTCCCCACGCCCCAACACGATTTCTGCGAAGGCTCCAGTTTCTTTAGCGAGTCAACACCTTCATCAACTCATCTATGATGTAGTTGAGACCCATTGAAGAAGAAATAGCTACGCGGTCTGCTAAAGTAGGTGAATATTTGCGAGCTTCGGCGGTGGATTCCCTCTCCAAGCGCAGAGGCGGTAAGATGCTGGAAACGCTTGGAGG